>JADFNK010000002.1 GCA_022563405.1 Gemmatimonadota bacterium | reverse complement strand
TGCCTTTTCCCAAAATACGAGCCAACAAGAACTACCGTGAAAATCGCCCACACCGTCACGTCACTGAACCATTGCAGCCCCGAAGGACCGCCGAACCGGAAGATGTTGGCCATCTTGCCGCGGTCCAGCCGCCACGTGCTACGCGATGCAAACTTGGCGTGCACGCTCGGCAGACAAAGAGATATCGTCAGTCGGGCGGCGCGATAGTTCGTGCCCGCCACCGTGCCCCAGGCGGCGCCCTCGATCCCGGGCTGGACGGTCTCTTGCCCAGGCCGTGGAGCGAAGGTACGTCGGACCTCGACATCCCGCACCGCGTAGCTACGGGCTTTTCGGTCCGCCGCTCTTCGGTGACCCTGACCGGGACGTACCGTTTCCGTTCCGCCTACCCCTTCACGGCCGGGTACAGGGCAGGAGTAGACGCAAACGGGGACGGCTCCGCCTTGAATGACGTGGCCTTCGTGTCCGATGATCCAGCGGTATCCGACCTGGCGAGCCGATGGAGTTGTCTTGCCACCGCCATTGAGCGGTTCGTAAAGCGCAACAGTTGCCGAGGACGGGGTGTGCACGCACTGGATGTTCACCTGGGCTTCGCGCTTTTCCAATCGAGGGGTCGTCGGCTGGAATTGGTCGTTGAGGGTTTCAACCTTCTGGAATCCGACGTGGGGTTGCGGGACACCGCGCTTCTACTTGTGGTCGGGTCTCGGCAGCTGTCGATTGATCCAACCACGGGTGACCTTGATGTCCCCGTCACGGTGAACCCCCGTTTTGGCAGGAAGCTAACCTCGACGAGTGCGGGTAGAATGCTACGAATTGGATTCCGCATCGGTGGAGGTGCCGGATGAAGCGGCGAACGAGGGCGCTCAGTCTCCCGGTGGTGCTTCTTGCGCTGCCGCTCGTTATCTCATCCTGCACCGATTCCGATCTGGCGGGTCGCATCCTGTCCGTCGAGTCGGTGGGTGCGATCACCGGACTCGTGTACCTGGATCACAACGGAAACGAAGTCCAAGACGCCTCGGATGATCGGGTACAGGGACTGGAGATTCAGTTCTTGGTGGCAGGAACGCAGAGCCTGGCCGCCAGTGCTACTACAGACGCCAACGGAGTCTTCGTGGTGGAAAACCTTCTCGTCGGCCGCTTTCGACTCGAAGCGGACAGCACCTTCCTCGGAGATTCGCTTGCGGTCTTGGACTTCGATGACGCAGAACTGACCCTCCGCGCTGGCGATACTCTGAGTGTGGTCCTGGGGGTGACGTTCCCCTCGTTCACGCTTGCCGAGGCTCGGAACCTTCCTGTTGGAACGAAAGGGTTCACCCAAGGAATCGTACTCAACCCAGGCAGTGCCTTTGCCGACGGATCCCTACACCTCCAGGCTGGTGAGACCTATCTGCGCATAGTCGGCACACCCCCAACGACGCTTCTCCCGGGCGACAGCGTGAGAATCCTTGGGCGCGCGGCCCAGGAAGCCGGGCAGCCGATTCTCCGAGAAGGAGAGCCCTTCCTCTTGGCTCAACAGGTGGTCCTTCCCCAGCCGCTGGAGCTCAACACCGCAACGGCTGCGACCGCCGACGGTGGGCTCAGAGACGCTGCGCTCGTGCGGATCCGTGATGCGGACATCGTGGACACGGCCACGGTCATCGGCCCCTTCGGCCGTGACTTGCTCATGACCGTCGACGATGGCTCCGGCCCCCTCGACATGATGCTCTTACAACTCGGAGGTTTTGATCTCGGCCAGGTCCACCCGGATTCCTTCTCGATCCGCGAGGCCATCGGACTGCTGGGTCCCAGCCAAACACCTGGAGGCCTCGTACTCTGGCGCTTGATCCCCAGATCCAGCACGGACCTAGCGGTAGACCCGATTCCGTTCCCTGGGCAGGTCATCGATCTCACCGTGGTCCAGGCGACCAGCACGACACTCACACTGAACTGGACGGAGGTGGACGACGGTTTTGGGAGCCCCTCGGGCTATACCGCCCGCTTCCGCCCCAGCACCACCCTGGTCTGGACCGAAATAACGAGTGGGGGATGCGGCGCCCCGATCGCGGGAGCGACGGTCGGCGAAGTGCTCGCTTGCACCGCGGATGGCCTACAAGCACAAACGATCTACTTCTTCGAGGTGAGACCGTTCAGGGGCACACTCGGTGTGGATGCGCTGTTCGGACCCCAGTCCAACCCGGCTGTAGGCACCACGGATCCATAGAGCTGCGGGTGGGACGCCAGGATCGAGCCCCCCCGAGAATTCCCTTTCAAGCCCAATCGCCCGGGTAGTATCTTTGGACTGGCACCGGAAGGCAGTGATCCAAAGCCTGGGAACGACAGCCCGCCGCGTTAGCCCCCCCCTTCTTAATCGAATCCGGCGGAAAATACCCCTGTGAGCGAAGTTCAAGACGTCACGCCAACAACTCCGCTACCGGCCCGGCCGGAAGGCCCAGTGACCGGATTCGCTCACAAGCCCCTTCCCTTCCAAGCCCTCGTCATCACAGGGGCCGCACTTGCGGTTCCCGCTCTGTCATCCTTCTTCGCCCCGGAGTGGATGACCGGTGATGCCCGTGCGCTGATATGGCTGACCGCTCTCGTCCCGGCCTTTCTGTTCGCCTATTACAAGGGGTGGCAGGGTGTATTGGTAGCTCTAGGCCTCGCCCTCGCGGTCCTGGCCTCCGTACACGTAGCTCTGCCGCTCCTGGGGTCATCCGAACCGGATTGGAGCCTGCTGGCGGGGGTCGCGGTCGTCTATGTCGGCGTGTGCCTTGGCGTGGGCATTCTTGCGGACCTCCTCCATCGGGCGCGATACGAGGCGGAGCAACAGGCTCTCACCGACACCCTGACGGCGCTACCCAACCGGCGGCATGCGATGCTTGTCTTGGAGCGAGCTTTCGCGGCCGCCGCAAGGGGAGTCCCGGTCTGCGTTGCGCTCTTCGATCTCGACAAGTTCAAGGACTTCAACGACTGTCACGGCCATGTAGCCGGCGACCAGGTGCTCAGATTCTTCGGGAGAGTTCTGAAGGGCTACACTCGCGCGATGGATCTGTCCGCCAGATTCGGTGGTGAAGAATTTCTGTGCGTGCTCTTGGATGGTGACGAGGAGGGAGCTTTGGTTTTCGCAGAGCGGGTCCGGCAGCGCCTGAAGACGTCCGAGCTTCCCTTCGATCCGGTCACGGTGAGCTGCGGCGTTGCGGCGTATACTCAGGAGATGGGTACGATCGAGGATCTCGTTGCCGCCGCCGACAAAGCTCTCTACGCCGCTAAGAGGGGTGGTCGCGATCGAATCGTCCTGGCCGACCCTCGCCCTGTGAGCAGTTCGTCCCGCTAGACACATCTCCGCGGGTCGGCGTCCATACCGATGCACCCCAACCCCGCTGCACCTACTCATGCAGACCCCTAGAAGGTGGCACCGGCGGTAGCCCCGTCTATATTCGGGCCGATCACCCTCCCCTGCCCCACGGAACACATGACGAATCCATCACAGAACGCCCCCCGCTTCGGGACTCTCGCCGTACACGCCGGCCAAGACCCCGAACCGACAACGGGTGCGATCATTCCACCCATCTTCCAGACCTCCACGTACGTCCAGCCGGATGTCGCCGAGCCGAAGCAGGGGTACGACTACGCACGGGTGAAGAACCCCACGACGGTGGGGCTCGAACAAAAGATGGCCGCTCTCGAAGGGGGCACTCACGGGATCGCGTTTTCGAGCGGGTTGGCGGCGATCGAAGCGGTGGTCAAGCGCCTCTCCGCCGGCGACCACATAGTGTGCGAGGAGAATACCTACGGGGGCGTGATTCGTATGTACACGGGCGTCCTGGCGAAGCTCGGACTGGAATTCTCTTTTGTGGACACGAGGGACCCCGAGCGGATCCGGGACGCGATGCGCCCCAACACTCGGCTGGTCCACGTCGAGACGCCTACGAATCCCTTGATCAGGATCTGCGACATCCGCGCGGCAGCCGACATCGCACATGAGGGAGACGCCCTCCTGATGGTGGACAGCACATTTGCTTCCCCGTTCAACCAGCAGCCGCTCGCCCTGGGCGCGGACGTGAGCATGCACTCGTCCACGAAATATCTGAACGGCCATTCGGACATCATCGGCGGCGTGCTCGTGCTCAACGATGACCAACTGGCCGAGGACATCCACTTCGTCCGGAAATCCTCGGGAGCCGTCCCGGGGCCGATGGACGCCTGGTTGTGCCTACGAGGCATCAGAACGCTCCACGTGCGTATGCCGGTCCACAACGAGAACGGACTGGCGGTGGCCCGGTTCCTGGAGGCGCACAGCGCCGTCGAACGGGTCTTCTACCCTGGTCTGGAGTCCCATCCTCAGCACGGGTTGGCAGCGCGACAGATGTCGGGCTACAGTGGAATGGTCTCGGTGGACCTGGGTGACCCTGCGCGAGCCCGGAGCCTGGCGACCGATACTCGGGTGTTCCAGCTTGCGGAGAGTTTGGGTGGCGTTCAATCTCTCATCAGCGTACCGGCGCTCCAGACCCACGCATCGGTGCCGAAGGACGTACGTGAGGCGTTGGGCATAACGGAGGGACTGGTAAGGCTTTCGGTCGGCATCGAGGACGTGAAAGATTTAATCCAGGACTTGGACCAGGCGCTCAGCTGAGCGGGGGTCGCCCGGTCGCCACGTCCTGAAACTTCCCCGACGGGGGGAGCGTAGAGCCGATAGAGCGGAGGGCTCGTCCTTCCGCGCGGACCAAAGGAGATGGACAGCCATGGCTGAGAACGACCAAGACAACGGGAACGACCAGGAGAACGGGAACGGCGAAGACGAGCAGGACGCGAGGGCCACACGCATCCTGACGGACATCGCCCCTCGTGCCTGGGAGCACCCGGCGGACCGGGCCGCGTTGGCGGCGCTCAGAAAGATTCCGGTCTTCGACGACGTGCTGCGGGCACTCTTCGGCTTCTTCGGTGAGAAGCCGATTCGCCTGGCGTTCCTCGCGAGTTCCGTACGGGTTTCGGAGCGGCAGTTCACCCGCGTTTCGCACATCTACCAGGACGTTCTCAAGACACTCGACGCGCCGAAAGAGTACCCACTCTTCATTTCACAGACACCGATAGTCAACGCTGGGGCCTATGGGATGGACGAGCCGTTCGTGATCTTGAACTCGGGCACTGTGAAGCTTCTGGACGACGAGCAGCTCGCGTACGTCATGGGTCACGAGGTCGGCCACATCATGAGCGACCACGTCCTCTACCGGACGATGACGGTCCTCCTGATCCAACTCGCCAGCATGGGGTTCCCGATCGTCGGACTCGCCGCTCGGGCCGTGCTCGTGGGACTTCTCGAGTGGTCCAGGAAGAGTGAGCTGTCGAGCGACCGGGCCGGGCTGTTGGCCGTGCAGAACCCGCAAAAGGTCATGTCCACGATGCTGAAGATGGCCGGTGGCGGGGACGACGACGAAACGAGTCTGGACGAATTCATCATTCAGGCGGAGGAGTACCGGGAATCCGGTGATGTCGCCGACCAGGTGTTCAAAGTTCTCAACCTGATGGGCCAGAGTCATCCGTTCTACGTGCTGCGCCTGGCGGAAATTCGCTCGTGGATCGAGGAGGGCGAATACGACCGGATCATCCGTGGTGAATACGCGCACAGGGGAGACCCGGAAAGGGCGTACAATGAGGACCTGACGGACGCCGCCAAAGCCTACGCAGACAGCGCAAAGGATCTCTTCGGACAGGTCGCGGGCGCGGCCAAGCGTATGGCCGACGACCTCATGGGAAGCGTCAAGCGGTAACTTCTGGAAAATCTCGCGGCCTCCGCGGACGGGCGACCGGGTGACCTGGTCGCCCGTTCTCTTTTCGAGCTCGGGACCGTAGACTGGGAGCCATGCGAATCCTCATCGTCGGAAACGGTGGCCGAGAGCACACACTGGCTTGGAAGATCCTCAGAGACGCGCCCGAAGCCACGGTGTTCGTTACGCAGCCGAACGGCGGGATGACCTCGAGGGTCGAGCCGGTCGCGATTCCATCGGGCGACACAGTGGCACTTGCCGGCTGGGCGAGCGCACAGAACATCGACCTCGTAGTAGTGGGACCGGAGGGCCCGCTCGCATCCGGTCTGGTCGACCGCCTGGAGCACGTCGGCATCCCCGCGTTCGGGCCCACCAAGGCGGCCGCTCGCATCGAATCCAGCAAGAGTTATGCGGAGATATTGATGCTACGGGCCGGCGTCCCGGCTGCGGTGTCCGCCTCCTTCACCGACCTCGGCGAGGCCTCCGCGTACATAAGGGAACACGGAGCGCCCATCGTCGTGAAGGCTTCCGGCTTGGCGGCCGGCAAGGGTGCCATCGTGTGTGAGACGGTCGATGAAGCGCTCCAGGCACTCGAGAGCATCATGGCCGACCGGGCGTTCGGGGAGGCAGGCAGAGAGGTGGTCGTCCAGGAGTTCATGCCGGGAGAGGAAATATCGGTATTCGCCTTGGCGGACGGCCGTGATGCCGTGCTCATGCTCCCCTCTCAGGACTACAAACGCGTGGGCGAGGGTGATGTGGGGCCGAACACCGGCGGTATGGGTGCGTACGCGCCCATCTCCCTTTCCTCCGATGCCCTCATGTCGCAAGTCGAGGACGAGATCATCAAGCCAACGTTGGCCGCGCTCGCTGAAGACGGCGCCGAATTCCGAGGACTGCTTTACGCGGGGATCATGCTCACCGAGAGTGGACCGCGCATCTTCGAGTTCAACTGCCGCTTCGGAGACCCCGAAGCTCAAGTGGTCCTCCCGTTACTGGAGTCGTCCCTCCTGGACCCCATGCTGGAGGTCGCTCGGGGCGGGCAGCTCGGCGGTACGATCCTTGAGTGGAGTTCGGGGGCCGCCCTCACGACGGTGCTCGCCTCGGAGGGGTATCCAGGCCCGTACCCGAAAGGCCGTCGGATCCACATTCCGGAATCGGTCCGGGACGACCCGGACGTACTTCTCTTTCACGCGGGTACGACGTCCGGAGCCCATGGGCTCGAAACTTCCGGAGGGCGCGTAATCGCTGCCACGGGCCTGGGGACGACGCTGAGTCAGGCGGCCTCGAAAAGCCGAGAGGCGGCGACCGCCATCGAGTTCTCCGGAAAACAATTTCGGAAGGACATCGGATGGCGAGAGTTCGCCCGGGCCGAACGAGACGTTTCCATGGCCCAGCCGGAAGAGGTATCCCAGGCCGAGCCAGGGCCCGGCTAGCATCAGTCTCGATCAAACGCACCCCATGCCCGAACTACCAGAAGTCGAAACCATCGTCCGGGGACTTCGCCCCACGCTTACCGGTAAGACGATCGAACGCATAAGGGTTCTGCACCGGGACGTCCTTCGCCAACCACCCCGGGATTTCTCCGCCCGTCTGAGGGGACGGATATTCGAATCCGTGGACCGACGGGGGAAAAATATCGTTTTACACATGACGGGAGGGGTCGTCCTGGTCGTAAACCTCGGTATGACCGGCCGCCTCGTATGGGCCCGACCCGAGGCACGGACGACGCACCCAGCCGTGCGTTTTACCCTGAACGCCGGTCCCGCGCTCGTCTACGACGATGTGCGCCGTTTTGGACGGCTGGAGGCCATGGAGGAGGCGGAGTGGGCGCTGCGCGATCAACGTCTTGGCCCAGAACCGCTCTCGTCGACCTTCACCGCCCGACGGCTGCACGCGGACCTCTCCCGATCCATCTCGCCGATCCGGTCGTGGCTGCTGGACCAGCGCCGGGTGGCGGGGGTAGGCAACATCTACGCGAACGAGGCGCTTCATCTGGCTGGCATTCATCCGCAACGGTCGCCCAAGTCCATGACCGAGGGCGAGGCCCGCAAGCTCCATAGGGCGCTCCGCCGGACCTTACGCAGCGCGGTGGAGAATCGGGGAACGACACTCAGGGACTACCGGGACGCCTCCGGAAATCCTGGTGAGAACGCCTCGCGGTTGAGAGTCTACGGAAGAGGCCAGGAGCCCTGCCTCCGCTGCTCCACGAGGATATGTCGATTGGTATTCGGAAATCGCGCAGCGTTCTATTGCCCCCGTTGCCAGCCGTTCGAATCGGGTACGACCGCGTGACGCGGGGTGACCGAGTGAGGGGCGGACACATCGCCGCTCGACCCGCCTTCCGGCGGTTCGTGGTGCTGAGCCTGCTGACCGCCTGGGTGGGGGGGTCGGCAGGCACGGGGAGCTCTCAGGTTCTCACCGGAGCGCAGCTCCCCGTCGTCGAGCACGAGCTCGCCAACGGCATGCGCTGGCTGGTGTTGCCTCGGGCTGGCGCACCCACGGTTTCCTTCGTCGTGCGGTTCCGGGTTGGCGCCGTCAACGAAGCGCGGGGGCAGACGGGCATCGCCCACCTGCTCGAGCACTTGCTGTTCAAGGGTACAGAGACGCTGGGAACCCGGGATTCCGTCGCCGAACGCGTGCTGTTCGTTCGTATGGACGCGCTCCAGGATTCGATCCTGGCGCTGGAAGCCCAAGGAGATACCACGGCGGTACCGCTTCTCCGAGATAGAATCGACTCGTTGGAAACCGAAGCGCGAGCGTATGTACTTCCCAACGAGTTCGAGAGGATATTGTCGACGAACGGCGGCCGGGGACTCAACGCCAGCACGGACTGGGAGTCCACGACCTACTTCGTGGAGATGCCGGCGAACCGGGCAGAGCTCTGGTTTCTCCTCGAATCAGACCGGATGGCCAACCCCGTGTTCCGGGAGTTCTACACGGAGAGGGATATCGTCGCCGAAGAACGCCGCCTACGCGTGGACACCAACCCCGGAGGCCTTCTTTTCGAGGCTCACATGGCCGCGGCCTTCACCGTTCATCCGTACGGACAGCCGGTCCTAGGGTACATGTCCGATATCCAGCGACTTCGCCGGCCGGACGTGGAAGCATACTTCAGGCGTTATTATGGGCCCCGCAACGCCGTCGTCACCATCGTGGGGGACGTCGACCCCGATCAGATTCTTGCCTGGGCCGATGAGTACTTTGACGATCTTCCCGCGGGTGAAATTCCGGAGCCGGTCCTGTCGAGAGAGCCCGCCCAGAGGGAAGAACGGAGAGTAGAAATAACTTTCGATGCAGGCCCTCGAGTGCGTATGGGATGGCCAGTCGTGGAAACTGAGCACCCGGACGCACCTGCCCTCACAGTCCTCTCCTGGCTGCTCACCGGAGGACTCACGTCGAGGCTACATCGGCGCCTCGTGATTCAGGACCAAATCGCGACGAGCATCACCTCGTCCGTGGGCCCGGGCGTCCGGTTTCCCGCGATCTTCGCGATCGATGCCACACCACGTCTACCGAACACCACCGCCGATATCGAAGCCGCCGTGTACGCCGAACTCGACTCTCTTCGACGAACGCCCCCTTCGGAGCGCGAGCTGCAGCGAATTCGAAATCAGCTCGAAGCAGGCGAGATCCGACGGGTGACATCGAACTTGGGCTTGGCCTTCCAGCTGTCCGCCTCCGCCTCCAACTTCGGCGATTGGCGCACGACGTTCGGTTTTACAGATCGCTTGGCGGCGGTCGAGGCCGAAGACGTGCGTAGCGTTGCCGAACGTTTCTTCACGCTCGAGCGTCGGACGGTGGCCACTCTGGTTCGCCCAGATTCGGTGGCGGGTCGATGAGTCTGTTCCGGCCGTCGGCGCGGCCGTTCGCTCAGATCGTCGTTCCGGCTCGGGTCATCGGGCCGGCTCGGGTCGTCGTTCTGGCTTGGGTCATGGTTCTGGTTTGGGTCGGCGGCCCAGCCGGTCTGTCGGCGCAGGTGACGACGCCGGCAGCGGTCGAATCCCTGGAGTTCCCAACGTTGGAGTTCCGGCGACCGGAGGCTGAGCTATATCGCGTCGAGCCTGGAGTGGAGGTCTTTTTCCTCGAAGACCACTCGCTGCCCCTGGTGTCAGTGTTCGCCCGGTTCCGGGGCGGGCCTTCGTATTTCTCGAGAGAAGAGCACGGGGCCACGACTGCGGTTCCGATTCTTCTCCGTTCGGGGGGCACCGTCGATCTCTCACCGGATGAGGTCGATGAAATCCTCGAGTTCTACGCCGCCGAAACCTCTTTCGGGGGAGGAGGTCCTTCGTCGTTCAGTTCGTTCAATACTCTGACGCGTTATCTGGACGAGGTGCTCGAGATCTGGGGATCTCTGTTGAGGGACCCGGCCTTCGATTCGGCTCGCGTCGAGGTGTGGCGTGGCCAGCAGCTCGACAGAGTGAGCAGGCTATCGGACATCCCCGGGCAGTTGGCCATCTCCAAGTTCAACAACCTCATGTTCGGAGATCACCCCGTGGGGTGGGAATTGAGGCCCGAGGATCTCGATCCGGAGGATCTGGCCCCCGATGTGCTGCACCGGGTACATCGGAGGATCTTCTGTTGGGGCAACCTCACACTGGGCGTGACGGGGGACGTCACCTGGAATGATATGCGTCCGAAATTGGAACGTATGCTCGACGGATGGCCTCGTTGCGACGGGAATCTCGAGGCCCCGGCTCCGCCGACATTCTCGGTCGAGCCCGGCGTGTATATCGTTCCGAGAGAACTCGACCAAAGCACGATCATCATCGGAAAACCCAGCGACGTGCATTTGGCGGACAACGAGGACTACTACGCCGCTCTGATTGGTAATTCAGTCCTGGGGGGCTCGGGGCTGACGAGCCGCCTCGCCCGTCGCGTCCGAAACGAGGAGGGACTCGCTTACGCCGTGGGGGTGGTTTGGACGACGCCCCAGCGCTCGAGAGGCATCATCGCCGCGACCACCCAGACCAAGAGCGAATCGACCGTCGAGGTGATCCGCCTCATTGCCGAGGCCCTCGGGGAGGCCGCTGAAGTACCTCTCGACGACGAGGAGGTTCGTGATGCCGTCGACCGGATCGCGAACGGTTTCGTCTTCAATTTTGAAACTCCGGCCCAGATCGTATTCCGCCAGATGCTCAATCGGACCCAGAATCTTCCTCTCGATTGGCTAGAGCGGTTTCTGGCCGGGATTCAGCGCGTGACTCCGACCCACGTTCACAAGGTTCTCCGTGAGACCCTGCCCCCGAACGGCCTGGACGACATGGTCATCTTGATCGTGGGTGACCCCGATCGCTTCGATCCAGGCTTGGAGGACTTGGGACCCGTAAGATTTCTGGAAGATGGCCCAGCCGAGCCTCGTCCCTGAAGCCGCGCCCCGTCCCGAAGCGGCACCTCGTCCCTGAAAAAGCCGAGTACCCCGTCCGACGGGATCACATCCGTACCGCGACGTGGATAGCCGCGACCCCGCCGGTCACCCATCGCCACTCCACTCTCTCGAAGCCGGATTCAGCCAAAAGGCCAGCCAATTCAGCCGGCCCCGGAAATTCCTTCACCGACTCGGGCAGGTAGCTATAGGCCCAGGGATGGCCAGAAACGAGGCGCCCCACGACGGGGAGAATGTGGTGGAAGTACAGGTGGTAGAAGGCTCGAAGCACACGGTTCGGTGGTTCCGTGAACTCCAGTATCACGAGTCGGGCGCCCGGGCGTAACACACGCGCAAGAGCAGAGAACCCGACGCGTAGGTCGGAGAGGTTGCGCACGCCGAATCCGACCGTCGCGCCGTCGAAGCAAGCGGTTGCGAAGGGCAGCCTCAGCGTGTCCCCGCAAATGGGAGTCACGGAAGGGCCGAGCTTGCTTCGGCCTTGCACGAGCATCGGCAACGCAAAATCAGTCGCGATCACGGACCCTCGAAAACCGGCCTGCTTCGCCAGCTCCAAGCTCAGATCGAAAGTTCCGGCACACGCGTCCAGGTACCTCCCCGTGTCTCGCTCCTGCCACCGGAGCATCCGTATCGCACGCCGCCGCCAGCCCCGGTCGATGTTCAGGCTGAGCACATGATTCAACAGGTCGTATCGCGGCGCGATCTCCGAAAATAGGGTGCGGACTTGGTCCTCTCTCTGCGCGCCATGGGAGGGTTTGGCTTCCGGAACTGTCGCCATTCGCTCGACCTTTTGGTTACTTTTTCCACCTGAAAGTGTGACATAGCCGAGGCGGGCCGGCGTTGGAGCCGCGTACCCGGGAAGCATACGAAGTTTCCCGGCCGTGCCAACTCCGTGGGTTGGAGGGGCACCTCCGCCGGGCGCACTCAGGAGGGCGGAGCCACTCCACTTGGATTTCGACACCCAGACCGACAAGGAACTGGCCGCGCTGGCAGCGGCCGGGAACGAAGGCGCTTTCGCCGAGCTGCTCCGGCGTTATGAGCGGCCTATCTTCTCCTTGGTCTACCGTATGGTGCGTGACCGGGCTCTGGCCGAAGACTTGGCACAAGAAACGTTCATCCGTGCTTTCAACGCCGTCGCGTCCTACGACCCGCGCTACAAATTCAGTAGCTGGATTTTCAAGATCGCCAACAACCACACCATCGACCATTTGAGGCGCCGCAAACTCGACACGGTGTCCATCGACGGCTCTCCGCACGCCCGAACGGTCCAGGAAGAAGAGCAGACGCGGCTGGTCGTGGAATCAACCGATGAAAATCCGCAAGAATACGTGGAGCACAGGGAACTCGGAGATCAGATCGAGCAGGCGATCGGCAAGCTCCGTCCCGAATACCGGACCGCCGTTCTCTTGCGCCACGTGGAGGGGTACGCGTACGAAGAGATCTCGAAAATAATGGATCTGCCTCTGGGAACCGTCAAAACGTATTTACACCGTGCCCGAGGCGAACTGAAGGAGTCGCTCGCACACCTGATTTCATGAGTCCCTTTCCTGAAACTTTGGAAAACCCGAAACCGTAAGGTCTGAGGTATTCATTAGGAGTCGACAACGTGGCACAGAAGCATCCAAAAACACATCTGACCGCTGAGCGGATTCAGGCTTTCCTGGATGATGCCCTTTCTCGGGACGACAGGGCCGAAATCCAGGAACATGCCACGTCGTGTGGACGTTGCCAGGCAGAACTGGAAACATGGCAACTTCTCTACTCCGAGCTCGGGGGGCTCCCTGAGCTGAGTCCTGCCCCCAACTTCCGTGAGCGTGTGCTCGCCGGCCTCGACACGGCAGTAGCCGGCGAGCAGCGCCTCCCGGTATCCGCAGAGCAACGCCTCCCCGTATCCGGGGAGCAACGCCTGTTCGGATGGTTACGGCAGCGGGCGGTCCGGGCGGCGGAGCACCTTGGCCCGGAGCGGCTCCAGGACTATGTAGAAGGTCTTCTGCCCGAGCGGCAGATGGCCAGAGTTTCGGCCCACCTCGAGGCTTGCGAGGATTGCCACGGTGAAGAAGAACAGTGGCGGAGCCTGATTCACGGCATAGAGAAACTGCCTGTGATGGCTCCCTCGAGCGCGTTCGCGAGCCACGTCATGGGCCAAATCCGGATCGGCCGCTTGATGCGGCCGGCGGCCGCCAGTACCGCTCGCGGATTTGCGCTGGCGCGGGCCTGGGCCGGCCGCTTGGTCCCGCGGACGCAGAAGGCCTGGGCCGTCATCTCGGGCATAGCCCTCACGCCCGTTACGGTAGTCGCCCTGCTCGCGTACGCGGTGTTCTCGAATCCGCTCGTGACACCGGGAGCTCTGGCGTCCTTTCTCTGGTGGAGAATCAGCGATGGGGCCAACGCAGTGTGGGGTCTCTTGGCGGACGGATTGGTCGAGAGTCCGATCGCCTTTTACGCCTATTCGGCCTTGGACCTCCTGGCCGGCTATCCAGGAGTCACCGCGATGGTGGCCGTCTCTTTCGCCGCCGCCACGAGCCTGGCCGGATGGGTACTTTATCGGAATCTAATGACCACCCGCACGGCGGATGAGAACTATGCAAGAGCATCTGTTTAGGGCGACTCGGATCGCCGGATCGGTACTGCTGATCTCGATCCTTCCCGCCAACGTGGCCGGACAGGTCAGGTCGGTCGTATCCAATCGGTTGGCGATTTCTCAAACTGAGGCCGCCTTGAATCTCGAGTTCGCCGATGACGGGACCCTCGATATCGCGTTGAGGGACGGCTCCGTGATGATCGACGGCGAGGAGAGGGGGAGCTTTGAGCCGGGTGACGCCCTCGATACCGCGTGGCGAAACCTACTGGGCGAGATCGTAACACTCTCGGACGGCCCATTGGGCGAAGCGCTCCGGGATTGGGAAGCTCCTTCCTCGCTGGACGAAGGAGCGTTGGAGTTGGCCCAGCTGCTCGATCGCACGCTGGAAACTGCCCTACGCTCCGAGGACGTTGCGGCCTCCTCCGCCCCGGATCCCGGTCAGAGCGTCCAGGAACTGGAGAACTTGTCGGCCCGTATCAGGCTGGAGCTTCGAGAAGAGCTCAGGCTGGAGCTTCGAGAGGAGCTCAGACTGGAGCTCGATGACGAACTTCGCCAGGAATTCAGAGACGAAGAACGCCGGGACATCGACCGTCGGGGCCGGGGTTACCAGCCGCTGCGTGCGGTCGGGCGTGGAATCGCCGAAGTGGGACGAGACCTGATCACGTTTGTGCTCTTGTCTCTGCTCGCGTTGGGGACGGTGTACTTCGCGAAGGACAAGCTCGAAATTGTAGCCAACACAGCACGGAGGAATCCGATGCAGGCCGGCATGGTCGGATTGGCCGGTGCCTTCTTGGTCGTGCCCGCCTGGGTGCTGGGCTGTGTCGCGCTCGCGGTGTCGGTGGTGGGCATCATCGCTCTGCCTTTCTGGCTGATGCTTTTCCCGGTCGTGGTGGCGCTGGGAGCCGGGCTCGGCTATTTGGCGGTCGCGAAAAACATCGGTGAGTGGGTGGCCTCCCGAAACATCCGCAGGCTCGAATGGCTCCAGCCGACCAACACGTTCTACGCGATTACCGCAGGGATCGGGGCTCTGCTCGTGTTCCCCATCTCGGCCAGCATCCTCGACGTCGTGCCCCTCTTCGGATTCTTCAGCGGGCTCCTCGCCACACTCGGGGCCTTGGCCCTTGCAGCCACATTACTGATCGGCTTTGGTGCCGTGCTGCTGACTCGGGGCGGACGTGAAGCCAACTTCTACGGTTCTGATGATCCCTTCGTGGGCGGGACATGGCGGAGCGAGAGTACGCCGGAGGACGTCCTCGATGCCGAAGAGTTTGCGCAGGAATCAGCGGATAAATCAGCGGACGAATCAACGGGGACGGGGACGAAGACGGGAGAAGAGGACGATGCGTAAGAACGTTCCGTGGGGGGTGTGGGTGGCCCTGGTCATGGGCCTGAGTGTTGCGGATGTCGTCCACGGGCAGAGTCAGAAGACGGTCGTCCTGTCCAGACAGGTTGAGAACGAGCGACACTTGGACGTGCACGTCCGCTACGGGGCGGGCCATTTCTCGGTTGGCCCGGCCGAGGCCGGAGTGCTCTACCACATGCAAATCGAGTACGATGAAGACGTCTTCAGGCCAATCGCCGAGTACCAGGGCCGTTCGCTCCGGATTGGCACGGAGACCCTCGGCCGGCGCTTCCGGTTCGGCAGAGACCGGGAGGCCGGCGAGATGCAGTTGAGGTTGTCCCGCGACGTGCCGATGGACCTGAACATGGATTTCGGCGCGGTCAAGGCGGACATCGATCTCGGCGGTATCCGACTCACTCGCCTGGAGATCACAACTGGGGCCTCACAGACGCTCATGGACATCTCCGAGCCGAACCCCGAGACGATGTCCCGGGCCAGCATCGACGTTGGAGCGGCTGAGTTCACCGTGCGGAATCTCGGAAATTTGAACACCGAAGTGATCGAGATCGACGCCGGAGTGGGAAGCATCGAGCTGGGCTTCACCGGCGACTGGCGGCAGAACGCTCGGGTCTCGGTGGACATGGGACTCGGATCGCTGGTACTGCGCTTTCCAAGAGGTCTCGGCGTGCGACTCGTGATGGAGGATACGTTCTTCACGTCGCTCGATTCCGAAGGGCTCGTCAAACGCGGCGACACGTACGAATCGCTGGACTACGACGACGCCGAGTATCAGATTATCGTTGATGTCGACGCCGCTTTCGGAAGCGTTCGTGTCGTTTGGGTGAATTGAGGGTGGTGTTCGAACTTCTGGGCATCACACGAGGGCTGTTTGAAGCTTTCTAGGAGAAAATAGAGATGATCGGTACTTTGCTGACTTTCTTGGCCGTCGGTCTCGCTTCCATGATCGTGGCCGGGATCGTGCTCTGGATCGTCGGCGCCGTTTTCTCCATCACGTTCGGCATCGCGACCTTCCTGCTTTTCAAGGTGGCACCCTACATGCTGCTCGGGTGGGTGGTCTTGAAGTTGATCGAAAGGCGAAAGGGTTCTGGGCACCTCTCGGCGGCAGACCGCCGCTATTTGGAAGGGGAATAGGAAGACCGAGTCCCACTCCTCAGGAACCTCTGGTCAACGGCCTCTAGCGGGATCTCGAGGCCACCATCTCCGTCACGAGATCCGCGATTTCCCGTAGGGCCTTCCCGGCTCCTGAGTCGGGCGCGGAGAGAACCGTCGGTGCACCTTCGTCCCCGGCCAACCGTACGGCCGAATCCAAAGGCACGCGCCCCAGGAAGGGGACTCCCACTTCCTCTGCGAGGCGCTCCCCTCCCCCACTTCCGAAGATCTCGATCTCTTCGTCACAGTGCGGGCACTTGAACCCCGACATATTCTCCACGATACCCAGAACCTTGGTGTTCACGCGCTCGAACATCTTGATGCCTCTGCGTACGTCTCCTGTGGCCACCTCCTGGGGCGTCGTCACCATCACGACTCCATCGATGTCGACCATCTGAACCAGAGAGAGCTGCGCGTCGCCGGTGCCGGGGGGCATATCCACGACCATCACATCGAGGTCCCCCCAGGTGACCTGCTCCAGAAATTGTTTGAGGATCCCCGAGATGAGTGGACCGCGCATGATCGCGGGCTGCTCCTTCTCCAGAAGGAATCCGATGCTCATCAGGCGAACACCGTGCGCCTCCATGGGCTCGATCATCTCCTGGCCCTTCTTGCCCGAAACCCCAGGCCGGCCCTCGGTTCCGAACATCACCGGGATATTCGGTCCGTAGATGTCGGCATCCAGAAGGCCCACCCTCTTCCCGGACGCGGCGAAATAAGCGGCCAAGTTGCTTGCCACCATGGACTTACCCACGCCTCCTTTGCCTGAGCTCACAGCCACGACGCGCGTATTCTCACCCAGGACGCCCGCCTTCGGAGTCGGGGCGGGCACCACGCCGGGACCTCGCCCGGCGCCTCGCGCGGGGACAGAGGAGGTCGGCGGTCCGGAAGGCGCCGGCCCCTGCTGGGACTGGGGGAGCGTGACGTTGATCTTCACCGCGCCGATGCCCTCGAGTGCCTCCACGGCGCCCCGAGCCTCCCGCACGAGCCCCCCAGGATCATCCGCTTGAACGCCGAAGGAAAAGCGGACGTCCCCTGTCTCATCAACCTCCAGCCCCTGGACGTGCCCACTTTCCACCACATCACGGCCGGTGACGGGGTGACGAACACCAGCCAGGGCCGTGAGCACGCGCCCACGGAGATCCCTTTCATTCATTTCGACTCTCCGAAGGCTCTTGAAGAAGCAAAAAATGGGCGCCCCCCCTGGGGTGGCGCCGGTCGCGGAGGAAGAACTCCCCGCGCGTAGCATACGACCTGTCAGTCCATCAGGGACTTCACACCGCCCGAACCTCCGTGATGCCGGGAATGCCACCCTTGAGGCGCCGTTCGATCCCCTCCTTCAGCGTCATCATGGAGATAGGGCAATCTTCGCACGCACCAAGGAGGCGAAGTTCAACCACCCCGCCCTCCTCATTAAAGCTCAGGAACTCGACATCCCCGCCGTCCGCCTTGAGCGCGGGGCGTATCGACTCCAAGATCTCTTCGATCTTCGTCTCGACGGTATTCGGCATGAGAACGCTCAGGTGATCCACGGCTTCGAGTCTGTGAAAAATCTTGGGAATTTTCATACACGAGTCAACGGGACGGACATATATTGAATATGTCATGTCCATTGACCCGGAGCTTGCGATCGGAGGGCGTATGCGAAGTTCTCTCGAAACGCATGTTTTTCGATCCCGTGCCTGACCTGGAAAGGCGGGAGCCCTGTTGAGAAGGAGGCACGTGCAAGACGAGCTGCTGTCGGCCGGACCTGAAGATTCCAAGGTCCTAGGCGGTTCACCTCACATCGCCGACTACTGGCAGGTGATCGCCCGCCGCCTTTGGCTGGTCATGCTGATTTTCGGGGTAACGACAGCCGCAGCCATCTGGGCGGTATCCCAGCAACGCACGATCTACGAGACCAGCAGCTCCATTCAGATCAACGATCCTCTCGAGGTCACGCGGTCGCTCACTGTGCAGGGGGCCTTGAGCGGCATCAACCTCTACGTCGATCCCATCGAGTCGGAGATCCAGGTGTTGGGCTCGTCGCAAGTCGCCCAGCGTGTGGTCGAAGAACTGGGAATGCGTGTGCTCCCGGAAAATGCCAACCTGGTTCGCTCACAGCTGTTTCTCGATGCCTGGGTGGATCCGGCTATGCCGGACGGCCCTCTCCAATTCTTATACGACACCGCCGGCGTCGAGGCCCGGATTCTGGATGCGGCCGGCAGGGAACTCGCCAGGGGCCGTGTCGGCACGGTTCTCGACATGGGGCTGCTGCGGCTGACCCCTCAACCCCCTCCCAATGAGGAGCGCCAATACGAGCTCGTGATTCGTCCGACCGACGTCGTACAGTATGAGGTTCTGGGCAGGTTGGGCGCCGAGTCTGTCGATCTGACGAACATCGTTTCCCTGGGCTACCGGGGGTCCGACCCGATTCTGGCGCCGAAAATTCTCGACGCAGCGGCAGCCGCATTGCAGAACTTCGGACGGGAGAAGGTCAGGGTCACGGCGCAACGTCAACTCGATTTCATCAAGCAACGCTTGGACAGCGCTGAGGCGGACCTCCGAGCGTCCTCCCGGGAGATCCGAAATTTCAAGGAGACCGTCGAGTTCACGAACCTCACGATCCAGGAGCAGCAGCTCCTGAACAACTTCCAGCGGGTTGACGACCGCATACAGGCCTCGATGGCACAGCAGGACGCACTCCAGTCCCTCACAGTGGATCTCGAAGGTTCAGGTGTCGAAGGTGTCGATCTCGTCAGCTTCATGGCTGTCCTGCCGGACGGCGTGTCACAGCTCCGAGGCATCGCCAACGATATCCAGACGATGAAGACCGAGGTCCAAGTCATGCTCACAGAGCGGCTGATGACCGAGCGTAATCCGGCGGTAATCGGCATCCGGGCTCGGCTCCTGGCCCGGGAAAGTGAGCTGCGGGCTGCTGTCACGGAAAATCTGGTGGTCTTGAGTGGGCAAATCGAAGACCAGCAGAACCAGCTCGATCAGATTCGGGTGGATCAAGCGAATTTCCCCGAACTCCAGAATCAACTCGCGGAGTTGGACATTCAGTTGGGTATCGATCGGGACTTGGTAGGCTACCTCAGGTCCCAGCAATATGAGGCGGAGATCACCGCGGCGGCGGCTTCTACGTACGTGACCGTGGTCGACTCAGCCGGTGTAGCGTATGCGGTGACCGTCCCGGGCCAGACCAACCTCCTGCTGGGCGCGATACTCGGGCTCATCCTCGGGATCGGGGCAGCCTTCTTCCTCGAATACCTCGACCGCACCGTGCGTACGAGCGCGGAAGTGGAGACGCTTCTGAGTATTCCGGTGCTGGGTATTATCCCGCGGCTTCGCAAGATCCCAGTGGGATCCGAGGCCGGCAACGGCAGCACCAATCTCCCGTTGCTGGTCGCACTCGACCCCCTCGATCCCGCGGCGGAAGCGTACCGGAACCTGCGCATGAACCTCATGTTCATGAGCACGGAAGAAAAACCGATCCGGACGATGCTCTTCTCGAGCCCCGGTCCGAACGAAGGCAAGTCGACGACGTCGATCAACGTGGCCGTAATGCTCGCGCAACAGAACCAGCGGGTCCTACTCATAGACGCCGACATCCGGCGGCCGGCGCTCCATCGGGCCATGGACATCCTCCGGGAGCCCGGCTTGACCAATCTTCTGATCGGGGACGCGGAGCTCCGGGAGGCGGTTCGGCCCAACGTGCTGCCCAATCTGGACGTGTTACCGAGCGGCCCCTTTCCACCGAATCCCTCTGAACTGCTGAATTCCAAGAAAATGCAGCAGCTCCTCAGGCATTTCGAGGGGACCTACAAACACATCATTCTCGACAGCCCGCCGATTCTCGCCGTGACCGATTCTGCGATTCTGGCAACACACACTGATGGTATGGTTCTGGTGCTCCGGTCCGGGGAGACCGAACAGAGAGCAGCCGAAAGAGCGGTCGATCAGGTTCGCCGGGTCGGAGTACGGGTCTTCGGAGCGGTGCTCAACGAGGTGGCGTCTACGACGGTGGAAGAGAGCTACTACATGCAGTACTACTACAGCTACCACCCAAAGGAGCGCACGGGGTGGAAGAAGCTGGTTCATTCCTTCCAGAGGACCTCATAGAGAGCTACGAGGATCCAAAGATTCTTAAAACGCGCCCAAGATTTTCCCGAAGAAGTAAAGAGCGACCAGCACACTCAGGACGAGCACCCAGCGCCCAACCTTAGACATAAGCATCGCGTCCGGGTCCACTGCGCTGACCGCAGTGGCGGAGGTGCCCATCGATCCCCGACGGATCCCGCCGAGCTCGGGGAGGTTCTCGAGGAGGCTGTGAAGCTTGCTCTGGAGTTCCTCAACATTGTCCGGCTTGATGATGAAGTGATTTCCGCCGAGCCCGTAGCTCTTGGCGACGTCCTCCTCACTTGCCGACGACGTAAGCACGACTACCGGAATGGAGCAAAGCCGGCTGTCTCCCCTGATCTGCTCCAACGCGGCGTGGCCGTTCATATGGGGCATCTTCAGGTCTAGGAGAAGCAGGTCCGGCGCCCGCTCCCTCAGTAGGGTAATCGCCTTATCACCGTCACGTGCTCGGCGAATCCACACGGGCATATCTGCCGCCTTCACCAACGCCCGCTCGATCAGAAGGGCGTATTCGTCATCATCCTCAGCGATGACGATCGTCCATTTCTTTCTCTTGGCTCGTCTGATGACGCTCATCCGATTGCGACTCTGATTCGTGACTGCGCGCACCCCATCATACGCCTGCGATGGACCCATGACCAGCCGGCCTAGTCGAGGTAGTAAGTGCTCGGCACGACGGCCTCACCTCAGCCCGTCCAGGGCACGTCCAAAGTCCTCCTTGAGGTCCTCCACGTCTTCCAGACCGACAGAGATCCGCACGAACCCGTCCGGAATACCTATGCCCACTCTCATCGCTTCGGAGAAGTGGATGTGAGAGGTGTGGCGGGGCTGTGAGACGAGCGTTTCGACACCACCGAGACTAGGCGCCACGAGAGCCAACTCCAGAGTAGACGTAAAAGCATCGGCGGCGACGCCCCCGCCCTCCAGTACGATGGCGAGCATGCCACCGAACCCCGACATGATTTCCGACGCCACGGCGTGATCCGGATGGTCGGGTAATCCGGGATAGTGCACTTCAACGACACCCTCTCGATCAAGGAACCAGCGCGCCAGTTCCATGGCATTGTGATTGTGCTGGGCGACTCGCATCTGGAGTGTCTTCAGACCCCGATCCAGCAACCACGCCATGTGAGGATCAGGTGCGGGGCCGTACAGCTTCATCAGGTTCTGGACCCTCTCGATGAACTCCCGCGAGCCCGACACGACGCCTCCGACCAGATCTGAGTGCCCCCCCAGGTACTTGGTAGCGCTATGGACGACCGCGCCCACTCCCAATTCGGCGAAGCGGATGTTCGCCGGAGAAGCAAAGGTGCCGTCCACCGCCAGCAGAATCTCGCTATCTCGCGCGATTTCCGCCGGCACGCGCAGATCGAATACCCGGAGCGTGGGATTGGCAGGCACCTCAAGGAGGAGCACGCCCGTTTGAGGCGTCAAAGCTGCTTCCCAGTCTTCGCTGCTCTCAGGATCGATGAGGGTGGTCGTGATGCCCCGTCTGGGTAGCTCCTGCTCCAGAAGTGTCCTGGTCGCCCCGTAGAGATGTCGGGAAGCAACGACGTGTCCTCCTTCGGGAAGGGCGGCGAAGATCGTCATCGCGATTGCCGACATCCCACTCGCGAGGAGTAGGGATGCCTCGGTGCCCTCGAGAGCAGCCATCTTCTCGCCTACGAGCACCTGATTCGGATTGTTGCCATACCGGGAATAGAGCAGCTCCGAAGCAGGCTCACCGGCCCCACCAATAAAAGTAGAGCTCTGCACCACCGGCGAAACGACCGGTGCTCCGAGCACCGGCTCGGGCGAGCCGGCATGAATTCCGATGGTGGCCGCACGGTGCCCTCGCGGCTCCTCACCCCCCTTCCCGCTCATGCCGACTCCTTCCCTACCAAGGCACTGAGCGCGTGATACATATCGTCTCCAGGAGACGCGAACGCGACGCGCCGAAGGACGAGTTCATGGAGAGCCTCTCGATGATGAGACCCCGGAAACACTTCAAACACCTCAGCCGCCCCGATCCGGCCGCGCCCCTCGAGGACCGTCCAGGCGTATTCCTCTTCCTCCGTCCGAGTCCCCATCAGTGAACAACAGCCATCGCTGCCTTGCGCCACCGCAAGCAGCTCCTGACGCTCCAACACGGTCTGGATCGGTTCATGAAGGCTCTGACGCACACCCCTGAAGATGAAGAGGGCGTCCACGGGCCGGTCTTCTTCCAGGAAACGCATCAGAAGCTTTGCTACGATCTCGTCAGCGCATGAAAAATCCATGACCGTCACGTCCGAAAGGTCGATCAATGAGAGAGCCGTGCGCGAACTACCGGCGACCTGCTGTTCGATAGCGAGGCGAACCGCGCGGCCTGTGGGCCGTGTTACCAGATGAGAATACAGAGATTCTGCGGATCTACGTAAGACGTGGCCCACGTCGATCGAAATCGGCACGACCCCTGGCTCAGTCCTCATCGTCAACCCGCTCCGGCAAGACGATGTTGATCTGGGTACCCGGAAAATCCGAGAGCCCCTCCTCCAACGGTGGCGCGTCGAACCACTCCGGCACGTCGGCGATGCGCGCGGTCCCGCTACGTATGGAGATGAGACCATCCCAACGGCGAACCTGCTTGCGAATCTGCTGGATGCCCTGCCCCCGCCCCGAGTCCGGGAAGCGGGTAAGGCCATGGATGAACGCCGCCTCGAGCGCGGTCACATCCCCCCACCGATCGCCAAACCGCGCGGAGTGTTCGTCGGAAAGAGACCCCCGAAATCCCCTTCCGAGATCGGCAACCGAAATGATGACCACGTGCCGGCCCAAACGCTTCTCCCAGTTATAGGATTGGGCGGCAACCCAACCCGGCGCATCCGCGTGCTCGAGAATGTTCTGGCAGACCTCGCTGAGAATGACGCTGAATTGCACGACCGAGGTCGGCGGATAACCGAGGGTCTTGGACAGGATTGCACCCGCCCGCTTCTGGACCCGATCCACCACTTCGTGCACGTCGCTGTTGGTTGTGATCGGTGTGATCTCCAACAGTACGTCGGATGGCCCCGAAGGACGCCGCGGGAAGGCGGTTCCAGCCCCGAAGATCCCATCGGCCGCCTGGAAGAAGCCCATGCGGCCCAAGTAGCTCTTCACGTCACCCGCCGCCCCGAGCTCGAGGATCGGCGCCTCACCACTTCGGTCCTGTGCGACCGAGCCCGCCGCCAGGAGGCCCACCATGCCGTTGGGACCCACAAAGCGGAGGTGCCGCCCATCGAAGAGAACCTTCTCGCCCCCCACCTCCATGACCTCGGCAAAAAGAGCGTCACTCGTCTGGTGGTCCAACGATGCCGGGAGGTCGATAACCCTCATCAATCGTCGCCGAGCTGAAGCACCGCGAGAAACGCCTCCTGGGGAATTTCCACCGACCCCACCTGCTTCATCCTCTTCTTCCCGGCTTTCTGCTTCTCGAGCAGCTTCCGTTTTCGCGTGATGTCACCCCCGTAACACTTGGCGGTCACGTTCTTACGGAGCGCCTTGATGGTGCTGCGTGCCACGATCTGTGTTCCGATCGCGGCCTGGAGCGCCACCTCGAACTGCTGACGAGGGATGAGCTTCTTGAGACGGCGAACCAAGTTACGACCATAATCCATGGCCTTTTCCTGGTGGATAATGACGGAAAACGCATCTACAGAATCACCGTTCACGAAGATATCCAGCTTGACCAGATCGCCGGGCCGAAACTCCAGAAACTCATAGTCCAAGGCCGCATACCCACGCGTGCCGCCCTTCAACTTGTCGTAGAAATCGAGCACGATCTCGGCAAGAGGCAACTCGAAGTCGATCTCTACACGTTGCGGGTCGAGATACTGCATTCCTCCGAAAATTCCCCGCCGGTCATAACACAACTTCTGCACATTACCGATGTACTCCGCGGGACACACGATTCGCGCCTTCACAATCGGCTCCGCGATGTCCACGATGCGGCCACGCTCCGGAAGCAAGGTGGGGTTCTCCAGAATTAGCTCGGTTCCGTCGGTCAGCGTCACATGGTATTCCACGTTGGGCACGGTCGTAATGAGCTCCACGCCGAACTCCCGGTCCAGCCGTTCCTGGACGATCTCCATGTGGAGGAGTCCCAAGAATCCGCAACGGAAGCCGAAGCCCAGAGCGATCGACGTCTCCGCCACATAGTTCAAGCTCGCGTCGTTGAGCTTGAGGCGGCCGAGGGCGTCACGGAGGTCTTCATAGTCGTCGCCGTCCGTGGGATACAGTCCGGCGAACACCATGGAGTGTACATCCTTGTAGCCCTTCAGTAGTTGGGTCGCTTTGTTGTCCGCGTCCAGGATCGTATCACCCACGCGCGTGTGCGAGACGTCCTTGATCGCGGCGATCACGTAGCCGACCTCACCAGGTCCGAGTTCGGAGTGCGGGACTCGCCCCAGGCGCATCACGCCGACTTCCGTGACTTCATAGCTGTGGTCGACGGCGCCGAACGTGATCGACATGCCAGGCTTCACCACACCGTCCATCACACGAACGTTCGGGATCGCCCCCTGATATTGATCGTACGACGAGTCAAAGATGAGAGCTCGGAGGGGTGCCTTCGGATCCCCGCTCGGAGGCGGGACGTCGCGGATCACTGCCTGCAAGATGGGCTTGATCCCGATCCCTTCCTTGGCGCTCGCCAACAGGATCGTCTCCGGATCTGTCCCGAGCAGGTCCGCCAGTTCCTCTCGCCTGCGCTCCGGCTCCGCCCCCGGAAGATCGATCTTGTTGATCACGGGAATGACCTCGAGGTCGGCATCCAGCGCGAGGAAGAGATTCGAGAGCGTTTGGGCTTGCACTCCCTGCGTGGCGTCCACGACGAGAATCGCACCCTCACATGCCGCCAGAGAACGCGAAACTTCGTACGTGAAATCGACGTGCCCCGGTGTGTCGATCAGGTTCAGAACATAGCTTTCGCCGTCCTCGGCGTCGTATACCATCCGAACAGCGTGGAGCTTGATGGTGATTCCACGCTCTCGCTCAAGCTCGTTCGAGTCCAGAACCTGTTCACGCATCTCCCGTCGATCGAGGGTTCGAGTCACCTCGAGCAATCGATCAGCCAGTGTTGATTTACCGTGATCGATATGCGCGACAATACAGAAGTTGCGTATGTGCCCGAGGTTCACGTAGGAAGCGAATCCGCGTCGAGGGTGGGTCCAGCAAACGCTACCAAGATAGTCCGCCGGAATCCGCGGCAGAAGGAGGCTTCAGCGTACTCCCGGTACCGGACCGAGAATACGGCCTCGCGCCCCCCCCAACCCCATTGCCTTTCTCCGGTGACGCAGTAGGCTTTGACGGTCGAAAACTCCCTTCTTCAGCAGGCCTCCGAGGTATACGTGCCCTCACGACCGGATCTGTTGGATCCCCACACCTTATCCCAGTTGGGCGGCGTCGAGTTGATCGCCCGGCAAGTCGTGGAGGGATTCATCATGGGCCTCCACCGCTCGCCCCATCGAGGGTTTTCGGCCGAGTTCGCGGAGCTTCGTGCGTATCAACCCGGCGACGACTTGCGCCACATCGATTGGCGGATGTTCGGTCGATCTGATCGGTACTACGTGAAGCAGTTCCAGGAAGAGACCAACTTGAGAGCGTATGTGCTGGTTGATGTCAGCACCTCGATGGGGTGGACATCGAGCCCAGGAGAACTTCCGACTAAACTATGGTACGCAAAACACTTAGCGGCGTCCCTCTCACTCATTCTATTACGTCAGGGTGACTCCGTGGGTATGGCCGCATTCCACGACGAAATCGTGGCGCGGGTGGCCCCGAAAGGGGGGCCACGCGCCTGGCACGAGCTCCTCCGCAGACTGGCGCCGCTCGAAGCCCAGGGGCGTACGTCGGCTCACACGGCTCTCCGTGACATCGCCGTTAGGCTACGCCGCCGAGGTCTCGTGGTCTTGCTGTCCGATCTCCTGGTGGACCCTGAAACTACGCGGACAGCCCTCCGTTTCCTGAGGCATCAGGGACACGAAGTCCTCGTTTTCCACTTGATCGACCCGGGTGAACGAGAGCTTCCGGCGGGGGGGGACACACGCCTTTACGACCCCGAGACAGGAGATGAACTCAACGTAAACATTGCCGACGTGCGGGCCGCGTACCGGGACGCGGTGGAAGACGCCCTCGAAGAATGGGACCGCGGCCTGCGCCCCCACGGGATCGACTACGTTGTGATCGGAACCGAGACGCCCCTGTCGAGGGCCCTGCGCTTTTACCTCCGTAAGCGGCAACATCTCGGCTGATGGGGTTCCTTTCTCCGATCTTTCTCTTGGCGGGGCTGGCGGTGGCGGTCCCGCTGATCCTGCATCTCTTCCATAGGCACGACGCGAAGAGGATGGTGTTCCCTGCGCTCCAGTATCTCCTCCGTACGGAAAAGGAGCACGCCCGGACCATACGCTTTCGCCAACTCCTCCTGCTCCTTCTGCGCATCGCGGCCGTTCTACTCTTGGTGGGGGCTGGCGCTCGCCCCTTCCTTCGCGGCGGCGGCGGCGGCGTTCACGAGCCGACGGCCACGGTCCTGATCGTCGACAATTCGATGAGTTCCGGATTGATCAGAGATGGTGCTCGAGTGCTGGATCTTCTGAACGCCGTGGCGCTCCGAAGCATCGAACGTGCAAGCGACGAAGACCGGATTTGGCTGATCCGCGCGGGACAACCCTGGGAGCCGGCGATCACCGGATCCCGAGCCGACCTGCGCGCCGCCGTATTGGCGACGGACGTCACGGACGCCCGAGGAGATCTTCGGACGGCGCTGGAACGGGCCGTGATCCTTGCCTCGGGAGGCGGGCTGCCCGCTGTCGAGATTCATCTGATTTCCGACCTTCAGGCCTCCGCGTTCGAGGGAAGCGGCTCACCCATCGGGACAGTATCCGCCGAAGGCGGGCCCATACCCGTCGTCGTGTTCGATGACCGATCCCGCGACAGGGAGAACGCCTACTTGGACAGCTTGGTGATCGGTGGCGGCCTGCCTCCCTTGGTGAATCAGCGAACCAGGCTGTCCGTGCGCCTGGCCGGGGACGCGGACAGCGCGGATGTCCCCCTTCGCCTGGTCACCGCCAATCGTATCCGCGGAACCACATCAGGCGGGGTGGGTGTCTCGGCCCTCCTGCCCATCGGGCCGTTCCCAGCCGGTTACGTGGGCGGTTATGTCGAGACGGATCCAGACGATCTTCGCGCGGATGACCGGAGGTTCTTCGCCTTTCGGGTTCGCTCGGCCCCCACCCTCGCAACGTCCGGCTCCCTTTCCTTCTTCCTGTCCGAGGCGATACCGGTTCTGGTCGACGCGGGGCGTATAAGCCTGGCCCCGATCCGGGACGCGGAGATCCTGATCAGCGTGGCGGGCGCCGGGGTTACCGAAGCAACGAGAGAGGAACGTGTAGTTGTGGTGTTGCCGCCGAATGACCCGGCCTTACTCCCCGGTCTCAACCGTGCCCTTACCGCGGCGGGGATACCATGGCGGTACGGGCCCGCAACCGTCGTCGGAGAGGCCAGCGTGACCCGCTGGAGCGGGCCGGTCAATCTGGACGACGTACGTATCCGATCCCATTACACGCTGATACCGGGCGCGGAGGAACTACGTCGAGGCGTGTTGGCGACTCTTTCGTCCGGCGAACCCTGGCTGGTGGAGGGGACCACACCCAGAGGCGCCTATCTGCTTATTGCCTCGGCTCTGGACGAACAGTCCACCAATCTCCCATTGACTGCAGCGTTGATGCCCTTCATGGAGTGGATGGTGTCGCGCTGGGGTGATACCCGGGGGACTCAGGGATCCGTGATCGCCGGCACGCCGATCAACCCTCCTCCGGGCACATCGAGCGTTCGAGACCCGGCCGGTACACTTCATCCGGTGGACGCCGGGCAGCCCTTCGCGGCAACCGCCAAGGCGGGACTGTACGAATTTCTGGCGGGTGACTCTACAATCCAGATGATCGCGGTGAACGCGCCACGCGAGGAATCCCTCCTGCTCCCCATCGAAGACGGCGATCTCAGAGACCTCCTGCCGGGACCCGCCACGCTGGTCGGGGACAGTGCCCGTTGGGCCAGCGCGGTGTTCTCCACTGGGCAAGGACCGGAGATCTGGCGTTGGCTCCTCGTCGCAACCGCGCTGGTTCTCGTCGCGGAGAGCCTGGTCGCGGCCTCCGGCCCGTCACCGAACAGATCCACCTCCGCAGTGCCCCCCGCGCTGCAGAAAACCTGACGTGTCTGACAACCTTCACCCGATCGTCCAAGCCCTGGGCACGTGCCCCGGCTTTCATCAGCTCTGCCAGACGCTGCCACGCCGAGGTGAACGGCGCACCCTCTCCGGAGTGATCGGCTCGGCCGCGACCGCGTCCGTAGCGGCCCTGCACGAACACAGCTCGAACCGTCTCCTGGTGGTGGTGGCGCCTTCCCCGAGGCGAGCGATCGAGATCGAGGTGGATCTCGAGCTTTTCCTTGGCGAAGGCACGTCCTTCTTG
The DNA here is from genome assembly GCA_022563405.1 of Gemmatimonadota bacterium. Classification (GTDB taxonomy): domain Bacteria; phylum Gemmatimonadota; class Gemmatimonadetes; order Longimicrobiales; family Gaopeijiaceae; genus UBA822. Next base: position 75,543 of record JADFNK010000002.1, on the reverse strand, counting down.
TTTCCCCAGCGTGAGGCACGACCATACGAGTCGAGTGAGCCTCACCTTGAAATCGGGGCGCTTCGTGTCGAGGCCGTAGAGGCACTGTTGGGGGGGCGAACTCGACTGCTCGTGACCACGCTGCGGGCGTTGCAAGAACGTGCTCCGATCCCGGCGACGCTGGCTGGTCTCCGCCTCACACTGCGCGTGGGGGAAGAAACCGGCTTCCAAACTCTCATCGAGGACCTCGTCGAACGAGGATTCGAGCGCGTGCCGATCGTCGAGGAGGTCGGACAGTTCGCCGTTCGTGGGGGTCTGCTCGACATTTTCTCGTTCGGCACACCGGAGCCCCTCCGGGTCGAGTTTTTCGGGGACGAAATCACCTCGCTGCGCTTCTTCGACATCCTCGATCAACGCTCGCGAGGTACCACCACCGAAGCGCACATCCTGCCCGTGGACTTTCAGCGTGACCCAGAGGCTACGAGCCTGGTTTCCCGGTCCCTCCTGGAACTGCTCCCGGCCGATGCCCTTCTCCTATCTGTTCACCAGGAGGGGGAGTGGCGGCCCGAACTCGACCGGACATGGAGCTACGTCCGCCAGCTCCACGAGGAGCTGACAGCCGAGGGGCAGTCCCCCGATCCCCCCGACACACTTTTCCTCCCGGCCACCGAGGCGGAGAAAAAACTGGCCGGGCTGGCTCGCATCGATTTGGCCGCTGCCCCAGGAGCTGCCCCCGGGTCGGAGATCTCACTTTCCTGTGGTGCCCCGCCAGCGATAGAGCGGGACATGAAACGGCTGAGCGCCGCGCTCCGTGCCACTTCGGCTACGGGGGGTCGAAGTCTGGTGCTCTGCGACAACCAGGGACAATGTGACCGGCTCGAGGAGATCCTGGGGGGGCCCAGGAAAATTCCTCCCGGGGCGCACGTGGTGGTCGGCTCACTCGCCGCGGGATTCGTACTGGAGCGCGCAGACCCGCCCCTTCAAGTGCTCACAGACCACGAGATCTTTCGCCGCTCGCGGAGAGTCCGGAGCAGGCGCCGGTTCCGTGGGGCGGTGGCGCTTGAAAGCCTATCCCAACTGAGTCCCGGGGACTACGTGGTACATATGGATCACGGCGTGGGCGTCTTCAGGGGGTTACAGCATGTCGAGATCGGGGGTGAGGAACTCGAATCGATGGCGATCGAGTACGCCGGCGGAGAAATCCTGCGCGTGCCGGTCTACCGGCTCGACCTCGTCGAACGCTGGATCGGTGAGTCCGAGAGCGCGGCTCCTCCCGCCGTGCACCAGATCGGGGGGAAACGCTGGAAGACCCTGAAGAGGAAAGCGAACGAAGCCATCGAGATGATGACGGTCGAGCTCCTGCGACTCTACGCCAAACGCGAGTCGGCCACGGGGTTCGCCTTCTCTGCCGACACCCTCTGGCAAAAGGAGATGGAATCGTCGTTCCTCTATGAGGACACGCCCGACCAGCGGGCCGCGACCGAAGCGGTGAAGCGCGACATGGAGTCCACCAAACCCATGGACCGGTTGATCTGCGGCGACGTCGGTTACGGGAAGACCGAGATCGCGATCCGGGCAGCCTTCAAAGCGGTCCAGGATGGAAAACAAGTGGCGGTCCTCGCGCCGACAACGGTGCTCGTGGAGCAGCATCGGCATACGTTCGCGGAACGCCTTGCCGATTATCCGGTGCGGGTCGGAGCGCTCAGCCGGTTTCGCACGCCGAGCGACCAGAAAAAGCTTCTGAACGAACTTGCGGGTGGCGTGATCGACATCGTAGTGGGGACACACCGACTACTCTCACCCGACGTCGAATTCGCTGATCTGGGCCTCCTGATCGTCGATGAGGAGCAGCGCTTCGGCGTACGCCACAAGGAACGCCTCAAGCAGCTGAAGGAGTCCGTGGACGTGTTGACGCTGACGGCCACGCCGATCCCGCGCACACTACACATGTCTTTCGTGGGCTTGCGGGACCTCTCCCTGATCCGTACTGCACCGCGGGATCGGATGCCGGTCATCACACACGTGATCCCGTGGTCGGATCACATCCTTACGGAGGCCCTCCTCAGGGAGTTGGACCGAGGTGGACAGTCGTTCTTTCTGCACAATCTGGTTTCGACCATCCAGGGAGCCACCGAGCGGGTCCAGGCACTGGTCCCGGAGGCCCGGGTAGACACTGCCCACGGACAGATGAGGCCTCGGGAGCTGGACCGGGTCATGCGGAGTTTCGTCCATGGGGAGATCGACATCCTGGTCTGCTCCTCGATCATCGAAAACGGCCTCGACGTCCCGAACGCGAACACCCTTGTCGTGAACCGGGCCGACCGTTTCGGGCTGTCTCAGCTCTACCAGATCCGAGGGCGGGTAGGGCGATCCAATCGCAGGGCATTCTGCTACCTGATCGCGCCCAGCGAGCTCGGTGACGAGGCCGAGCGCCGCCTCAGCATCCTGGAGCACCACACTGAGCTGGGAAGCGGATATTCTGTGGCCCTCCGGGACATGGAGTTGAGAGGAGCCGGAAACTTGCTCGGCGGAGAGCAGTCCGGCTTCGCGCACTCCATCGGTATCGACGCCTACATGCGATTGGTTGAACAGACCGTCAAGCGCCTCAAGGGAGAGGAGGACGGCCAGGAATTTCCCAACCCGGACATCTCGATATCGGGCTCCGCGTATCTGCCCGATTCGTACATCTCGGACTCGGGCCAAAAGTTACATCTCTACCAAAGGCTTTCCAAACTCGGCCAGATGGCGGAGGTGGCCTCCCTACGAGAGGAATTGGCGGACCGCTTTGGCGCCCCTCCTGTCCACGTGGAGCGCTTGCTGGATGGAGCCGCGCTACGAATACTGGGAAGGCGACTCGGCGTCGAGCGCATCCTCGTGAGAGAGCGCGAGGCGAGAGTGAATTTCAGAGCCACCGTGGTGCCCCGCCTTTCGGTCCTTGAGCGCCCCCTCCAGGACCGCTCCGTCAGCGTGGAGGTGCGGCGCATGACGCCACTCTCGCTGGTCCTTCGTCAAGCGGGTCCGGATTCGCTAGTTTCGACCCTGATCCTGGCCCTCACCACGTTGATCGAGGCCCGGGACGAGGCGGCGTGAAAACGCTTACGCGCTCGAACGGTGGCAGCCGCCTCATGACTCGGGGTGTACGAAGGGGCACCCATGATTTATGGAGACGAGATACGATGACACCTCACCCTGGACGGACTTCTTGCTTCTTGGGTAGGCTCGCAAAGGGGATGGCCTTCGGGATTCTCGCCGCCCTCGGGGCGTGCGAAACGGAGTCGGGGAGGGTCCTCGCGCGAGCGGCGGGGCACGAATTGACCGTGGATCAAGTGGTGGAGATGCTCGCCAGGGAAAACACGATGCCAAATCAGGCCGGCGTCGTGGGTGCGCTCGCGAACCTATGGGTCGACTATACACTCATCGCGGTGAGCGCCCGGGAGGACCCTCTGTTTACAACACTCGACCTCGATGCCCTCCTCCGACCGCAGTTCGATCAGGAGATCATCAACGCGTACTTGAGTTCGGTCCTGCAACCCGACACCGCGATCTCTGACCAGGACTTGAGAGTAATGTGGGAGGCCGACCCGCCGGCCGATTCGGTTCGGGCACAGCACATCTTGCTCTTCTTTCCGGATCAGGCGACCCAAGCCCAGGTGGATAGTGTGGCCGAGCTTGCGGCGCAGCTAAAGTCACGGGCCGCCGCAGGCGAATCCTTCGAGGCTCTCGCCGGCCAGTACAGCGAGGACAGCGGCAGCGCGGTCCAGGGGGGGGACATCGGATTTTTCAGCCTGGGAGCGATGGTGCCTCCGTTTGAAGAGGCCGCGTTCTCACTGGCTGTCGGTGAAGTCAGCGACCCGGTGTTGTCTTCGCTCGGCCTCCATGTCATCAAGGTCACGGATCGAAAGGCGCCGACGTTCGAAGGAGCACGCGAGAGCTACCGGGACTCGATCGTTTTCGAGAGACTGTGGAAAACGGACTCGATCTTCTTGGCGGGAGTCGACGAAGAAGCTGAAATCGAGGTTGCGGCCGAGGCCGTCGAGGTCATGCGCGAGCTCGCTAATAACCCAAGGGCGCCGCTCAGCGGCAGGGCGGTGCGCCGTACGCTCGTGTCGTATCGTGGAGGGTCGTATTCGGTGTCGGACGCACTGGTCTTGCTGAATACGCGGCAAGCAGACCTCCCCGCTCAGCTCGCGGTGGCTCCCGACGAGGTCGTGCACGAGCTCCTGAACCGCCTCGGGCAGACGCAGGTCCTACTCGTTCGTGCGGCCGGCGCCGGAATCGGCTTGGCCGAGGAGCACCTCGATTCTCTGGATTTCGTTACGCGGCAGGGATTGATATTGGCGACGGATGAGCTCGGCATTCGCGGCATTCCTGTCGCGGCGGGCGAGACGGCCGACGACGCGATAGCCCGGAGGATTCTTCAAATCCTACGGGAAGTCACGGCAGGAACGCTCAACGCGATTCCCATGGGTGGGATCAGCTTGACGCTCCGTCGAGAGTTCGACTGGGATGTTCTCGAGAGTGCGATCGGAGCCACGGTCGAGCGGGTCGATGATCTGAGGGGGTTCACTCCAGTGGCACCGCTCCAGCCGGCCGCGGCGCCACCCGTTGGAGCGCCACCCACCGGGGCTCCAGCAGCCGGAACGCCTCCCGTCCTCGACTCCGTCCAGAATTGACACCGGCCGCCGGTGACGCGCTCAGGAACACGTTTTCTCCCTTGGTTTAGATAATCCATGGTTTACTCACCCGGAAGGTTCGCGCTCTTCGCGACTGTCTTGTTCCTGATCTCCCCGCCACTCGAGGGGCAACAGTCTCCGCAGGGGATCAACATAGTCGAGCGGGTGCTCGCGGTGGTCGGAGATTCCATGATCTCGCAGACCCAACTCGATCAAGCCCTCCTTGCGATGGAGGCGAGAGGATGGGCTCGTCCGACCGGGGCGGCCGAGCTCTTGGAAGCAAAGCTAGAGATCCTGGAGCAAATGATCAACCAACTGCTGATCGTTCAGGACGCGTCGAAAGACTCGCTCCTCGCAGTCTCCGAGGAGGAACTGGAGGACCGCGTCCAGCAACAGATCGACGGTCAGGTCATCGGATTCGGCACCTTGGGCGCGCTTCAACGGGCCCTGGCCGAGCAGAATATGACGTTGGCCCTGTACCGCGAGCAGCAGAAGAATCTCATCCGGCAACAGGTACTCCAGGAACGGTACTTCGCCAAGAGGGGAAGGAGCACGGCGAGCATCACCATAACCGAGGAGGAGGCGCGGACCTATTTTGAGGAGAATCAGGATCAGATACCCGAGCGGCCCGCGACCTTCAAGTTCGAGAGTATCGAACTCCAACCTGAGCCGAGCGACGCCGTCAAAGCGGTGGCCCTCGCGAGGGCTGACAGCGTTCTGGGTCTTCTCCGGGACGGAGCGGATTTTGCAGAGCTCGCCCAGCGATTCTCGGATGGCCCTTCCGCCGAGGCGGGCGGAGAGCTCCCGTGGATCCGCCAAGACGGAACTATGGTGGAGGAGTTCGAGGAGATGGCCTTCGCGCTCCCCGCGGGAGTACCAAGCCCTCCCGTCGAGACCCAATTCGGATACCATCTCATACTCGTCGAACGGGTGCGGGGGGGGGAGCGGCGAGTACGGCATATCCTGTTTCAGCCGGAAATCACGGCCAGCGATGTGGAGGTGAACGACGCTCGAGCAGAGTCGTTCGCAGAGAGACTGAGAGCCGGTGCGACCATGGCGGACCTGGGCCAGGAGCCCGATACGGTCGACATGCCACTCGAGGCGATCGCACGAAATTCTCAGGCGCTCGCCGCAGCGATGCAGGACGCCCAAGTGGGTGACGTGGTCGGGCCGGTCCGCGTGGCCGACCCCCGGGCCGAAAATACCTGGTTCCTCACTCGGCTGTTGGAGATAACACCTGGAGGCCCCGGTGAGTTCTCAGAATTCCGGGACATGATCGTGGAGCGCATGAAGGACGAGCGTCTCACCGAGAGCGTGATCGAGGGGCTGCGAAGCCAGGCGCACATCGAAGTTCGCCTCGGCGGAGGCTGACGCTACGCGACCGCCCGTATCCAGGCTGTGTTTGGCGGTGACGCTCGGTGATCCTCGCGGAATCGGCCCTGAGGTGGTCGCGAAGGCAATTCGGCATCTCAGAGAACAGAGCGACGACACCGAGTTCATCTTGCTGGGCCCGGACGAGCTCGATCCCGGACTCGGCACTTACGAAAGTGTCGGTCGCTTCGACGGCTCCCAGCATTCGGCCGGACTGCTTTCCGCCCTCGCGGTGGAGAGAGCGGTCCAGTTGGCCCTCGCTGGTACCGTAGCCGGAATCGTCACCGGTCCGATCCACAAACCGGCCCTCCGCTCTGCTGGTTTCATGGAGCCCGGCCATACCGAAATGCTGCAGCGCCTCACCGATGTCTCCGATGTCGGGATGCTCATGGTCGCCGAGGAAACGCGTCTGGGGCCGCCTCTCCGGGTGCTCCTCGCCACCACGCACGTGCCACTGCGCGACGTGCCCGACCTGTTGAACACGGACCTGCTCGTTTCTCAGGCGATGCTCTTGAGCTCATCGCTTGAATCCGACTGGAATCTCGCCCGCCCGCGCATCGCGCTCTGCGCGCTGAATCCGCACGCCTCGGACGATGGATTATTTGGGGACGAAGAAAATCTTGTATTCCGGCCTGCAATAGATGCACTGTGTAGAGCAGGTATCGAGGTAGAGGGCCCGATCCCCGCGGACACCGTCTTCAGCCGGACGCTGAATGGGGAGTACGACGCGGTCATCGCGCCGTATCACGACGTAGGGATGGCTCCCTTCAAGACCATCGCTTTCGGAGTAGGGGTCAACGTGACACTGGGATTACCTTTCGTTCGAACGTCTCCGGATCACGGGACGGCATTTGATATCGTCGGTACAGGTAGAGCGGATCCCTCGTCGATGCAGGCCGCTCTCCGAATGGCGTCTCGGTTGGCTTCAAGAAGGCTGTTGAAGCCTTCTAAACGTTTTGACACGCCGGCGGCCCGTATATAGCTTTTTTTTGCCTGCAGTGTTCTTGAAAGTCGTTGGGAAATATTAACTTACGAGGTTACGATCCCGCGTGATCAAGTTCATCAAAGTGACCAAGGAGTACGGGCGCCCCGAACCGGCCCTCAGTGACGTATCGTTCCACTTGGTCAAGGGACAGTTCGCGTTTCTTACCGGGCACTCCGGATCAGGGAAGTCGACTGCTTTGCGACTGGCGCACCTGGCCGAGAGGCCGACCCATGGAGAGGTACGTGTCAGCGGGTTTTCGTCCAGTCGAACCTCTCGGCGAGACGTATGGAAGCTCCGCCGGAAAGTAGGGTACGTGTTTCAGGATTTTCGTCTCCTCCCCAACCGCACCGCTCTTGAGAACGTCTCGTTCGCCCTCGAAGTCATCGGTTCCTCGAGGAAGCAGATTGTGCCGCGAGCGCAACGGCTTCTCGCTCAAGTAGGCCTCGCACCAAAAGCGGGAGCTTGGGTACATGAGCTCTCCGGAGGCGAGCAGCAGCGCGTCGCCATCGCGCGGGCCCTCGCCAGCGAGCCGCTCCTTCTTCTTGCGGACGAGCCCACGGGAAATCTCGACGAACGGGCTACTCGCGGGATCATGGACCTGTTCTGGGAGATCAACGTGCTGGGGATGGCCGTTCTGATGGCGACCCACGATCTGGAGCTCATGCGCCGGCATCCGAAAGCCCGCGTACTCGAGCTCGACGAGGGGCACCTGGTGTACGATTCTGCCGAGAAGGAGCAGCCCGAGGGGCGCCCCGATCGGAGCCCCGGGGTATTGATCTCGGACCTGGCCGGTGAACCGGAGCCGGCCCAAGAAAGAGAGATCTGACGTGTTCTATACGATTCGGGAGACGCTCACCGCGTTCAAGCGAGCCCCGCTGCTCACCGGGCTCTCCGCCGCCATGGTAGGACTCGCGCTTTTCGTCGTGGGACTCTTTGGGCTCGCCACGTATAACGTCCAGGTCTACATGGAGACACTGGAGGAGCGAGTCGAGGTCGTTGCCTACCTCCGGGACGATGCGACCACGGAGGAGATCGCCGACATGGTAAGGGCGCTCACCTCGCTCCCGGAGGTTCTCGGGGTGGACTTCGTGACCAAGGGCGAAGCGCTCGAGAGGGCCTATCGCGAACTGCCCGAGTTCAGTGAGATCCTCACGGACCTCGAAGTGAATCCACTACCAGCGTCCCTCGAGATCCAGCTTCGTCCCGGAAATCGCACTCCCGAAACGGCGAATCGAATCGCGGAACAGGCTGGCCTCTACCCCCCTGTGGAAGAGGTGCAGTACGGTGAGGAGTGGGTCGACAAGTTGTTTACCCTTCGGCGGATGGGTGCGGTAACCACCACGGTCTTGGGCACAGCCTTCGCGGTTGTTGCCGCGCTGATCATTGGGACTGCTGTACGAATCGCGATCTTCGCACGGCAAGAGGAGATCAAGATCATGCAGTTGGTGGGCGCACGTGACGCCTTCATCCACCGGCCTTTTCTGCTCGAGGGCGGCATCACTGGAGCCCTCGGGGGCGCTCTCGCCCTCGCTCTCACGTATACCACGTTCTGGTCGGTATTCCACTACCTCTTCATTATTTCGTGGATTCCATGGGAATGGGTGGGGATCGGGGTGTCGAGCGGAATTGTGTTTGGAGTGCTCGCGAGCGGGTACGCGGTTCGTAAGCACCTGCGCGAGGTGTAGCGGTGCGGGTTTGCTACGCACGGATGGGGCCGGGAGTGGTCCTCGGGCTCCTCACCGGGCTCCAGCTCCAGACACTCGTGCCGACGCCGGTGGCTGGGCAGGTCGTCGAGATTCGGAGGGAGATCATCGATAGCCAACGCCGGCTCGAGGCGGTCCGCGAGGAACGAAGCCGTCTGCAGCGGGACTTGAGCTCCCTCGTAGGCCGAGTGCGGAACGCGTCGAGCGAACTCGTGAATGTCGAACGGCAAGTCAGCGCGTCTCGGTCCGCGGTCGCCGAGATCGACATACAGGTGGACGCCGTGGGGAGCGAATACGAGAACGCGTCGCGTTCCCTCTTGGTCACGCGCGAACGACTCCTGACCGCGACGGCCGTTCTCCACCGCCGCCTCCGGGATATCTACAAGCGGGGGACCCTCCACTCCGTGCGGGTGATGCTGGGGGCTGGCTCCTTTTCCGGACTCCTGACACGCTACCGGTACCTGCGCCTCATCGCTTCATACGACCGCACGCTGGTGCGGCGTGTGAGAGAGCTCGAAGGGGATCTGGTGCAAGAGAACGAAGCTCTTCGGAGGAGTATGGTCAGCTTGGATCGCCTGCGGCAGTCCAGACTCAGCGAAGTGGCCGCTCTACGCTCGGTGGAAGCGACACATCGCCGAGCACTCGATTCGTATCATGCCCAGGAGGAGACGGCCGCCGACCGACTCGAGCAACTCGCCCTCGACGAGACTCGTATCAACGTGCTCCTCACGGACCTCGAAACGAGACGTGTGGAGATCGAGCGAACGGCCGCCGCCCGAGGGATAGCGCCGAGCACGTTCACGAGCGCGGACGCGGGAGTGTTGAACTGGCCGGTGGACGGCGAGTTGATCTATCGATTCGGAAGAGAGGTGAGACCCAACGGCACCGTGCTGCAGTGGCAGGGAATCGGGATTCGCGCGGCCACCGGAACGCCTGTTCGCGCGGTGGAGGCCGGAACAGTGGTTTTCTCGGGCCCGTTCGAAGGGTACGGACAGTCGGTGTGGCTGGACCACGGCGGTGGTTTCTTTTCGCTGTACTTCTACCTCGAAGAGATCGGCGTCACGCAAGGTCTCGAGGTGGCGGCTGGCCAAGTCGTGGGCACCACGGGAGGAGCTGACTCGCCGGAGGGGCCCCACATAGAGTTCCAGATCCGAACCACCGTCAGCGGATCCCCTCGAGCGGAGGACCCACTCAGGTGGCTTCGGGCGCAGGGAGGGTGAGCCTGCACCCCGTTTTCGGCCACGCAGATCTTCAGGCGTCCCTCTCACGAGCCTTGGCGAGCGGGTCTCTTCCGTCGAGCCTGCTCATCCACGGCCCGCGAGGCGTGGGGAAGCAACGACTCGCTCTTTGGCTCGGTCAACTCCTGCTTTGCCCCGAATCCGGGCCAACCGGCCCTTGCGGCGACTGCAAAGCGTGCCGCATGGCCACGAATCTCGAGCACCCCGACCTCCACTGGTATTTCCCGCTCGCGAAGCCGAAGGGGGTCCGGCCCGGCAAGCTTGCGGAGGCCTTGGAAGAAGCTCGGTACGATACCCTTGTGGAGCGCAGGGAACATCCGCTTCGGCCCGCTTCTGCAGCGACGGAACCGACCGGCCTCTACCTGGCTGTCGCCCAGACTCTGCGATCCCACGCACAGCGACGCCCGGCCGTTGGACTCCGACAGGTGTTTGTGATCGGGGACGCCGAGACACTCGTCCCTCAGGAGTCTAGTCAGGAAGCGGCAAATGCACTCCTGAAACTCCTTGAGGAGCCCCCCGCGAGTACACTCCTCATCCTCACCTCGAGTGAACCGGGCCGGCTCCTCCCCACGATTCGGTCTCGAACGATGCCGCTCCACCTACCCCCTTTGTCGTCAGAGAGTGTGGAACAGTTTCTCGTCGAGGTCGGCGAGGTCTCTCGCAATGACGCGCGCAGAGCTTCCCACCTCGGCCGAGGGTCGATCGGCCGGGCTCTCGGGTTCCTGCCCATCGAAGGGGAGCCCGGTCCTCTGGAAACTCTCCGCACGCAGGCCTTCGAGCTTCTCACCGCAGCCTCGGATGCGGACGCGGGAGCCGTGTATCGTAAGTCTCTGGAGCTCGGCACTACGCGCAGCCGTGGCCTGATGCCCCTTTTTGAACTTCTGGAGGACGCTCTACGAGATCTCTCCGTAACGGGCGCTGTGGCTTCTGGCGGCCTCATCAACAGTGATCGGAAAGATCTCCTGAAACGGATTCGAGAGGGGTGGGATATCCATCCGGTGACGGTCGCGAGAGCATTTCGGCATTTGGAAGAGGCTAAGGAACTGGTGGCCGGCAACGTGAACCCCCAACTCATTGTTGCCGGGCTCTTGACCGGCATCCGGGAGGAACTCATTGGCAACCCCTGAAGACCAGGACTCGGGCGGACCAGGCCTTACACACATGGACGGTGAGGGAAACCCGCGCATGGTAGACGTGTCGAGTAAGGCCACCACGGCCCGCACCGCGGTGGCCGAGGGCCGTATCCGCATGTCCTCGGACACGCTGGCCGCCATTCGGGGGGGGGACGTGCACAAGGGAGATGTGCTTCAAGTAGCTCGTCTGGCCGGAATCATGGCCGGGAAGCGCACGGCCGACCTGATCCCACTGTGCCACATGCTCCCTGGTGCCTCCATTACGATCGACCTGGACCTGGATGAGGCCCTCCCGGGGATCGTCTTACGGGCAGAAGCTCGTATCACCGGTCAGACTGGAGTCGAGATGGAGGCTCTTACGGCCGTCTCAGTAGGACTCCTCACTGTCTACGACATGGCGAAATCCCTCGATCGGGGAATGGTGATCGAGGGTATCCGTCTGCTCCGCAAAGACGGCGGCAAGTCGGGCACTTGGGTTGAAGGCTGTTGAAGGAGTACAGCGGGTCGCGCACATGGCGCTTGTGCGCGTTCAGACAAGGACCGACGACGAGGCGTAGCAAAGCTACTCCGAGGAGGAGAGACGCAGGATCAACCGCACAACCGCCATGTGCCCACGAACAGGAGGGGAATGACCTTACAAGTTGAAGGGTTGCGGTGGCACGACCCCATCTCCGTTGTTGGAGCTCCTAACCATAGCGAATGCTATGGCGTCGTCGCTCCGCCTAGGAGCTAGGGCCGTGGCATCCGCAACGCGACCCACTGTACTCCTTCAACAGCCTTCCTAAGACTGAACCAACTATGCAGCTCCGTCATCCTTTTTTCCTGGAGAATTTTGTGAGACTCAAACTCCTGTTTTTAACGACCGTTGGTATTAGCGCCTGTTCGGGTGGCTCTGGAGCTCCCGGGGCCCCTCCCTCCCCCGTATCGGGCGGGAGTGACTATGAGGAGGCGACGGTTCGAGCGGCGGCCACGATCCGCACGGACGATATCCGACGGCATATCATGTTCCTGGCGAGCGACGAGTTGATGGGAAGGGACACGCCGAGTCCCGGGCTCGAGACCGCAGCCTCGTATTTGGTGGGATTCATGGAGGAGGCCGGGCTCGAACCCGCAGGTGAAAACGGAACGTTCATCCAGCGCTTCCCTTACACACGTTCGGCCATGATCGTAGCATCAAGACAGGTGAGCTGGTCGGCCGGATCCTCGCGGGAGTTGGAATACGCGAAGGACTACTACGTGGTGCCCGGGGACCGCACGGTGATGAACGCCGGGGTCGTCTTCGGAGGCGCGGCCGCCCGGCCCTCGGCCGGATTGGCCGGAATCGCCAGCGGGAAGGTGGCACTTTTCACGGCAGCGGGTAACCCGATGATGGGAACCGGCGAGGACTTGATCGGTGCGTTCCAGGCCGCCTTACTAGGGCAGGCCTCCGCGGTGGTGCTTCTCCTCGATGAGACACAAACACCCGACTCTATCATGGAAATGGCCAGTGCGCTTCAGGGAGCCGGGCTGGTCCTTCCGCTCGCCATCGTCTCGATGTCCTCCCAGAGCGGCGCTGCGCTTCTTGCAGAGGCCGGCCTAGATCTGGCTGTGCTCAGGGCGTCGCCACCGGCGAACGCGCTACCCCTCGACGGCGTCACGATGAACGTTGCCGCCCCGTACGAAGTGTCTGAGCACACGCCGCCCAACGTGATTGGGATGATACGAGGGAGCGATCCCGAGTTGCGGGACCAATACATCGTGTATTCGGCCCATTTCGATCACGTCGGTGTGGGGATTCCCGACGAGTCCGGAGATTCCATCTACAACGGAGCGGACGACAACGCCTCCGGTACCGCGGCTCTGCTGGAGGCCGCGGCCGCCTTCGCCGCGCTCGACGTGCCGCCGGCCCGATCAGTCGTCTTTCTGGCGGTGAGCGGAGAGGAGAAAGGGTTGCTGGGCTCCGAGTATTATTCGGAAAATTCGACCGTCCCGCTCGAAGGCATCATCATGAACATCAACTTGGACATGGTGGGGCGGAGCCACCCCGATACGGTGATCGGTATCGGCCGGCAATACACCAACCTGGGGGCCCTCACCGATCGCATCCTCCGGGAGCACCCGGACCTCGGATTCACACTGATCGAAGATCCGGTGCCGGAGGAGCAAGGGTTCTTCCGAAGTGACCATCTCAACTTCGTGAACAAGGACATTCCTGCGATTTTTTTCTCGGCGGGTTTTGATCACGAGGATTACCACAAGCCATCCGATGAGTTCGAGCTCATCGATATGGACAAGGCGGCGCGGGTGAGCCGGATGGTTTTCTATCTCGGCGCGCTCATCGCGGGAGGGACCGTGGACCCCGAATGGACCGAGGACGGCCTAGCGGAGGTCCGGAGGACCATCGCCGAACGCGGGAACTGACCCGAAAGCCCCTCTTGGATCGGATTCCGTTTCCGAGGGGGCCTTTCGACGCGCGCCGGTGACCCCCTGGCCGGCGACCCTTACATGTGGTAGTTGGGTGCTTCGCGAGTGATCGTGACGTCGTGCGGGTGTGATTCACGCAGGCCGCCTGAGGTAATCCGCACGAACGTCGCCTTCTCCCTCAACTCCTGGAGGTCACCCGCCCCGCAGTACCCCATACCACTCTGAAGGCCGCCCACGAGCTGGAAAACCGAATCCGCCATCGGTCCCTTGTAGGGAACTCGGGCTTCGATTCCTTCCGGAACCAACTTCCGCAACTCGGCCTCGGGATCCTGGAAGTAGCGATCCGCCGACCCCTCCTGCATCGCCGAAAGGGAGCCCATCCCACGCACAGTCTTGAAGCGGCGGCCTTCCATCAGGAAGCTTTCCCCGGGTGATTCCTCCGTTCCAGCGAACATCGATCCCATCATGACCGCTTGGGCACCGGCGGCGAGCGCCTTCACCAAATCCCCCGAGTAGCGGATCCCGCCGTCCGCGATGACTGGGACCCGACCTTGAACACCTTCTACGACGTCCATGATGGCCGTCAACTGAGGGAGCCCGACTCCCGTTACGACCCGAGTCGTACAGATCGAACCCGGCCCCACGCCGACCTTCACGGCATCCGCCCCCCGCTCGATGAGGGCCATGGCTCCTTCCTTCGTGCCGACGTTCCCCGCAACAAGCTGTGCCTCGGGGAATTTCTCCCGAATGCGAGCCACTGCCTTGAGCACACCCTCGGAGTGGCCATGGGCGGTGTCCAACACCAGCACGTCCACGCCGGCATCGACGAGCGCAACAACCCGGTCGAGCTCCTCCTTCGAGGCGCCGATCGCCGCCCCCACGCGCAGTCTTCCATGCTCATCCTTACACGCCCGGGGAAAGAGCCGCCGTTTGAAGATGTCCTTCACGGTGATCAATCCCTGTAGCATCCCGTTTTCGTCCACCACGGGGAGCTTTTCGATCCTATGCTCATGGAGAATCCTCTCGGCGGCCTCCAGCGTGGTGCCCTCCGGCACGGTAATCAGATTCTCGGAGGTCATCACCTCGCGGATGGTACGATCCAAACTAGTCTCGAATTGCAGGTCCCGGTTGGTGACGATCCCTACCAAGCGGCCGTCACTTTCAACGATCGGGACGCCGGAGATGGAGAACTGAGCCATGAGCTCGTGGGCGTCCCGAAGGGTCTTCTCCGGGGACAAAGTGATGGGATCCAGGATCATGCCACTCTCGGAGCGTTTGACCCGGTCTACCTCCGCCGCCTGCGTCTCGATGGAAAGGTTATAGTGGATGACGCCCAACCCGCCCTGCCGCGCGATCGCGATGGCCATTTCCGATTCCGTGACCGTATCCATCGCCGCCGTGAGGAGCGGGATCTGCAAATCGATCTGGGCCGTAAGGGACGAGCTGACCACCGTATCCTTCGGATGCACGGTCGAATGCCCCGGCACGAGCAACACATCGTCGAACGTGAGAGATTCCTTGAGAATCACCGCCATGAAGTTATCCGATCCCCCATATACGAGGCGCCCGCCCACCCAGAATCTCCTCTCGGGACCCCCGGTGAACAGGCGCGTTTGGCACTACCATGGACGATCTTACCGAGGCTCGTCCCGAAGTTCAACCCTCGGGGGGGAGTTCATCGGCCGCGGGGAGCTCTCCCTCCACGGAGACCTCATCCACCGCGGGGCGGTCAGCCTCAGCGGAGTCCTCTTCCACCGCGGGGAGGTCGCCCTCAAAGGAGTCCTCTTCCGCCGCGGGGAAGTCACCCTCAGGGGAGTCCTCGTCTCCCACGGGGGGGTCGGCTTCGGCGGAGTCCTTTTCCACCGCAGGGAGGTCGCCCTTCGCGGAGCCCCCGCCACTAGCAGGGGAGAGCTCCTCCATGAGCTTTCGTCCGGCGGAAGAAACGTTCGAGAGAACCCGGTCCGCAGCGGAAAGCAGTTGAAACGCCTCGCGAAGCTTCGCTGGGCTCATCGACTTCTTTCTCAGTTTGTCCTCGACCGCCTCGGCGAAGCGCCGGAGTCCGGATGTCTCCTCACCGGCGTCCGTCGCATACTTGCTCTCCAGAAACTCGATGTAATCCAGAGTCTGGTAGACCTGCTCCTCGGGCAGAGTCTCTATCTTCCGCATGAGACGCTCGCGAAGTATGTCGTGCATGAACTAGATCCGGATCGGGTCAAGTGCTCCGTTCGACTGACAGCCGCAAGTTAACACCGCCCAGGGCCTGGAGGGTGATCGGCAAGGGGGGCGGGTCGCGCACATGGCGCTTGTGCGCGATCACCCTCCCGGGGGCGACGGCTTGCCCGACCGTAGAAAGCACCTAACGTTTGAAGTCATCTTTGCCTCTTCAATCCGCTGTACGACTTCAACACCCTTCTCACCATGACCTTCCTGCCGAATCGAGTCGTTGGAATCTCCGAGGACATCGGACGCCTTTATGGCCGCTGGCTCGGCTCCATCGATGAACGCCTCGATGCGCCGGATTGTGACCGTTACGAGCTCTGCCGTACGGTCCTGACGGAGGTTCATTTCCCCCACCTCAGTGGTGTAGATCCGGCCACACTTCCCTTGCCGACCCAAGTCTTGTTAGCACAGATGGACGCCAGAAACGTGACATTGGAGCCCGAGTACTACGCGGAAATCGACTTGGAGCGGTACGAGCGCGTCAAGCCGCTCATCTGGCTCTGGGAGATGTTCGACCGGAGTGCTCTGGCCGAAAATGTTCATCTGGGCGTCAAGTTCCGCAGGCTCCTGGCCAAGCGGATTTTTCGCAAATGTGGCCACAACTTCAAAGCGTTCCACCACGTCAAGATGTCATTCGGCTACAATCTGGAAGTCGGAGACAACGTGGTGGTTCATCGACACGTGCTCCTGGATGACCGTGGAGGCATACGCCTGGGGGATGGCGTCTCGGTCTCGGACTTTGCGAATGTGTACAGCCATTCGCACGGTGTCGTAGAGGGTCGGGACATCACGACCCCGGTGACGGTCATCGACGCCGGAGTGCGAGTCACGTACCACGCCACGGTCATGTCTGGAGTACATCTCGCGGAAGGGTCCATGCTCGGGGCGTTCGGTGTCGCCACGAAAGACACCGAGCCCCACGCGATCTACGCTGGTATCCCGGCGAAGAAGATCAAGGACAAGCCAGACGAATCACGGCGGCCCCCTACGCCCGACCCGCTGGCGGACCCCGAAGGGTAATCGGACAAGGGGGGCAGGTCCTTCCAGGGTGAACTCACCCCTCCTTCGCTTCGTACTGAGCCTTCAGCTGCTCCACGACCGCTGGATCGGCCAGGGTGGTCATGTCACCCAGCGCCTTCCCCTCTGCGACGTCCTTCAGGAGCCGGCGCATGATTTTGCCGGAGCGGGTCTTGGGCAGATCGGCCGCGAAGATCACCGTCTCGGGACGTGCGATCGCTCCGATCTTCTCGACGACGTGTTTCTTCAATTCCACGACGAGATCGTCGTCCCCGTCTTTGCCTCCTTTCAGAGTCACGAACGCGGCAATGACCTCACCTTTCACGTCGTGTGACTTACCGACCACGGCCGCCTCGACAACGGCGGGGTGATCCACCAGCGCGCTCTCGACCTCCATGGTTCCGATACGGTGCCCAGCTACACTGAGCACGTCGTCCACCCGGCCCAAAAGCCATAAATACCCGTCGTCGTCCCGCTTCGCACCGTCTCCGGGGAAGTAGATTCCATCCCATTTGGACCAATACGTTTCGCGGTACCGCTCGTCATCTCCGTAAATTGTGCGGAGCATCGACGGCCACGGCTCGGTGATCGCCAAGAAGCCCGCCTCCACTTCAGCTCCAGCGTCGTCGAGCAGCGTGACCGAGATGCCGGGAAACGGGTGTGTCGCGCTCCCTGGGCGCGTCTCGGTAACGGCAGGAAGCGGAGTGATCATGATGGCGCCCGTCTCCGTCTGCCACCACGTATCCACGATGGGGCAGCGCTCCTTGCCAACAACTCGATGGTACCACATCCACGCCTCGGGATTGATCGGCTCACCGACGCTTCCGAGAAGACGGAGCTTCGACAGGTCATGCTTATCCGGCCATTCCTCGCCCCACTTCATGAAGGCTCGGATCGCCGTGGGCGCGGTGTAAAAAATGGTCACGCCATACTTCTCACACAGGTCCCAGAATCGGTCCTTCTCGGGCCAGTCGGGCCCGCCCTCGTACATGAGGACCGTGGCACCGTTGGCCAGGGGCCCATAGACGATGTAGCTGTGTCCGGTCACCCATCCGACGTCGGCGGTGCACCAATAGATGTCGTCCTCCCTCAGGTCGAAGACGCACTGCATCGTCGCCGCGACCTGGGTCAAATACCCACCGGTCGTGTGCACCACGCCCTTGGGCTTTCCGGTCGTCCCGGACGTGTACAGGATGTACAGCAAATCTTCGGCATCCATGACTTCCGGAGCACAGTCCGCACTCGCGTCGGCGATGAGCTCGTGGTACCAGTGATCACGGCCCTCTCTCATATGCGCGTCGACCTTGGCGGTGAGGTCCGCCCCTCTCGCCACCACCACCACGTTCTCGATCGTCGTGCAGGACTCCAACGCCTTATCGGCGTTTTCCTTGAGGGGGATGATCCCTCCCCGCCTGTATCCGCCGTCCGCGGTGATCAAGGCCTTCGCGCCGACATCGTTGATGCGGTCAGCGAGCGATTCCGGACTGAATCCGCCGAAAACCACCGAATGGGGAGCGCCGATGCGCGTGCAAGCGAGCATGGCGATCGCGGCTTCCGGAATCATGGGCAGGTAGATGGCCACGCGATCGCCCTTTCCCACCCCTAGGCCCTTCAGCGCATTGGCGAACTGGCACACCTCGCGATGGAGGCCCTCGTACGTGTACTCGCGGACATCACCGGGCTCTCCCTCCCAGATCAACGCCAGCTTGTTCCGGCGCGGCCCATTCAGGTGCCGATCCAGACAATTATGGGAGACGTTGAGCTTTCCCCCGACGAACCACTTGGCGTGGGGGGGGTCCCATTCGAGTACCGTGTGCCATCGCTCGAACCAATCGAGTTTCTCCGCCCACGATTCCCAAAAGGCCAAGCGGTCCGCCGAGGCACTCTCGTATAGGCCGCGATCCGATACGACGGCCCCTTCCTTGAAATGTTCGGGGGGCGCAAAGCGACGCGTCTCGGTGAGGAGAACGTCCAGGCCCTGACCCTTTTCGTTCATTCGAGTCCCCCGTTTTCGATTTCCTCGGCCATGTGATCTCCTCCATGCTGTCTGGAAAGCCATTGCAGCCTTCAAGTGAACCATCCGTGCACTGAATCCACCCAGACGTCGGGCGCGCTCCCGCCAGAGTAGGGCGGTGGTGGAGCGGACGGCAAGCGGTGGCGAAAAGGGACCGACACCAAGCCGGTGGATTGAATCCTTATCCCGCCTCCATCAGCGAAGACCTGAGGCCCTCGTGCGCCAAGGAGCGCTCGAAGGCCGCGGTCGTGACCGATGCCAACGCGGATACCGCGCCCGCCCCAGCCTCCAAGGCTTCAGACGGGATGGTGAGCTTGATGCGGACCTCCGTCTCGGCGGTGAGCGGATCGTCCTGGGGGCCATCCATCCTCAAACGCACCACGAACGGGGTCTGGTAGTGCTCGGGGAGACAGTCGGCGGTGACCTTTGCGAGGGCCGCAAGAAGGTCGGGCATAGGCTCCAGGAGTCCCATCTCCGGGCCGGAAACGACCAGGGCGAGATTCCCCTTGAGGCCTTTCGTCGTCTCATCCAGGAATACATCGATGCTCACGAAATCCGGACTCTTGTCGTGATGGAAAAAGAGATAGGCGCTTCGGGAGCTCTCCCCCTGCCACCGGCCCTCGAACTGGTGGCTGGTCGTCTTTTGGAGACCGGAGAGCACCCAACCGGCCCGTGTGATGCCGTCCTGAACCGCCTCGATAAACGGCTCCAAAGTCAGCAGGGGCTGGGCGTCGTCGGTCATGGCAAAGGTCGGGGTCGGAGCATATATTGTAATATCATGAAATCATCAAATGCGAAGTTCGACGATTTGGTGTTGCGCCAGACTCTTCAGGAGAACGGCCACCGTTATACCGATCAACGCGCCGCCGTCTTCAAGCACGTCGCCCGCAGCAGAGTCCACCCCACCGCGGAAGACGTGTTCCTGGATGTACGTACCGAGGTACCCGGAATCTCGCTCGCGACGGTGTACAAGAGCCTCGAAATGTTGGTCAACTGTGGACTGGCGAAGAAGCTCAACCTCGACGACGGCTCGGCCCGGTTCTGTGGGCGGACGGAGCCCCACCATCATGCTCGGTGCCTGGCGTGTGGGGCCCTCTCGGACGTACCCGGTGAGCTCGGCGATTCGGAAGTCGCCGCGCTCCGATTGCAGGCCAAGACATTCCACTTGGTGGGATACGAGCTCGAGTTGACGGGGTACTGCTCCGATTGTGCGCCGTCGATGGGTAACGGGGCCGGCGCCTCCGCAAACTGACGGCATCACCCTGGGCGCGCCACTTCAGCTCCCGCGTCTAAGGGGTCAAACCACGTCCAATGCGTCCGACGTGCTCCCCTATGCAACCGCGGCCGGCCCGCTGTCGATCCAGCCTACATCAGTCGCCCGCCCCGTGGACGCCGACGATGTCTCCACCCTCCTCCGGTGGGCCTCCCAGCGAGGGGAGCCCGTAGTGCCTAGGGGCGCCGGAACGGGAATGCCGGGTGGCAACGTCGGCCGGGGTATCGCGTTAGACCTCGGCGCGTGTTTCAGAAGGATGGAGCCGTTGGACGTCTTCGGCCGTACCGTGAGGGTGCAGCCAGGTGTCTTGGCCGGGGACGTAGACCGGGCAGCCCGACTGGCAGGGCTGTTCCTTCCACCGCTCCCATCGAGCGCCGACCGATGTACGATCGGAGGGATGGTTGCGAACAACGCGGCCGGGGCGCGGACTTTCAAGTACGGAGCGATCCGTGACTGGGTCCAGGCCCTCGACGTGGTCACCGCAGACGGGAGCCAGTATCGGCTCGAGAGGGGTGAGACCGTTCCTCCCGAGTTCGCCACCCTCCACACCGAGCTCGAGGCGGAACTGGGGAACGAACCCGCGGGGTGGCCGAACGTCCGGAAGAACTCCAGTGGCTACGCACTCGACCGGTTTCTGCCGGAGGCCGACGCCGTGCAGCTCGTCGTCGGGAGCGAAGGGACAATCGCCGTTGTGACATCGGTCACCCTGATGCTCGCGCCGGTGCCCCAGGCCCAAGCCGTAGCCCTCATCGCACTGCGGAGCCTGCTCGACCTGCCGACCTTGGTCCAGTGGGCCCATGACAATTCAGCGTCTGCCTGTGAGTTCTTCGGCCGTCGCTTTTTGGAGGTCGCGTCGCTCGCTCATCATGTCGGGGCCGCTGGGGCTGTCGAAGGTGCGGAGGCCGCGCTGCTCCTGGAGTTGGACGGTGATCCGGACTCCGTTTCCGCCGGAGCCGATTCGCTACGGCGACTGGCCCGCGAGCTCGGCCTGCACGCCATCATCGGCATGGAAGAAAGCGACCGTAGGAACCTGTGGAGCGTACGGCATGCAGCCAGCCCATTGATCGCCGAATCTGCTAGGTCCGGACTCGTTTCCACTCAGATCATCGAAGATTCGGTCGTGCCACCGGAAGCCCTCGGAGCCTATCTTTCAGGAGTCGACGAGATCCTTCACTCTGCCGATACGGATGCCGTGATTTTTGGCCACGCCGGCGACGCCAACATCCACGTAAACCCCCTGCTCGATGTTGGAAGATCGTCCTGGCGAGAACGCGCCCGCGCGCTCTTGAAGGAAACGGTGGATCTCGTGGCCGATCTCGGAGGCACGCTTTCCGGAGAGCACGGAGACGGGCGCCTTCGGGCCCCGTTCATGGAACAGATCTGGGGGCCGAAGCTGGCGGCGTGTTTTGAGAGAACCAAGAACACTCTCGATCCAGCTGGGGTCCTCAATCCGGGCGTGATCATCCCCTGTCCGCACCAGGACCCTTTGGAAGGTCTTTGGCCTCAATATAGCGGTGCGGCATGATCCGCTTCCCCGAGATCCCGAACGCCGCGGGCCTCCGCCGCTTGGCCGGCGCCAAGGCGTTCTTCCCGGGCCTGGTAGCTGTGCTGGTTCTGTCCGTCTGGATCGCGACGGCCTGGGACGACGAGCCCGTGCCCGAGCCCGCACCGCCGATCGTGGTCCTCGAAGCCGTTCGCCCCCCCCCAAAGCCACCACCGGGTCAAGACGTGCTCAGGCTACGCGAGGACCTGTCGGCCCTCTTGAACACACCCTCGCTACGGAACGCCGAGTGGAGCGTCCTCGTCGTCTCTCTCGAGAAGAAGGACACGTTGTTCGCACGGGATGAGGATCGCTTCCTGGCGCCGGCGTCGAACATGAAAATCGCCACGACCGCCGCGGCCCTCCACTTTCTTGGGCCGGCGTTCAGGTACCAGACGTTTGTCTTCGCAGACGGCCCCATCGAGAACGGGGTCCTCCGAGGGGACCTGATCCTCTACGGAACGGGAGATCCGGGGATTTCCGATCGGTTTTACCGGGATCGCACCGATGTGTTCGAGGCCTTCGCCAGCCAGGTCGCCGAAGCCGGCATCACCCGCATCGAGGGCGCCGTGGTCGGTGATGCGACGTACTTTTCCGGTCCCGAATTGGGACCGGAGTGGGATCCGAGGGACCTGAACGAGTGGTTCGCCGCGTCCGTATCGGCGCTCTCCTTCAATGAAAACATCGTAACGCTCCAGATCCTTCCGTCGGCCCGCTTGGGCTTCCCGCCCCGGATTGAAACCATCCCCTTCGGATTTCCGCTCGACGTGAGCAACCAGGCCGAGACGGTGGCGGGCCGTCCCCGTCCCAACCTCTGGTTGGACCGTGTTGAACCCACGGCGCAAATTCGCGTAGACGGGGAAATTCGGCAGGGAGGGCCCGATATTTGGCGCCGCCTTACCGTGCCGGATCCTGCCGTTTTTGCGGCCCGAGCTTTCAGAGAGGTGCTGATCTCCAACGGCATCGGGGTCGGGGCCCCCGAAAGAGCCGTCCATGTCGCGGCCGAATCCAAGATCACCGGGCGCGAGTCCTGGGCCCCCGGACTCATCGATGGGGATGAACCGCGGCTGCTCGCCCGCCACACGTCCCCGGAGCTGCTCCAGTACCTGACGGTCGTCAACCATGAAAGCCACAATTTGTTGGCCGAGACGATCATCAAGACGATCGGTAGGATCGCGACGGGAGATGGATCCTTCGAAGGAGGCGCCCGAGCGGTCCAGTCGTTCGCTACGACGGAAGCCGGGATCGACGCCGATCAGATCAGGACCGTCGACGGTTCCGGCTTGTCAGAGAGCAACCGGACGAGTGCCGGGGCTCTGGTCGGGCTCTTGCTGCACGTGGCGCAATCCGACAATTGGGACGCGTTCGTCTCGACTCTGCCCGAAGCGGGCCGCCGATCCCTCCGCAGAATGTATGGGACCCGTGCGGCCCGAAACCTTCGAGCCAAGACGGGAACCATCGACGGTGTCTCCGCCCTCACGGGAATCGTCACGACCCGCGATGGCGAGACGCTACTCTTCAGCATTCTCTCGAATGAACTCCGATCCACCGGCGCAGCCAAGCGCGTCGAAGACCGGATCGGTGCTCGATTGGCCGATTTCGTCCGAATCGAGGTTCCTACGTCCTAGAAGGCTGTTGAGCAAAGCGGGCGGGCGACGTCACCCTTCCCACCTCCCACGCGCAGACTTAAGTCTCCTTCGAAGCTCAACGCCGGACATCGTGGCCAGCGTCCTCTCGGCGGTTTCCTGACTGTTCCATTGCACGTCGAGAAGCTCCACGCCCTGGTCTTCCGCACCTTCCGGATGGAAATAGAGGTGGTGCCGTCCCTTAAAATCGAAACCCTCCCGCGACCGCACCGCGGCCACCCAGGTATCACCATCCGAATCTAGAAAATTCCTCATATGCAGTTCGTTTTGGGAAACATCAACTCATGTTGAATGGCCTGGGTGGTGTTACCCCGGGTGGGCTAAAGCTAGGTTTGCCCCATCGGAAATACAACAAATCACCGACAGCCGCTTGGCCATCTCCGAGCGCAAGGAGCACGTAGGAGGATAATGCCTGAGCCCGCCGACACCGGCCGCTTACGCGCGCGAAAGCTCAAGACTCGAGGGGCCGTCTCGAGGTCGCCACACCTGCGGACCGACTTGGCGCTCATAGGGTTGAGCGTGATCTGGGGTGTCAACTTCTCCGTGGTCAAGGTCGGTCTGAGAGAGTTCGATCCGCTGGCGTTCAACGCCATACGATTCGTGTTGGCGTCGTTGACGTTATTCGTTTTCTTGCGCCTGCGCGGCGTGGTCCCGTTTCCCGAACGGCGACACTGGGTCCGCGTCATTCTCTTGGGTTTGCTCGCGAACGTCGTCTACCAACTCCTATTCATCTATGGGGTCGACCGGACCCTCGCCGGTAACGCAGGATTGGTTCTCGCCACGACCCCGGTGTGGACCCTGATTCTCGCGTCCGTCGCCGGCCAGGAGCATCACGGGTTGCCCGTCTGGGGCGGCGTGCTGGTCACACTGGGAGGGATGGTGCTCGTTGTTCTCGGTGGGGAGAGCAGCCTGGCACTGGGTGAGGGCCTGTTGGTGGGTGATCTCCTGCTCGTGCTGGCCGCCATCACATGGGCCGCCTATACGGTCGGCATGCAGGATCTCACTCGTAAGTATGGGGCCCTGGCCGTGACCTCGTGGACACTCTGGGTCGGCACCATCGTCCTGGTCGCACTTGGCGGTACCTCTCTCTGGGCTACGGATTTCGGGACTATTTCTCGGGTTGGCTGGTTCGGCGTCGTATACTCGGGAGTTCTGGCGATCGCCGTCGCCTATCTCATTTGGAACCACGGCCTAGAGCACATCGGTGGACCACGGACCGCCGCGTTCTCGAACCTCGTGCCGGTCGTGGCGCTCATCACCGCCGCCGTCTGGCTCGGTGAGGATCCGGGTCCCACGCAGATCGTAGGCGCGGTCATCATCATCGGGGGGGTGTGGATCGCTCGCGTGCCCCGGGGGGGAACAGCCTTCTATCCGGCGGACCCCGACTCGAGGCTGGGGCGGTGACGGAGCTCGGGGAAATCGTACACGATGATACCCTCATTCGTGACCTCTGAACGGACGCGTAGACCGTCGTCCATAGAGTCCAGCACCTCTTCCGCCGCCGCGAGTGAGAGGTCCAGCGAGGCGGCGACCTCCGACACGGTCAAGGTTCCACCCTGTTCGGTGGCGTGAAGAAGCACGCGCCGCTGAAGCCGGGCCATGATAGCACGCCGCCTGGTCTCACGCGCCTGGAGCCCCCACCAGGCCGTAGCCGTCCCCAAAGCCCCCACTACACCCCCGACCGCGATGATCTCAACTTCAAAGGAGGACACACCGGCCACGACCATGAGAGCCGCGAAAAACACCATTGCGCCGCCCACCACGCGACGCCCAAGGCCCCTCCTCGGGAGGCTTTCCCCGGCGATCCTGCCGCCGTCGGCCGGACTGGTTCGGGCCGAGTCCGCAAGAGCGGGGTGAGTGTCGACCCCGGGGCCGGGGATCCGAGCGTGTTGCCAGCCCAAGCCACACTGCGCACAGACCATCCTCTTCCGCCGAAAGAGGTAATACGCAAGGCCACCCACCCCGAACGTGGGCCAAGTGACCACGGCGATCCCGAAGAGCACCCCTACGTTACCAATTCGCTGAAAGTGCTTTACACCGGTCCCTACGTGGCCGCATCGCGGGCAACCGCGGACCTCGAGGCCCATGGGCCTCACCGCAGGCCTTACCAAAACCGCCGCCCCGCATGTGGGACAGGCGGTTTCGTGCTCCCTCAGATCTTCACCGCAAGTCGAACAGCGCATTTGTCCTCAGTGAATGGGTCCTCCTGGAAGTAGACACTCCATACTACGCGTTCGTTCCGGAGAAGATTCACGCCTTCAGGGGATTCGTTCGAAGGAAAGCAACTCGAGAATCGGATTGCCCGTCAAGCGCGCGGACCCCGTCCGTATACGACCGAGGACCCGAATATGCTCCAAGGGGTTGAGCCCCTGTGCCTCCCCGAGCCGCTCCGGAGGTATGGCTACATAAACGAACGCCTCTTCGCCGCCTCTCATCCTGGTCAACAGAAACGGCTCGGTTGCGTAGAAGTCCGTTCGGATCTCTTCGGCCCTCTCCAGCGAAATGAACTGAAGGTCCCACTGGAGAACCTGGCCCCGGTAGTCGTCCGGCGCCGCCACCACACTCGCGCGCGTCACATCGGTTCGGAAGGACGCGCCGGGGCCCTGGTCCGCACCCTCCGGGAGCCATACCCATCCCTCCAAGCGAACCCGTGTCCAGTTCCCCTCCCTCGCCAAGACTCGGAGGTTCGTCCTCGGGGCCAAGATGGCCAACGTGTCTCCGTCAGGGGCACTGAGAATCGGCGCATCGGCCGCGCCGCCTAGGGCCCACTCCTCACCATCGACTCCGCTGGACGACACTGTGAGGTTCGACCGCCCCGCGGAAGCGCCTGGCGAACCCGCGCCGAACAATGCCACCGAGTTTCGCCACACCCAAGCCCGCCTACGCACGCGAGCCCAGCCGGGAACCCGCTCCATGGTCTCGAGAAGCGTGCCCTGCTCCAAGTGGCCGAGGATCTCTCCCCCAGGCCCACCTCGGATGTTCTCGCCACCTTCAGCGGACACCACCAAGTCGAACCTCCCTCGATTGACCGCCTGGAGAGATCGGGTCCAGACCCAGGCGTCGAGATCGAATTGCAGCCAATCATCCGTCGCCTCGAGCACTTCCAGACTCATGCCGGCGCGGAGCTGCCCAAGCAGTGTCCCGTTTTGCTGGGCCCGGAAATTTTCCTCTTTCGTCAACGTTCCGGATTGGCCCTCCAGGAACTCGCCGAACGTGAATAGGGAGCAGAGAATGCACAGGATCGAAGGAGCCCGAAGTCGCCGGGAGCGGACAATCATCTTACTGAAACGATCCTCGACAGACGGTGTTGAAAGGATGATCTTGGCGGCCTGTGAACTACACGGCCACTTGCCGACGAATGTGTTCGGGCGAGTGCCGGTCGTCAATTCCCAACAACCGGATTTTGAACTCGCTTCCATGCCCCACCTCAGATTCCTCGCCCTATCGATCTTGTCTTCCATCGGGATAGTCCCTTCCCCTGCTGCTGGCCAGACCATCCCCTCACCCTACGCATACGTCGAAAACTCACAGGAATGGGGTGTCTTTGTGGGCAAGACCACCATCGATCCCGGCCAACTCGGGCTGGGACCACGGGACGCCGATACGTACGGTGGACGATATTCCGCAGCTTTCGGTGGCGCGATGAGCGTCGATCTCTCCGGAACACTGTTCAAATCAGTACGGGAGATCCAAGATGTGACGAGGCCCGTCAATGACCGCGTCCTCGGTAGAGACAACATCGACCTTCTCCTGTTCGACGTACGACTTCGCCTCAACCTGACGGGCCGACGGGCGTGGCATGGTGTCCAGCCCTTTCTCACGTTCGGGGGTGGGTTCGCGTTCCCCTGGTTGGTGGACCACGGCGTAGAGGAGGTCAACTTCATGCCCTCTGAGGAACGGTTTATTTTTGGTACCCGCTTCACCGGAACGGTTTCGGGAGGCACCAGTTTCCACGTTTCAAGAAGGTTCTCTCTCCGTATCGAGGGAATGGTGAACCTTTGGCAGATCAAGACGCCGATAGGATGGCTCACGGTGAAAAACGACCCCCTCCGTCTGAACCCCTCGAGTGAGTGGGTGACCGCCAAATCCATCATGCTCGGGGCAAGCTGGCGCTTTTGAGACCGATGCCGGACTTCGAGTCTAGAACCGCGGATTGGCTTCCGTTCGACCAAGCCCTCGCCCGTATCCTCGGCCAGGTCTCCCCGCTCCCCTCCGAGACCGTACCGCTCGATGAGGCGCTCGGTCGCGCACTCGCTGGAGACGTCCTGGCGCCCACGCCACTTCCTCCGTGGGACAACAGCGCCATGGACGGATATGCGATCCGAGGCGACGACGTGGCCGGAGCGACCAAGGACCGACCCGTGGTCCTCGTGGTGACGGGAGTGATCCATGCGGGAACACGCTTCGAGGGCACCGTCGGCCAGGGCGAGGCCGTGAGAATCATGACAGGCGGGGAGGTCCCGGCGGGTGCCGACACCGTGATTCGGGTCGAGGATACAGATCGTGAGGAGACGGATACCGGAAGTCTCCGGATCTACTCTGAGCGGGATCGAGGTCGCCACGTTCGACCGGCAGGTCAGGATTGGCCCGAGGGTGCTGTCGCCCTGAAGTCCGGTACCGGAATCGGTCCCGGGCAAACCGCCGTACTGGCGGCGTCCCGCGCGTCCTTGGTCTCGGTCCACCGCCGACCCAAAGTCGCCATCCTGGCGAGCGGTGATGAGCTCGTCGACCTCGATAGCCAGTCTTCCGACCCTCACCGAATCCCCGAGAGTAACAGCCACTACGTATCCGCGGGAGTTCGCGCGGCCGGCGGGACCCCTATGCGCCTGGGCATCGCGAGAGACGACCGTGCGGACATACGACGGCATCTCGCCAGGGCCGCAGACGCCGATGTGCTCGTAACTCTGGGTGGGGCCTCCATGGGAGAGGGAGACCTCTTCAAGACTGTGCTCGACGACCTCGGACTCGAATTGGACTTCTGGCGCGTCAAGATCCGGCCCGGAAGCCCGATGAGTTTCGGGCGCCTACCCTTGAAAGATGGGGGTAGCCAGACTGTCTTTGGACTCCCCGGCAACCCGGCTTCCACGTTCGTGACCTTCGAGGTCTTCGTCCGGCCTTTCCTGCTGGCGCTGGCGGGCCACGTCAGGCTTGAGCGGCCTATCGTCACCGCGCTGGCGGCCGGAAATCTCAGGGCGGCCGGAGATATCACCGGATTCTTGCGCGTGCGCTTGAGCCGTTCGAGTGCAGAACTCGAAGCCTCACTCGCCGGTCCACAGGGCTCCGGGCTCGTCGGGAGTCTTGGAGCTGCGGATGGGCTGGCGATCATCCCGGAAGGGGTAGAGGAGATTCCCCGTGGAGCGCCGGTCGAGGTGATGCTCCTCGACGATCCCCGCAGTGTGTCCCCGACACCGGTTGACGAGAGCCAGCGGGTCGCCGAATGATCAGGTCCTCCGGGCGAATGCTCGCGGCGACAGTGTTACTCGGAATGGTTGGATGCGGGCTTCCCCGTTGGCCGGTCGACGGACCGCTCATCGCTCCGTTCGGACTCCGATGGGGGTCCAGTGGACCAAACATCCACAGGGGCGTCGACATCGTCGTGCCCACCGGCACGCCCGTGTACGCCATGTCTGACGGACAGGTACGCTTCGCCGGTGAGATGACCGATTTCGGACTGGTGGTCTGGGTCGATCACCAAGACGCGATTCTCACCATCTACGCTCACCTCTCCGAGATCCTCGTGGTCGAGGGCCAGCGCGTCACGAAGGATGAGGCGGTGGGGCTCAGCGGAGAGTCGGGAAACGCCACGGGACCGCATCTGCACTTCGAGATCCGCGGTCGCGGCCACCAGGTGGACCCGGTGGCCATGCTCGGAGGTCCTCCAGGACCCTGACGTCAGCCTCCTACCCCTCGGAGCGCAGCGCCGAGATTTCTGCGCTGAGCCTCGGGAGGATCTCGAAAGCGTCCCCCACAATACCGTAATCCGCCAGCGCGAAGATCGGCGCGTCGGGATCCTTGTTGATGGCCACGATCGTCTGCGAAGTTCTCATTCCAGCGAGGTGCTGGACGGCGCCCGATATACCCACCGCGAAGTAGAGTTTCGGCGCGACGGTCTTGCCCGTCTGGCCCACCTGTTCACCGTGCGACCGCCATCCCGCATCCACGACGGCCCTCGAAGCGCCCAACGCCGTACCGGGCCCCAGGGCATCTCGCAGCTCCTCGAGGAGGTGCCAGTGCTCCGGTCCCTTCATGCCCCGTCCACCGGACACGATGATGCCCGCCTCCGCAACATCGACCGACCCGGTCTCAGCCGCCTGGAAGTCCACGATCCGCGTCCCAACTGCGTCGGGAATCACCGGGGTGAAAGGTTCGGTCCGGCCCGCCGCTCGAGATCCGTTCGTCCCGAAGGCGTTCGGTCTCAAAGAGAGGACGGCAGGAGATGTTTCGAACCCGATTCGGGCGAGGGCCTTTCCGCCGTAAACAGGCCGAACAGCTACGGGCCTGCCACTCTCAATCTCCAGACGTGTCACATCGGAGGCGAGGGGCGCGTCGATCAGAGCCGCCACCCGAGGCGCGAGGTCCTTTCCAAGCGATGTCGCCGAAAAGAGAACCGCCGCGTAGCCGCGTGAGCCTACTGCCTCGGCGATGACCGCCGCGTAGATCTCGGGCACACAACTTTCCAGCGCGGGATCCTCTGCGACGTGCACAACCTCCGCTCCGAAGTTCCCCAGATCGCCGGCACGCTCTCCGACCCCGGTACCACCCAGAACCAGCGCGTGGGCCGAACCTCCGAGCCCCTTGGCCAGCACGGCGGCCGCTGTGACCACCTCGTTCGCCACCGGACGGATCTTCCCATCCTTCTGCTCGGCAATGGCGAGCACTTCGCCCATGTCACCCTCTCCTATGTGTGTGGTGCCCCAGAAGTGTCTCGGCCATTCAGAGGACGTTCGCTTCGTCACGAAGGAGCCGAACCAACTCGGGCACGGCCTCGGCCCCTTCACCGAGGATCCGCCCTTCGGCGCGCTCCGGCGGATAGTCGAGCCGCTGGACTACGAGCCGACTTGCCGGAAGATCGGCGTCCTTCACGTCGAGCGGTTTCCGCTTCGCGGCCATGATACCCTTGAGTGAGGGGTACCGTAACTCGAAGGCTCCTTTCGTGAGCGTGACCACCGCCGGAAGGTCCATCTCAACCACCTCCGTACCTCCCTCGACACCTCGATTACACCGTATCACACCTCCGTTCACCTCGAAGCTCGTAACGTTTGATGCGCATGGGCGACCGAGCAGCGTCGCCACCATCGGACCGACCTGCTGCTGATCGTCGTCTGCCGCTTTCACGCCAAAGAGCACGAGCTGGTCCTCTCGGGTTTCCAGCTCCGCCGCCAAAGCCTTGGCCGTGGCCAGCCCGTCCATGGTCACGGACCCTTGCACCCGCAGCAGGACCGCCTGATCCGCCCCGGCCGCAAGAGCCACCCGGAGCGTCTCCTGGGAATCCTCGTTGCCGAGCGTCATCACGGTGACCTGGCCCTCCTCACCCGCCTCGGTCGTGCGTAAAGCGGCCTCGAGCGCGAATTCGTCGTACGGGCTCACGATATACTTGACCCCTTCAGGTTCGATCGCGGTGGCTCCATCAGAAAAACGAACGCGTGTCTCGGTATCCGGAACCCGTTTCAAGCAGACGATGATATCCAAGCTCACGTACTCCATTCGGTTGCAGGAGGACTACGCAACAGCATCCGTCGAGCTCAAGGGGACCGTTCGGGCCCGCATCGAACGACGAATCCGAGACACCGAGGTGTTACCTCGAACGAAAAAGCGGAGCGGCCAGTCCTGAGCTCGGCTGACTCCGACACGGGGAGACACGTCGACCGAGCCGGGCGGAATCGACCAGCCGGGAAGAAGCCTCAGGGGAGGCGACGACAAGTCATGCGTATCCAAAGCATCGGTGATCCCGAACGCCTGTCCCACACGCCCAGGACCGGAGGTCAGATCCCGCTCGCGGCCTCTCCGAGCGACCATGATGTCCAGGCCCTCGATCGGATCGACGGCCCGTAGGAGCACGGCACAGGGGTCACCGATCGGTCCGGTGACCACGTTCAGGCACCAGTGGAGGCCATAACTGAGATAGACGTAAGCGGTTCCCGGTGCCCCGAACATAGAAGCGTTGCGGCGCGTCCGGCCGATACGAGCGGCCGCATGGGAAGCAGGATCATCCGGACCGGTGTATGCCTCGACTTCAACGATGACTCCGGTCGCTCGGCGCCCGTCCACTGTCGACACGAGCCGCGCCCCGAGTAGATCCGGAGCTACACGCTCCGCGGGACGATCGAAGAATGAGCGGTCGAACGTGCCCGGCCCAGGCGAGCCACTTCGCCAGCTTCCTATTCGTCTGAACCGGAGGAAGGTGGCCGCCTCGGACCCGGTCGCGTCCTGCGCCCAGCCCCGCCCGATCTGGGCACCGAAACAGAAGAATCGAAGGAGGAGGACGAAGAAGAATCGAAGGACGAGGACGAAGAAGAATCGAAGGAAGAGGACGAGGAAGAATCGAAGGAAGAGGACGAGGAAGAATCGGGTGATGAAGAATCGGGTACGGATTCCATCTCTAGGCCCTGCGCCGACCCCCTTTCAGGCTCCGGCGCGGCCCCTTCTTGGTCCACGGGTTCCCCCGACCGCCGTGCGAAGTCGGCCCTCCACTCGGCCAACACTTGAGACGCCCGGCGGGGAACGATCTCGGCCACCCGCCCAGGCTCGGTCTCGAACACGTCGAAGATGTTCGCCCCGAAGGCCTCCACCAGTGATTCGGCGGTTTTCTTGCCGACCCCTCCGTAGGAGTTTGTCAGATAGCTGACGATCGCCCGCTCGTTCGTCGGCAGCCCGAGGCCTCCAGCATGGATACGGGTTCCGGCTGAAGAACGCTCCGCCGCTCTACCTACCCCGCCCACGATCTGCCCCTCGAGAAGCACCGGCCCATCGTCGATTTCTCTTCGACCCCCCGAACCTCCACGAGGCCCCAGACGTCCGGCGGAGCCAGCTCCCCCACCCGCGGGTGTGCTCGCTGTTGGTGGCGTCGCTGGAGCTGACGGCGTCGCTGGAGCTGACGGCGTCGCTGGAGCTGACGGCGTCGCTGGAGCTGACGGCGTCGATGTCCGCCCCCCAGCTTCACCTGCCCGATCCTCGGTCACGGACCGAGAATCCCCCGCCGCGGGCCCCGGCAGCGAGACGCGGTAGTTGCCCATCTCCGTTTTTTCGAGGGAGATCACACCATGCTCCTCCGCCTGTGCGAGGAACCGGCTGAACTTACCGAAGCCCAGTTCTCCCTCGTCGAAGCCGGCGTCGGCCGCCAACATCTTTCGTTTGACGTCCGAGTCGCGGACCGAGCTCTTTCCCGTCTCCTTGAGATTCTGAAGGCAGCGCACCATGAGATCGTAGGCGGAACGGAGCGGCTCCCCCTCGAGCTCTCCCGCCGGGCTCGAAGCTTCAACTTCTGCCTTGGCCTCCCCCGGTCCTACATCCTTATCCCCAGCACCCTCGGCGCCGCTGGCCCTCCGGCCTCGCGGCGTCCTCGCCGGCCTCCCTCTTCGCGCGGCCGGTCGACTCTGCTCCTTCGGTTCCTTCGTGGAAGTGGAAGCCGAATCGTCGGCCCTTTTCCGACCCGAGCCGGGCCGAACTTCATACTGCCCATTTTCGAGTTTGTGGAGCCGGACAAGACCCCGGTGGGCGGCTTCGGCGACAAACTTAGAAAACTTGCTGAAGCCGAAATTCCCCTCACTGAACCTGGCGTCGAGCTCCAACATCACCTGCTTGAGGCGGTCGGATCGCATGACGTCGCCTCGTGTGGTCATGCGGCTCACCGCTCTGTCGACGAGATCCCACGGGTCGTTGGTCTTGCCGGAGATCTCGGTTGTCTTTCGAAGCCCGGTGAGGCTCGTGTACGAGTAGTACTCGTCGCAGTTCTGAACCAGGATGTCCGAGCTGGACTCCTGGATTCCCACACCGATCACATACTTTCCATACTCCTTGAGCTTCAGAACCAAGCTCGAAAAATCCGAGTCACCGGTGAGCAGAATGAAAGTGCCGATCTCGGGTCGGGTGAAGACCAACTCCATCCCGTCGATCGCCATTCGGATGTCGGTCGCGTTCTTCTTCGAGCTCCCGTAGGCCGGAGCCCAAATCAAGTCTACGGACGCCTCGGAGAGCGGGACGATATACTGCGGATAGCGCCGCCAGTCGGCATAAGCCCTCTGGACGGTCACCTTTCCGCGGATGATGTCGGATTGGAGTAGGCTCTTCAGTTCTTTGGAGAGGTCACTACGCATCCCCATCGTGACGTTGTCGAAGTCGATGAGGAGGGCCGCGTTGGGAGCGTCGACCGGTGCTTTACTGTGCCCCTCTACATGCGGAGCCTGAACGTACTGATTCATTTTTTTCCTTCTCGCGAAAATTGGTGCCGGCCCCACTCGCGAGACCTCCCCACTCGTTCCAGTCCTTCGCACCGCCTCGCGACGTGTCGGGTCTGGAAGGAGTCGGGGGGGTCACTGACCTGAGTGCCCGGCGATCCTTCATGTCTTTGGTTCTGCTGGTTCCGCGTGCGCCGCTCGAATCAGACGCGCCAACTCGCCCCGCTGGACCTTGCCGGTCCCCGTCAGCGGGAATTCGTCCATGAACTGGACGACGTCGGGCACCTTGTAATCGGCGAGTGTGACCGAGCACCAATCTTGTATCTCTTGGCCGGTCACGATGGCCCCCTCCTCAAGGAGGACGCACGCGCAGATGGCCTCTCCCAGAAGCTCGTCCGGGACTCCAACCACCATGGTCTCACGTATCGCCGGGTGCGATTGAAGTCGATCCTCAACCTCCCGGGGGTATACGTTGGAACCACTCCGAATGATAACCTCTTTCTTTCGGCCCACCAAATGGATGAATCCTTCCTCGTCCTCCATCCCCAGATCACCGGTACGAAAGTGCCCGTCCACGTCGAGTGAGTCGGATGTCTTACGGGGTTGTCGGTAATACCCCCGCATGACTCCTGGGCCCCGGACCACGATCTCCCCCACGCTCTCCACCGGCAACTCGGCTCCATCCTCGTCCACGATCCGGACGACATTGTTCTCCAGAGGACGCCCGACCGTGAAGATACGCTTCGCCGCCGGATCACTCGGTCGCGTGACGCATACCGTCGAGGACGTCTCTGTGAGGGAGTAGGCGATCAGAAGCTCCGGGCAAATCTTGTCCTGTACCGCCTTCACGAGTTCGTCGGAAACGGGTGCTCCTGCTACCAAGCCGCGGCGAAGAGAGGTGAGATCTCTCGGGACTTTGGCCTGCTCCCGGAGTTCGGTGACAAACAACGTCGGAACCCCATAATGAACGGTCGCTCGATGCCGCTCTACGAGGTCCAACGCGCCGGCCGGGCCGAACTCGTCCTGGAGTACGAGCGCCGCCCCCGCAAGGAGGGACCCGAGGATTCCCGGCCCCAGCCCGAACACGTGAAACAAGGCCATGATGCCCACCACGCGGTCATCCTGGTCCAACCCCAAGGCATCGGCTGTGCTGCCCGCTACCTGCAAGAGGTTGGCGTGGGTCAGTTCGACGCCCTTGGGCTTTCCGGTCGTGCCGGCCGTGTAGAGTATGGC
Organism: Gemmatimonadota bacterium; assembly: GCA_022563405.1. Taxonomy (GTDB): domain Bacteria; phylum Gemmatimonadota; class Gemmatimonadetes; order Longimicrobiales; family Gaopeijiaceae; genus UBA822. The sequence goes on along the minus strand of JADFNK010000002.1, from coordinate 40,721 downwards.
GAAAACTTCATCTGCCGAGGGGGGTGAGTTGGCCGAGTAGTCCCGTCCGCCCCCGGCGGAGAGCAGGTCCTCGAACTGAAACACGCGGTCATCGTGCCAAAGATCCTCCTCACCCACGGTAATGACGTGCTGGAGGTCCGGAAGCTGAGCCAGCAGCTCCTCGAAGAGTTGGAGAAAGTCGAGGTCTTGCAGGGTTTCGGCGGTAATCGCTGCCACCGCCTCGGAATGGCGGAGAGTATAACGCAGGTCATCGGCAGTCAGCCTCGGATTCAAAGGCACCAGGACGGCGCCCAGCTTTGCCACGGCGAACATCGAGATGACGAACTCGGGCCATGACGGCATGACCACGGCAACCCGATCTCCGGGCTTGATACCCAGACCATGGAGCGACGCGGCCAGAGCCTCCGCACGAGTCTCCATCTGCCCGAACGTGACCGTATCGTCTTCGAAAATCAGGAAGGTGCCTTCCGGATCGGTCGTGGCGCGCGATGCGAGGGCCGCCGCCACCGTAAGATCAGCCGATCGTCGTACGACCGACTCGACCTCCTTCGAACTTGGTGGTACCGGGACGGAATCCGAGGCGTTCACGTCAGAAAGCTGTTGCTTCAGGCTTGACGAGGCTCAACACGGCATCCTCTTCAACAGGCTGACTCCACGACCCGTCGGCAAGGTGGACGGCTCCGATCCTGGAGAGAAATACGAAGCGCGTGCGCCCCTGACGGACCTTCTTGTCCGAGGAAAGATAGACCATGATGTCGTTTGGCGTGGCCCCATCCGGAATACCGGTCGGAAGTCCCACGCGCCCCAGGACTTCTTCAAGGCGCTCGACGACACCTGGGTCGGTCACCCCCAGCGACACTCCAAGGCGAGCCTCCAGGATCATTCCGCACGCGACTGCGGTCCCGTGGGGGACAAGAAAGGAACAGGCCGCTTCGATCGCGTGGCCGAGTGTATGACCAAAATTCAGGATTTCCCTCCGGCCTGCTTCCCGTTCGTCCTCCGACACCACGGAAGATTTCAGCTCGACCGACCGTGCCACCGCTCGCTCGAGCGAGGCGGCGTCTCCGTCCAGGAGCGCGGGCATCTCTCGGTCGAGTTCGTCGAAGTACGCCTCATCCATGATCGCTCCGTGCTTGACGGCCTCGATCATCCCCTGGGCCCGCTCGACCCTCGGGAGCGTGGCCACGACGTTTGGATCCGCGACGACGAGATTCGGCGCGTGGAACGCTCCTACCAGATTCTTTCCGGCCTCGACGTCTACTCCCGTCTTCCCGCCGATAGACGCGTCGATCATCGCCACCAGGCTGGTCGGTACCTGCACGACCGGGATGCCTCTCATGTACGTCGCCGCGACGAAGCCGCCGAGGTCCCCCGTCACACCACCACCCATCGCGATCAGGCATGAGTCCCGACCGAATCCGGCATGGAGGAGGCGATCGGTCAGTTCGGACCACATGGCACGGCTCTTACTTCGTTCACCAGCCTGGAACGTGAAAAGTTCGGCGTTCAAGCCTGCATCCTTCAGCCGATTGATCGTGGGCTCTCCGTAGAGCAAAGCCACGTTGGAATCGGAGACCAGAGCGTACCGATGGGCTGGTGCGTACTCCTCCAGAAGCGTAGCCAACGAGCCGAGCAAGCCACGTCCCACGAGCACCTGGTAGGGCCCCGCGGCTCCGCGTGTGGTCACAGCGATCGGGCCTGCCTCAGCGGTCATAGCGGATCCAAATCTTTCACGGAGGCTGTTACGTTGGGCACGTCCCCTATCAACAGCCGTGTCGCGGGAAGGCCATTGATCTCCAACGCCGTCAGCGACGCCCTCTGGGGAAAAGCCGACAAACGCGGCTCCAATTCGTGGACAAATTTATCGCGCTGAGCCTCGGTGTCCCAAACGCCGAACCAAGCGAGCGAGCGACGCCCGTCCTCGTCACCGAGCAGTACGTAGCGGTCCCCTCCCCAGCCGATCGCATGAGCGCGAGAGGCCCCCACCGTTTCCAACAGAATGCCGAGCTCCAGCTCGCCCAAGGTGTCCTCGTATAGGCGCGTCCACCCGTCCTCCACGGACACCTCGACCGTTCGCGGGACGTCCGGCCCGCGCGCGAAGTCCTCCGGGTGGAGAATGTGCTCCGTCGAGGTCGGGAGGTCGGATCCGAACGGTGGAGGACGGCCCCCTCGCTCCTTCCAAAGAGCTTCCACGAACGTCACTCCACCTCGATATGGGAACAACACCGATTCCTGCAAAACGAGGGGCACGCCCGCAAGAGTCGGAGATTCCATTCTCGCGGCCTCCAAAGCCGGGCCTAAACGTGCCGAGAAATCCGGCACGTCCGTAAGGTCAAACACTCCTTGGCCCTGCCGCATCAGCAGAAACTCGAACATGACCAGGGTCGCATGCCCCTCGATCGCCGCCTGCGCGGCCACACGGCGGTCGTTGTCCAGCCCCGGAGCGGTGATAGAATCCAGATTCGTATTCTGGTCCTGGATGGCATGAACCAGTTCGTGGACCAAGAGAGACTCGATCGCCTCGTCGGGCTGGTCGTCCAGTACGAACAGCGTCGTGGAGTCCGGGTCGTAGAAGCCTGCCACCTGTTCCAGGTAGAGAGCCTTGAGCGTGCGCCTCAAGTCAATGTCACCGGGAACGAGGCCGAGGAGCCCGTACGCCTCGGAGACCAATTCTGCGCGCCCCTCCGGAAACTCCTCGTCGATCTTGAACTCCAAGTACCGTTCCAGCTCCGCCCGAGAGCGGCGTTCGACGCGGACCGGTTCTCGAAGTTCCATTCCCGAACGGGACGCGAGGTCGGGTAGAATCCGAACCGCGATGGCCGCGAGCCTTGGATCGGAGGAGGTGACGAGCGCCGTCCCTTCGGAACCACCGCACGCCAAACTCGTGAAGAGGAGTGGCAGAGCAAACGACGCCCACCGCGCTGGAAACGCGAAGCGCGCTGGAAGCGTTCGGCGAGCTGGAACCATTCGGCGAGCCGGACTCCCGACCGCCCTGCCAGCGATCACACCCATCGGCTGAGACTCCTCAGCCATCGGCTGGGACTCTTCCATACCGGTCCTCCAACCGCACGACGTCGTCCAGATGCGGTGTCGATGCCTCGAGAATGTCACAGTCGGTGATGGCGATCATGCGGTGCACGGTTCCCGTCGAAACGTGGAAGCTCTCACCGGCCCGCAAGTTGATGTCTTCGAGATCCGCCACCGAACTTCCCGCAGAAAAACGCATCTCGCCCGAAAGGAGGTGGATCGTTTCGTCTTTCCGCTCGTGGTACTGCAGCGAAAGAGCTTCGCCCGCTTGAATGTGCAGGAGTTTGCCTACGTACTCACTCGTGTCCGCCCAGATGAGTTCATAGCCCCACGGCTTTTCGACGCGTCGAGGTATATACTTCAAGTTCGGACTCCGTTGGGGGGGGGCACCGAGGGCCGGCGGAGGGTGAGCGTTCGGAGCGTCCCGAAAAAAGTGACGTTGAAAACTGACGTTGACGAACAGCGCCATCAGGGTCAAGGGTGGGAAGGCTGTTGAAGGAGTACAGCGGGTCAGCCTCCGAGATCCCTGGCACGAAAAGTGCCGTGTCTTGGTACGGCAACGGGATGGGTGCAACGTAACGACGCCACCGATGGGTCGGTCGAGGAAACGCAACCGCGTGGAGGGACCCAAAAGGCCTCTGATCGGTACGTGAACGGTGTCTATCCGGAGCGTCGGGCGAGTGGGCGCCCTCGGCAACAGCAAATCGGGGGCGACCGCGAAACAACCGGAGGATCGATGTCCGTTATCAAGATGATGTGGGATCCCCGCGTATTGGCGGTCAGTACGGTTCTCTTCCTTGGGGTCGGCGCCGGGGCGGCCTGGGGTACCTGGCAGAACGTCTGCGCAGACTGCCCGTCCATCGCCGAAATCCGGACGTTCGAAGCCCAACAAGCCAGCAAGGTCTACAGTCACGATGGACGGCTCCTCGCTGAGCTCGGGATCGAGCGCCGGACGCCCGTGTCGATCAACGCACTCCCCGAGTACGTATCACAGGCGTTTGTGGCCGTAGAGGACAAGCGCTTCTACAACCACCGAGGCATCGACCCGCGTGGGTTCGCGCGAGCCGTCATCGGCGTGCTCACCGGCCAGAGCCGGAGCACAGGCGGAGGGAGCACGATCACGCAGCAGCTCGCCCGCAACATGTTCGAGACATCGGTCGACGCTCGAATCCGATCCGGGTTGGGTGGCATCGTCCGAAAGATCAAAGAGCTGAAGGTGGCCTTCGCCCTCGAGCGTGCTTACACAAAAGACCAGATCCTCGAAGCCTACATCAACGAGATCAACTACGCCCACGGGTGGTATGGAATCCAGACCGCGGCGAGAAACTACTTCGCGAAGGACGCCGTGGACCTCAACCCGGCGGAGGCCGCGCTGCTTGCCGGTATCATAAACCGTCCGGAATACTACAGTCCGATTCGGAACCTCGAAAACGCCGAACGGAGGAGGCGCCTCGTGCTCCGGCGTATGGTCGATCAGGGCGTGATCCCCGCTGAAGACTTCGAGCGTTACGCGAATGCTCCTCTTCCGACCGAACGTGCGGTCGACGGCGGGACCATCGCACCTTATTTCGTGGAGTGGGCCCGCCAGATGCTGGACGAGCGCTTCGGAAGCCAGCTCTACACAGCCGGATACAACATCTACACCACCCTCGACGTGCGCATGCAACGGGCCGCCGAAAAATCCATGGAGGAGGGGTGGGCAGGGATCGAGGCCCGGCCCGGCTTCAGGCACATTACGTATCAGGCCTACCAGGATTCCCTCGCGGCCGGGGTGGTGCTGCCCGACTCGGTCAAGTACGTGGAAGGGCTCTTCATCGCTCTCGACCCGTGGAGCGGATCGGTCCGCGCGATGATCGGTGGCCGGGACTTCGGCCTCTCGAAGTTCAACCGCGCGACGCAGGCGAAGCGCCAAGCCGGATCGGGCTTCAAGCCGTTCGTGTACACCGCCGCCATAGCCAGCGGCATTCCCCCGACGTACGTCGTGCTCGACGGCCCGTTCATGAGAACGCAGCCCGACGGAACGGAGTGGAGGCCCTCGAACTATGACGGGGTTTTTCTGGGTCCGATGACCATTCGCAACGGCCTGATGAAATCTCAGAACATGATCGCCATCAAGCTGGCCGACGAGATCGGACTCGAGGCCGTGGCTCAAACTGCGCGACGTATGGGGATCCGAACCGAGATCGAACGTTTCCCATCGACAGCCATCGGAGCCGTGGAGGTCAAAGCCCTTGAGATGGCCGAGGCCTATTCGACGTTCGCGAACCAGGGCACCAAGGTGCAACCCTTCCCAATCCTACGGGTGGAGGACGCCGCGGGACGGATACTGTGGGACCCACAACCGGAACGTACGGAGGTCCTGGACCCTCTCGTGGCCCGAATCATGATCTCCATGCTTCAGGGTGTGGTGGAAGGGGGAACCGGATACAATGCCATCAGAAACCCGTTCGGCCCGGTAGGACTCCCAACCGAAATCGTGGCGGGCGGCAAGACCGGTACGACCAACGACGGCACGGACATCTGGTTCACCGGTTTTACGCCGAACCTGCTCGCGACGGTCTGGTTCGGGCTGGATCTTCCCCAGGAGATCTATCCGGGGGCGACCGGCGCCGGCGCCCCGGCACCGGTGTGGGGTAACTTCATGAAGCGCGTGTACTACGGGGACCCGGACGCTCTCGACGAGGAATTGCGGGAGCCGGTGATTCCGATCCCCGAGCCGTGGGCGATCCCGGATGAGCTTGTGATTCGACTCATCGACTCATCCACGGGGAAACTGGCCTCGCAGTGGTGCCCCCAGGATGAGCAGATCATGGAGATGTTCCTTCCGGGCACCGAGCCCACGGAGTACTGCGACCGGGACGACTTCGGCCTGTTCCGAGTTCCGACGAACTGAGGATTAAGGCTCCTAGGCCTGTTTAGGCCTTCTAGGCGTCCCGCTTCAGCAGAAAACGCTTGCGGGCCCCCCGCAGGGCGTCGTCTACCTTATCCTTGACGTCCTCGGCCAGATCGTCCCAATGATCGCCGGCGGAATCCCTGAGTTCTCCCGCGACTTTTCGGATCCTCCTGCGCGTCCTCACGCCGGCCTCCGGGGCCGCAAGTAACGTGATACCCACGCCCACGATCGCACCCAAGAGGAAGCCCGACACGAACGTCAGGGGGTGCGTTTCATGATCCTCATCCATCGTCAACTCCTCGCCACGGTCTGACCGTTACACATGCCCCGCCTCGTTACCCGGGATACGCCCGATTGGCCATGCTCAAATTCGCTGAGACGCCTGGCCTCCGTTCGGGTATATATTCAGCTAGGCTGTTGAGCATCGAATAATAACCTATCCGAACCATCACACAGGGGGATATGCGGGTTCTCGGAATTGACCTCGGAGAACGACGCGTGGGCGTCGCGGTAAGCGATCCGACCGGTTCGATCGCCCAGCCGCTGCCCACGCTCCGAAGGCGAGCCGGGAAACGTATGCCCCTCTCCACACTCCAGAACCTTGCGGAACAATATGAGGTCAAGGGAATCGTGATGGGTCTTCCGCTGGCGCTCTCGGGGCACGACACTGAGTGGACCCGGACCGTTCGCGAAACCGCGAGTAAGCTCGAGGAGCGTTCGGGAGTACCCGTTCACCTGGTGGACGAACGGTTCACGTCAAAGGCCGCGGAGCGTGCCGTCCGGGGGCTCGGGCTTCCGAAGAAGAAGAGAGAGGAAAAAGGACGCGTGGACGCTGCTGCGGCCGTGCTCATACTACAGAGCTGGCTCGATGCCAGAGCACGGGGATGAGAGACCTTCAGCCGCCCCCGGTTGGGCGCCGTACCGCGCTTGGCATCATCGCCACAGGCGGTGTGATGCTGGGCCTTGTTTTTGGCGGCCCGGACGAACCACAACGGACGATCGAGGTGACCGTGCCGGCAGGCAGCACCTTCGACTCGGTCTTGGACACCCTGGTTACACGAGGGGTGGTGAGCGGGGGGCGCAGGTTCCGGTTGTACGCCCGCCTGACCGGAGCCGACCGGCGGATCCGGTCGGGTGACTACGCGTTGGTATCCGGGACATCCTGGGGAGAGCTCCTCGAGACCTTGACCTCGGGACGGGTGGTCACGTTCGAAATGACCATCCCGGAAGGCTTCACGATCGCCGACATGGTTGAGCGCGTGGCCGAGACCGTGGAGCGCCCCGCCGATACGGTCAGGGCCCGGCTGACCGATCCCGATGCCCACCACCGGTGGGACCTGCCTGGACCCGGACTCGAAGGATACCTGTTTCCCGACACATACCGCTTCGCCCGAGGGGTCGCTCTGGACGTCGTGATCGAAACCATGGTCCAGCGGTATCGGAAATCCTGGACCCCCGGACGCATCACCCGGCTTGAAGAGTTGGACATGTCCGAGAACGAGTTGGTCACGCTGGCCTCGATCATCCAAGCCGAGGCACGACGTGTCGAGGAGATGCCGACCATCTCCGCCGTGTACCACAACCGTCTCCGACTCGGCTATCGGCTGCAGGCCGACCCGACGGTCCTATATGCACTCGGGGGACGCCGGGAACGGCTCCTCTTCGCGGCGATCGACTCGGTAGCCGACAATCCCTACAACACCTACGCACACAGAGGCCTCCCCCCCGGACCCATCTCTGCGCCCGGCGAAGCGGCGATCCACGCAGCCCTCTACCCGGCGGACGAGAGCTATCTCTACTTCGTGGCGCGCCCGGACGGCCACCATATCTTCACCAACAGCCTCGAAGAGCACAATCGCGCTCGGGAGGTCGCCGACAACGAGCGCAGGGCGGCCGCTAGCCAATAGAGCCCTGTTGGTTCTATGCAGTCCTTGAAGCTCGCCGACCGGCTCCGCTTGACGGTCATCACCGACGAGGCGTTGGCGCGGCCTCGTACGATCGCCGATGTGGTCCGAGAGGCGCTCGCCGCCGGTGCTCCCACTATCCAACTCCGGCTCAAATCAGCCAACGCCCGTGAGTTGCTCGAAGCGGCCCATACGCTTTTACCCATCGTCCGATCGGCCGGAGCACTTTTTATCGTGAACGACCGCCTGGATGTCGCGCTGGCCGCCGGCGCGGATGGTGTGCACCTCGGCCCCGACGACCCTCCTGTCAGGGACGCCCGCGCGGTGGCGGACGCCCAGGTCGGGGCGAGCGCCCGAGTAGTAGATGCGGATACACGTTTCGCTACGGTAGACGCCTTCATCGTCGGATACTCGACGGACACGACGGACGGAGCGGTCCGGGCAGAAGCGGAGGGAGCGGATTATCTCGGGGTCGGCGCCGTATACGCGACGTCCAACAAGTCCGACGCGGGAGACGTCATCGGCCTCGACGGGCTCCAGCGCGTGGTGAAGGCGGTCTCCATCCCGGTCGTGGCGATCGGCGGCATCACGCCGGAACGAGCACGAGCCGTCGCCGGGACGGGGGCGTGCGGATCTGCGGCCATCGGCGCTGTTATGGGTTCACCCGAGCCGGCCGAAGCGGTGCGGGCACTACTTTTGCCGTTCGGGGGAACCGACTGACAACCCGCCTGCCTCGAGCAGCTCCCCGACATCCTCCCCGGTGACGAAAAAGGTGCCGAGGGTGTGCCCGCTTTCACCATCATGCCAGTCGGAACCGCCGGTCACGAGGAGTCCAGCCGCCTCGGCCGCCCGCTCCAGCTTCCTGATGTGACCCGCGGTCGAACGAGGCCTATACACCTCCATGCCCCGAAGCCCAACTCCGATGAACGCCGGCAGAAGCGGGGTGAGCGCGTGTAGGGGCGGATGCGCCCACACCGGGATCCCTCCTGCCTCGAGAATCAACCGGATCGCCTCCTCCGGTGTGGCCAACCCTGTCGGCACGTAGGCGGGGTGGCCGTCTCCGATCAGCCGGTCGAACGCATCGACCACCGACTTCGCATACCCCTTCAACACGAGTGCGCGAGCTAGATGGGGACGGCCGATCGCCGACCGGTCGGGGCCGGCCTGATCCAGGACGTCGGTCATCTCGATGAGAAGCCCTTGGCGGCAGAGGTGATCCACCATCTCGTTCATCCGGCTCTCACGGCCTCCCACGGCGTGCCGCTCGTGTGCCTGGATCGAGTCCGCCTGCGGATCGACGAAGTATCCGAGGATGTGGTATTCCGCACCCTCATACGTGCTGCTCACTTCGATCCCCGGGATGAGCTGGAGGGAGGTTCCGGCAGCAGCGTCCATCGCCGCGGGTATGCCCGCTACGGTGTCGTGGTCGGTGATGGCCAGAACATCGAGGCCGCCTTCGGCCGCGAGGCCGACCACTTCCGCGGGACTCGACGAACCATCCGACGCGGTCGTATGTACGTGGAGGTCGAGCCGCATAGGACGAGAGGCCTGTTTAAGAAGTGCGGTGGGCCCACTAACATACCGATACCGTTGGTACCGTCAGCCGGTGCCCTCGAGAGCTTCCAGAATCGCGCCCACGTCGACCTCCGCACCAGCTGGAAGCTCCTCGGGCGCTTCCGTGCCACCAAACTCGGTAAGGATGATCAAATCATCACCTTCGACCTTGAGGACGCCGCCCGCCACGAAGAACCGCTCGCTGCCATCCTCCGGGTGATCGATGGACAATTCCCCCGACCCCAGAAGCGCGATCATCGGCGCGTGCCCCGGCAAGATACCGACTTTTCCGTCCCAAGCGGGCGCGACGACGGACGCCGCAGGACCCTCATAAAGCACCGAATCGGGCGAAACGATGCGGACCTGAAGTTCCGACATCAGCCGGCGAGCTCCTCACCGGCCGCGATGACCTCGTCGATCCCGCCCTTCATGTAGAACGCCTGCTCGGGCAGGTGATCGAGCTCACCCGCGGCCACTCGCTCGAAGGACTCCACGGTATCGTCGAGCTTCACGTACTGGCCAGAGATTCCGGTGAACGTCTCCGCTACGTGGAATGGCTGCGAGAGGAATTTCTCCAGCCTGCGGGCGCGGTTGACCAGCACCTTGTCTTCCTCGGTGAGCTCGTCCATTCCCAGGATGGCGATGATGTCCTGCAAATCCTTATACCGCTGCAAGATACGCTGCACTTCGGCCGCCACCGCGTAGTGGCGTTCACCCAGGAACTGCGGGTCGAGGATCCGGGAACTGGAGTCCAGGGGATCCACGGCCGGGTAGATTCCCTTCTCGGAGATCGCCCTGGACAGCACGGTCGTGGCATCCAGGTGCGTGAACACCGTCGCCGGCGCAGGGTCCGTGAGATCGTCGGCCGGTACGTAGATCGCCTGTACCGACGTGATCGAGCCCTCGCGAGTGGAGGTGATCCGCTCCTGGAGCTCGCCCATCTCGGTGGCCAACGTCGGCTGGTACCCCACCGCCGAGGGCATACGGCCCAGCAACGCCGACACCTCGGATCCAGCCTGGGTGAACCGGAAGATGTTGTCGATGAAGAGCAGAACATCCTGCTTCTCGACGTCACGGAAGTACTCGGCGATGGTCAGGCCACTCAGGCCCACGCGCAGACGGGCGCCGGGAGGCTCGTTCATCTGCCCATAACACAGGGCGGTGGATTCGAGCACCCCCGACTCTTTCATCTCGATCCAGAGGTCGTTGCCCTCACGCGTCCGCTCACCCACACCGCAGAATACGGAGCGCCCGCCGTGCTCCATGGCGATGTTGTTGATGAGCTCCATGATGATGACGGTCTTTCCGACGCCGGCTCCGCCGAACAGGCCGGTCTTGCCGCCCTTTACGTACGGAGCCAACAGGTCGATGACCTTGATGCCCGTCTCGAAAACCTCGGTCTTGGGCTCGAGTTGGTGGAACGGGGGGGGCTCCCGGTGGATGGACCAGCGCTCCACCTCGCCCTCCTCGGCGGTGATCGGGCCCTGCTCGTCGACCGGCTCCCCGAGCACATTGATAATCCGCCCGAGCACGGGCGGACCGACCGGTACCGAGATCGGGCCGCCCGTATCGACCACGTCCATCCCACGCGTCACCCCATCCGTCGACGTCATCGACACGGTCCGGACCATACCGCGGCCGATATGTTGCTGCACCTCGACGACGAGGTCGATGTCGTTCCCCCCGTCCCCGGAAGACTTCAGGGACAGCGCGTTGTATATGTCGGGCAGGTGCTCCGGATCGAACTCCACGTCCAAAACCGGTCCGATGACCTGGACGACCTTACCAATATTCGTTGCTGCCATGGATTCCTATCTCCAGTCCGTGTTCGGCCTGCGCCCCTACTCGAGCGCGGCCGCCCCACCGACGATCTCGGCGATCTCCTGTGTGATTTGACCCTGACGGGCTCGGTTATACGAACGCGTGAGATACTCCAGCACGTCGCCCGCGTTGTCGGTAGCACTCTTCATGGCGGTGCGCCTGGCCCCCTGCTCGGCGGCCACGTTTTCGACCAGCGCCCGGTACGTTGCATTGCGCAGGTAGGCCGGTAGTAGCCTCTGCAAAAGGATCTCGGCCTTCGGGCTCAGGATGAAGTTGTCGAGTCCCCGCGACCCACTGCCTCCCTGGATCGGCAACAGCTTCGTGGCCCTCGGCGGCGTCGACATGGCCGAGATGAACTCCGAGCTCACGACGTAGACGGCATCCGTCCGGCCCGCGGCGAACTCGTCCCGCAGGCCCGCGATCACCGACTCCGCGTCCTCCATCGAGGGGTTGTCCCCGATGTCGACGCGCGTCGACGAAATGGGGTACCCGCGGAAGCGAAAGTACGAGACGCCCTTCTTGCCCACGATGTGGAGATCCGTCTCGATTCCTTCCCCGGCGAGCCGCTCCAGCAGGAGTCGAGCCTCCTTGATGAGGTTCGCGTTGAAGCTCCCCGCCAACCCCCGGTTCGCCGTGAGAAGCAGCACGGCGGCCCGCCTTACTTTTTCGGGACGACGAAGCAACGGAAATTTCTCGGAGAGCTCCGGCGCGTACAGGCTCCCGACGATCGACGCCAACGCGTCACTGTACGGCGCGGCCGCACGAACCCGATCCGTGGCCTTCTTCAACTTCGAAGTAGCCACCAACTCCATGGTTCGCGTGATCTGCCGGGTGTTCTCCACCGACTTGATCCGCCGCTTGACGTCCCTCGAGCCCGCCATCGTCTAATCGCCTCTTCCTCTGTTACTGATCAACATTCGTCACGTCGCCCGACCACCCAGGACTTTCCCTCACCGCCCCTTCCGGGGGTCAGGAGGTGGCGCCGGCGGTGGCCTCTTCGGACTGCGCCTCGGCGTCCACCTCGGCTGCAAAAATCTTGTTGTACTCCTCGATGGCCGCGACCAGATCCGCTGTGATCTCGTCGGTGAGCGCTCCTCCATCCCGGATTCCCGACAGTACGCCTTCGTGCTGGGTTCCGAGGAAGTCGTGGAAGCCGCGCTCCCAACGCCTCAGATGCCGTACCTCGATCTCGTCCAGATGCCCCTCGGTAGCCGCGAAGATCACGCAGACTTGATTCTCCACCGGCATGGGCTGGTACTGACCCTGCTTGAGCACCTCCACCGTGCGCTCGCCTCGAGCCAGCTGCGCCTGCGTCGTGGCGTCCAGGTCGGAGCCGAACTGCGCAAAAGCCTCGAGCTCCCGGTACTGCGCCAGGTCGAGCCGGAGCCGGCCGGCCACCTTCTTCATCGCCTTGATCTGCGCGTTGCCTCCCACGCGGGACACGGAGATACCGACGTTCACCGCCGGGCGGACACCGGAGTTGAACAGATCGGGCTCCAGGTAGATCTGGCCGTCCGTGATGGAGATCACGTTGGTCGGGATATACGCCGAGACGTCGCCGGCCTGCGTCTCGACGATGGGGAGCGCGGTCATCGATCCACCACCGTGGGCGTCGGAAAGCTTGGCCGCCCGCTCGAGAAGCCGGGAGTGGAGGTAGAAGACGTCGCCCGGGAACGCCTCACGGCCCGGCGGCCGGCGGAGCACCAGCGACAGCTGCCGGTAGGCGATCGCCTGCTTGGACAGATCGTCGTAAACGACCAGCGTGTGCTGACCCTTCCACATGAAGTGCTCCGCGATGGCCGCCGCGGAGTAAGGCGCGATGTACTGCAGCGGTGCTGGGTCGGACGCGTTGGCGGCCACCACGATGGTAAAGTCCATGGCGCCGTGCTCCCTGAGCGTTTCGACCACACTCGCGACCCTCCCGGCCCGCTGCCCGATGGCACAGTACACACAGATGACGCCTGTGCCCTTCTGGTTGATGATCGTGTCGAGTGCGATCGCCGTCTTTCCTGAACCCCGGTCGCCAATGATGAGCTCGCGCTGGCCTCGGCCGATGGGGATCATCGAGTCGATCGCCTTGATCCCCGTCTGGAGCGGCTCGTGGACCGGCTGGCGCATCACGATGCCGGGAGCGACCACGTCGATCTGCCGGTTCTCTTCGAGCGGCTCGACCGGGCCCTTGCCGTCGATCGGGTTGCCCAGCGGATCCACCACTCGGCCGACGTACCCTGGTCCGGTCGGAATATCGAGCACGCGACCCGTGCGCCGGACTTGATCGCCCTCGTGTAGCGCGGTCCAATCCCCCAAGATTACGGCGCCTATGTTGTCCTCTTCGAGGTTGAGCGCGAGGGCCGTCACGGGCTCGTCGGAATCCTTCGGCATGATCTCCAGCATCTCGCTGGCCATCGCCTTAGTCAGACCGTAAATGCGTGCGATACCGTCCTTTACCTCGAGGACCTCACCCACTTCCTCAGCCTGAAGAGCTTCTCCGTAGTTCTCGATCTCCTTGAGGAGAACGCCCTTGATCTCACTTGCCCTGAGTCCTGAATCGTTAGCCATTGCCTAATCCTGTTATTCCATCAGGAAGGCCGGCGTGTGCCGGCCGGATCTGTACCGTCAAACCTCACCCATCCTAGGGAGGTTGGCCTTCAGCAACCTGCGGCGCATGCCGTCGAGCCTGCGCCTCAGGGATCCATCGTAAATCGTGTCGCCCGTCCGGAAGATCGCACCACCGAGGATATCCGGTTTGATCCGGACGTGTGGGATCGCCGTCTTCCCAAGTGCCGCGGTCAGCCGCTCCTCCATTTCCTCCATGGACTTCCCGTCGAATTGGCGGGCCAATGTCACCTCTACGTGCACACGGTTGAAGTGCTGGTCCATGAGACCCATGTACTCCCGAGCGATCACCCTCAGAAGACGTTGCCGCCGCTTATCGAGCGTGATCAGCAGGAAGTTGACGAGTTTCGCGGGTAACACCTCACCGAACACCTTACGCACCACGGTTTTTTTCTGCGCCACCGCGATTCTGGGTGTCTGTAGAAAGCGGCGAAAGTCGTCATTCTCGTCGATGAGGCGCGCGACCATCTCGATGCCCGTGCCGTAAGCCTCGACGCCCTCGTGGCGCTCCGCCAACTCGAAGAGTGCTTCGGCGTAGTTACGAGCGATGGTCTCGTCTCTCACGCCTGGACCTCACCCCCGCCGCCCAACTCGTCGATGAAGCCCATGACCAGGTCACGGTCCTTCTTCTCGTCGAAGCTCTCCTGAACCAACTTGGCGGCCGCGGCCAGCGCCAGATCCACGGACTCCTTCCGGAGCTCCTCTAGCGCGGCATCCTTCTCGCGCTCGATCGACTCCCGGGCCCGCTCGATCATCGCATCACCCTCGGCTCTGGCCTTCTCTTCGATGTCCTGCCGGACTCTCTCACCCGCTTCCTTACCGTCTGCGATCATCTGCTGCACCTGCCGCCGGGCGTCGGTCATCTGCTGACGGTGTTCCGCCAAGAGCTTGGCAGCCTCGTCCCTCTCTTTCGCGGCGTGATCGAGCGTTTGCTGGATGCCGTCCTCGCGAGCCTGAACCATCTCGAGGATCGGCCCCCAGGCAAACTTCCAAAGGATGCCGAGCAGGGTGAGAAAAACGAGCGTCGTCCAGATCGACAAGCCCAGGTTCAGGTCGAACATACCCCACCCTCCCGTGCGCACACGGGCATGGAAAGGACCAGCGCATACCCTCCGAGCACCGCGAGTATCTGTTTACGCTTCATGAATTCTCCAAAGTCTTCGTTTACCCGTTTTGCACAAACGCCGCTATGAAGAGGCAGATCTACCCACCCGCATGTGGCCAGGCAGCAGGCCGGGCCTCGTCCGTGCGACGCGGTACCAAAGATTCAAAACAGTAGGAAGGCGAGGCCGAGCCCAAACAGCGCCACACCCTCGATGAGCGCCGCGAAGATGATCGCCGCGGTCTGAATCTGGGCGGTCGCTTCAGGCTGCCGTGCGATCCCCTGGGCTGCCGCGGCTCCGATGGGGCCGATTCCCAGCCCCGCGCCGAGCACGGCGCCCCCGACGGCGAGACCCGCCCCGATGAGACCGATGGAACTCCCGGCTGCCTCGTTCGCTGCAGCCTCCTGAACGACGGTAACGAGTGCGTGAAGCATCGTGTGTCCTTTGTTGGATAACGGTGACTAATGAGCGTGACGTATGAGTCCGATGAAGACGGACGCGAGCATTGCGAAGATGTAGGCCTGCAAGAAGGCTATGAACAACTCCAGAATCATGAGCACACTGGCCATCCCGACCGACGCGACGCCCATGAGGTAGCTCTGGAGTACGAAGATCATTCCCATGATGGCCAGAATCAGCGTGTGGCCGGCGGTCATGTTGGCGAGAAGACGGATGGCCAGCGCGATCGGCTTCGCCAGTTTGCCCAGGAACTCGACCACAGTCAGGATCACGAGCATCCCCGGCTTCATGAAGCCGGGGACCCCCGGTGGGAGGAAGAAGATCGTACGGGCGTAGCCGGCTGGCCCCAGGGCCACGAATCCCGAGACCTCGATCACGATGAACGTGATGAGCGCCAGAGCAGCCGTGACGGACAAATTGGCCGTCGGCGTAATGCCAAGGGGCGTCAGGCCGATCAGGTTCATCCCGAGAATGAAGAAGAAGAGGGTGAGAATAAAGGGTGTGAAGGCGTCCGCACCGTGCCCGATGTTGGTCCGTACGACCTCATCACGGAAGTAGACGATCATCGCCTCCATAGCGTTGGCGAAACCGCTGGGAGCCTTCTCTTTCCCCGTCTTGCGAAACGTCCGGGCCAACGGAAGGAAGATCGCCAACAAGAGGAGGGCGACCACCACCATGACCACCATTTGACGTGTGGGTGAAAGGTCGATCGTAAGGGACCCGATCTGGATCGGATCGATGCTCAGCGCCTCGAGGCTCCAATGCCCACCGGCGAACTCGATCTCCGTAGCGTCAGCGATGTGATGCTGGATGAAGTCGGGGATCTCGTCCATGAGCATGGGGCCCGCGGACTCCGCCGAATGCTCGGCAGCGCTCTGTGCCGCTTCCTGACCGAGTTCCGGAAACACGCTGAGTAGGCTCATGGTCTTGTCGATCGATCGATCCGGTTCTGATCCGCGGCCTTGAGGAACGCCGGCTCGATCAGTAACAATCCGAAGAAGAATCCAGCCAAGGACAACAGTAAGGCTTCAGCCCCAAGAGTCTCGACACGTAGAGCGACGATCCCAACTATGATGACCACTCCGATCCTGACCGCCACTCCCACGCCCCACCATACGAAGAAGCGCGAGGGCTCGCCCCGGGCCCGCAGCAGCAACCCGAAGGCTGCGACCTGCACCGGGTAAGCCACCCCGGCCGCAATCATGACTCCCACTCTCCCCTCATCGTCCAGAAACGGGAAGAGCGCCGCAACCGCGATGGCGATCATCAAGAGTCCGGCCAACGCGTAAAGACCCAGGGCTCTCAATTCTCGTCACCGTCCTCGCGGCCCTGCTCTTCGCGGGGCCTTATCACGACGTGGGCATAGAGGTTGTAAAAACCGGCCGCCCCCCCCAAGAGCATCCCGAGGATCAGCAGCAGCGACTCAGCCCCAATTCGAGTGCCGATCTTGAATCCGACCCACCCGAAGAGAGCCACCGAAACGGCAAACGTCACCCCGTGACCCAAGAACTGGGAGGACGCGCGAACGACTTCGCTGCCACGCTCCTCGCCCGGTCTTCCTTCCTCTGACATCGGGTGGAACTCCGGTGGAAAACCCTAAGCCTAAGCGAAATTTAGAAGCTTGTGAAAAAAAGCGCAAGCGCCGTTTGCCGCGCCGAAAACAGCGATTTCGGGACAGGCCTACGCTTGACTGATGGGCGGCCTGGAGTCAACTTCGCGGCATTCCTTCAAAGACGCCGGAAGAAATTGATGACGTCATCAACAGAAGCGGTTGCTCAGGATCGGGACATCGAATTACTCCAGCGTGTGGCGCAGGTCGCCGAGGAGCTTCGACACGAAATCGAGAAACGGATCGTGGGCCAGCACGACGTCGTCGAAGGTCTTCTGACGTCCCTCCTGGCCAACGGGCACGTGCTATTGGTGGGTGTGCCCGGCCTGGCGAAGACTCTCTTGATCAGTACGCTCGCCGAAGCACTCGACCTCGAGTTCAGCCGCATTCAATTCACGCCCGACCTCATGCCCACGGACATCACGGGCACAGAGGTGATCGAAGAAGACCGCTCGACGGGCAGGCGCGAGTTCCGCTTCGTACGTGGCCCCATCTTCGCCAACGTCGTGCTCGCCGACGAGATCAACCGGACGCCGCCGAAGACACAGGCCGCACTGCTCCAGGCCATGCAGGAACGGGAGGTCACTGCAGGAGGCGAAACCTTTACCCTCGATCCCCCGTTTTTCGTGCTGGCGACACAGAACCCGATCGAGCAGGAGGGCACGTATCCGCTTCCCGAGGCCCAATTGGATCGGTTCATGCTGGAGTTGCCGATCGGATACCCCTCCAAGGACGAGGAAGAAGAGATAGCGACGCGCACCACCGGGGAGGAAGACCCGCAGGTTCGTCCCATCGTGTCCGCGGCGGAGTTGATCGAGCTCCAGCGCCTGGTACGACGGGTCCCCGCGTCTCCGTCGCTGGTTTCCTTCGCGGTCCACTTGGCCAGGGCCACCCGCCCCGATTCAGCGGAGGCCGCGCCGGTGGCGAAAAAGTACGTCAGTTGGGGTGCCGGTCCCCGGGCGTCGCAGTACCTCGTGCTCGGCGCCAAGGCGCGGGCAGCCCTCCGTGGCGACCCCATCCCCTCGTACGATGACGTGCGGGCGATGGCGCCTGCGGTGCTGGCGCACCGGATCGTTCTCAATTTCGAGGCGGAAGCGGACGGGCGGGTCACGAGGGACGTGATCGCTGAGCTCCTTCAGGAGTCGGCTGGATGGACGTAGGCCCCAGTATCCAGGCGGGCGACCGCCCGCCGAGTACACCGGGCGCACCGGGGCCTCGCGTCACACAGGTCCTGCCCGATCCATCGAGGCCGGTATGATCTGGCTGCTAGCGGGAACCGCCCTCGTGTCGATCTTCCTCTCCGCCCTGTGTTCGGCGTCGGAGACGGCCACGACCGCAGTCGGAACTTCCCAGCTTCGAACCATGGAGGAGGAGGGCTTTCATGGGGCCCAAGCTCTAGCCGAGCTGAGGACCCGGAGCAATCAGACCCGTGCAGCCCTCCTCTTCTTGAACACGCTCTTCAATACCTTGGCTGTCGGGACTCTGGTTCTTTTCGGAAGCACGCTCCGCGGCACGTCAGGTGGTTGGTTGGGACTACTTGTCGGCTCTCTCGCCGTCCTGATCTTGGCTCAAGGGATCCCTCGGCTTCTGGCATCGCGACACCCGATTCGTTTTGCCCTGGCCGCTGCCCCGGCCCTTCTCATGGGCGTAAAGGGGCTCGTGGCTGTGACCAAGCCCATCCGCAAGCTGGCGGTCCGGGCCAACGCGGTGGACCCGGCGAGTCAGGAAGAGCGCGACGTCCGTGAACTCACGCAACTGGGACAGGAGGAGGGGCTGGTCGGGGAAGACGAGCACCTGTTGGTCGAGCGAGCCTTCCGCCTGGACGAATTGACCGCGTGGGACGTCATGACGCCGCGCGTGGACATTTTCGCGTGGAAGGACTCGCTCACGCTCGAAGAGATCATCGGGGAACTCAAGTCAGTTCCGTACTCGCGCGTCCCGGTATACAAGGATACGACCGACGACATCTCCGGCATTCTGCATGTGCGGGAGGTCTACGAACATTACGTCGATGGCCGGACCACGATGACGCTGTCGCAGCTGGCCCGGGATCCCCTGTTCGTCCCCGGATCACTTCCGCTCACTCAGCTTCTTCATCAGTTCCAGGCGCGACGTATCCATATGGGGATCATCGCCGATGAGTTCGGAGGCACGGACGGCCTCGCCACGCTCGAAGACATCCTCGAGGAACTCGTGGGCGAAATCGTCGACGAAACCGATGTCGACGAGGAGGCCCTGACCAGGATTTCCAAGACGGAGATCCTGGCGCCCGGAGGGATCGACGTCCGTGAAATCAACTACGCGTTCAACGTCGCCCTTCCTCAACTCGGGCAACGCTCGCTCAATGGATTCATCCTCGAAGAGCTGGGGCACGTGCCTGTGCCGGGTGAGACGGTGGAACGGGCGGGCGTGAAGATCGAGATTTTGACAGCTTCGGACACCCAGGTGCTGACGACCCGCCTCACCAGGATCGCCCTGGTGGATCGGGAAGAATCGGAATAAGCGGGCCGGGCTTCCGAAGATGGCGATCCTCCTTCCCTTCCACGGCAAGCGGCCACGAGTAGCCGAATCCGCGTTCATCGCACCCAACGCGGTGCTCATAGGTGACGTGACCGTCGAGGAGGACGCGAGCGTCTGGTTCGGTGCGGTGTTGAGAGGAGACGACGCCGAGAATGGCATCGTGGTGGGCGCGGGTACAAGCGTACAAGACAATTGCGTGGTACACGTCGGTGGTTGGGCGCCAACCATCATCGGCAAGAATGTCACCGTAGGGCATGGAGCCAAGTTCGAGAGCTGTACGATCGGCGACCGATCCGTGATCGGCATGAATGCGGTGATCCTCCAGAACGCCCGAGTCGGCGAAGAGTGTGTGGTCGCGGCCAATACCGTGGTGCTGGAGGGCGCCGAGATCCCCGACCGTAGCCTGGTCGCGGGTGTTCCAGGCGTGGTGAAGAAGCAGCTGGAAGGCTCCGCGGCAGACTGGGTCGCCCGAGGCGGGCGACATTACGTCGAGCTCGCTCGGACCTACCGCGAGCAGAACGTCGGAGAGGCCAGCGCTCCGGTGTGCGAGCTGTGCGGTGGCCCCGTCATGGAGCGCCACTGCAAGGTCGTCTGCCTTTCGTGCGGCTACCAGCGGGACTGCTCAGATCCTTAGAAGGCCACTCCTGCCGTTAACAGGACGGGTGCCTAGGAGTGTCTCCTACTGGGGCGGTGGGAGATGCAGCATGTTCGTCCAATACCAGTCGATGATGTCGGCTCCGAAGCCATAAGTAACCGCCGCACCCGCCGCGAGGAAGATTCCGAAAGGCACCAGCTTCTTCGTCTTGTACGAGATGGGCCCGAAGATCACCGACCCCAGCAGAGCCCCCATGAAGACGGTCAACAACACACCCTCCCATCCCAGGAACGCTCCCACCATGGCCATCATCTTGATGTCGCCACCCCCCATCGCGTCCTTCTTGAACATCCACTTTCCGAGGACGGCGACGGACTCCAGGAGGCCGAACCCGACGACGGCCCCGATGAGCGCATCGAGTGCACCGATTCCACCGGGCAGAAAAGCGAGTCCGAGTCCGAGGACCAGTCCGCCCAGCGAGAATTGATCGGGGATGATGTAGAAGCGCGCGTCAGTGAGGGCGATTCCGAAGAGGATCGTGAGGAGGAGGGCACCCCTCAGCGCCTCGAAGGAGAGCCCCGCGTAGCTGAACATGCCCGCCCACACGAGCCCCGTCGCCAACTCGACGAGGGGGTACTGGAGGGAGATCGGCTCGCGGCATGCACGGCAGCGGGCAAGCAGCAGGATGTAGCCGAGTACCGGGACGTTGTCGTACCACCGGATGGGCTTTCCGCACTTCGGACAGTGGGAGCCGGGGAACACCACGGATTCGTCCTCCGGCCAGCGGAGCGTACAGACGTTCAGGAACGAACCGATCATCAACCCGACCAAGCCGGCCAGAGCAGAGACGATCCAGGCGTCGGATAAAACGTCGATCAAGGTGATACACTCCCGCGAGTGAGCAGACTATCGAGCGAACCAGACTATCGAGTAAGCAGGCTATAAAGAAGGATTGAACCCGCGACCCCGGCATTCAAGGATTCCGCCTTACCCGGCATCGGGATGGCGATGCGTTTCGTGGACGCCGCCACGATGTCGGCCCTCAACCCTGCGCCCTCGTTTCCTACGGCCAAAGCCCAGGATCCGCGCACTCGGAACGAGCGAACATCGTCCCCGCCCGGATCGGCGGCCAGAATCTCGATGTGCCGTTCTTCCAACCACTGCCTGGCTTCGGCCCACGGCGCCCGGGCGATGCGCGTATGGAAGCCGGCTCCCGCGGCGGCGCGAACGGCTTTCGGATTCCACGGGTCGACGGAACCGTCCAGGACGATCACGGCGTCCACACCGAAGGCTCGGGCAGCCCGGACGAGCGTCCCCAGGTTGCCGGGGTCCTGCAGCCCATCCAACAGCAACAGCGTTGCCGGTGTGCCGGTCGGCGAGCTGGTACGGAGGTGAGCGAGATCGACGCTCGGCTCGGTGCATACGCATAGGACACCTTGCGGTTGCTCGGTATCAGAAAGCTCGGCCAACTCGGCGTCGGCCAACTCCGCGGTCTCCAACCCCAGCCCCAACAGCGAGGAGGCGAGGGTCCGGCCGGCCTCGGTATCGAGCAATCGGGGTGATCGGACCACGAAGCGGATGTCTGCTCCCGCTGCCAAGACCTCGGCCGCCGCCCGCACGCCCTCAACCAGCACGAGTCCCTCGCGTGGCCGACCCTTGCGTGTCTTGAGTCGCTCGATGAGTTGTCGTCTATTCTTGCTCAGCATCCGCATTCCGATCAGTGAGTGGACTCCATGGATAACCCACCTCCCATAGCCCTCACAATCGCGGGCAGCGACAGCGGAGGCGGGGCCGGCATCCAGGCCGACCTCAAGACGTTCCACGCGTTCGGCGTTTTCGGCTGTAGCGCGCTCACGGCGGTGACCGCTCAAAACACTATAGAGGTCGCGGCCATCTACCCGCTCCCCGAAGAAATCGTCCGCGAGCAGATCCGAGCCGTCGCCGCGGACATTCCGCCTGACGCCGTGAAAACTGGTATGCTGGTCAGCGAGGCCTTGGTGAAGTGTGTGGCCCACGCGATCGAGGAGCATGGGCTGCCCAACTACGTGCTCGACCCGGTGATGATCTCCACGAGCGGACACCGCCTCCTCGACAAAGAGGCTGAGGACACCATCCGGCGTAAGCTGGTGCCGCTGGCCACGGTCGTGACCCCCAATCTCGATGAAGCGCGCATCCTCACCGGCCTGCCGATCGAGGCTCCGGGTGATCTCGCGGAGGCCGCACGGGCGATCCTCGACCTCGGTGCTCAGGCCACTCTAGTGAAGGGCGGGCACTTCACCGGGGACGAGGCGGTCGACCTGTTACTGACCGAGGAGGGAGAGCATGTCTGGTCTCGCCCCCGGCTGAACACGTCGGCCGGGCACGGGACGGGCTGTACACTGTCCGCGGCGCTGGCGGCGGGCCTGGCAGCGGGCCGACCGCTGGTGGATGCGGCGGCAGCAGCCGTGGACTTCGTTGCTCGGGCGCTGGCCAGCGCACCTGGGTTGGGTGCCGGGCGTGGGCCACTCAACCACTTCGTGAAAGCTCACCCTGGGCCACCCGACGACTCGGGGTGATCACCCCGTTGGCCTGGTCCGGGAAGCCAGCCCAGAGCCATGCCATTTTGGCATCCACCCCCGAAAGGCCGCCAGTTTGGCGGTTTTTCGGCCCAACGGTGCGGCATGATGATTGCATTCCCACGAACCAGAACGTACCGACGACGACCGGACCCGCCAAGCGGACCGGCCGCCTGTCTTCTAACCATCTTGGCCGTAGCGGCCTTGGCGCATTCGAGGAGCAGACATGGGAAAGGTTATCGGGATCGATCTGGGAACCACCAATTCGGTCGTAGCGGTCATGGAGGGCGGTGAGCCCGTTGTGATCCCCAACTCCGAGGGTGGCCGGACCACACCTTCCGTGGTGGCGTTCACCAAGGACGGCGAACGGCTCGTGGGCCAGGTGGCACGCCGCCAGGCGATCACGAATCCGGAGAACACGATCTTCTCGATCAAGCGGTTCATGGGCCGCAAGGGCGACGAGGTGACCGCGGAACAGAAACTCGTGCCCTACCAGGTCAAGACCGACTCCAAGGGACGTGTGGTGATCAAGATCCCGAACGCGAAAGAGACGTTCACGCCCCCCGAGATCTCGGCGATGATTCTTCAGAAGATGAAACAGACCGCCGAGGACTACCTGGGCCAGACGGTCGAACAAGCGGTCATCACGGTGCCGGCCTACTTCAACGACGCCCAGCGCCAGGCCACCAAAGACGCGGGTAAGATCGCGGGCCTAGAGGTACTTCGCATCATCAACGAGCCCACCGCGGCCGCGCTGGCGTACGGGCTCGACAAGAAGGCCGACGAAAAGATCGCCGTATTCGACCTCGGTGGTGGCACCTATGACATTTCCGTCCTCGAGCTGGGGGACGGCGTTTTCGAGGTGAAATCGACCAACGGAGACACGCATCTGGGCGGCGACGACTTCGACCAGAAGGTCATCGACTGGCTGGTCAAGGAGTTCAAGAAGGACCAGGGAATCGACCTCTCCAAGGACCCGATGGCGCTCCAGCGGCTCAAAGAGGCGTCGGAAAAGGCCAAGATGGAGCTTTCTTCGACCCAGCAGACCGACATCAACCTGCCCTTCATCACGGCGACCCAGGATGGGCCCAAGCACCTCAACTACTCGCTCACGAGAGCGAAGTTCGAGCAGCTGGTCGACGACTTGATCCAGCGGACGTTGCCGCCGATGAAGCAGGCGCTCGAAGACGCGGGCATCGAGCCATCGGCCATCGACGAGGTGATTCTGGTCGGTGGTTCGACTCGGATCCCCAAGATCCAGGAAGTGGTCGAGGAGTTTTTCGGCAAGGAGCCCCACAAGGGTGTGAACCCCGACGAAGTGGTCGGCGTGGGTGCGTCCATCCAAGCCGGCGTTCTGGCCGGAGACGTGACCGACGTGCTGCTTCTGGATGTCACCCCACTGTCACTCGGCATCGAGACGCTCGGCGGCGTGATGACTCCGCTGATCTCCCGCAACACTACGATCCCGACCGAGAAAGCCGAAATTTTCTCGACGGCCGAAGACAACCAGACCACGGTCGAAATCCACGTGCTCCAGGGCGAGCGGAAGATGGCGCTCGACAACAAGACCATCGGCAAGTTCCAACTCACGGGTATACCACCGGCACAGCGGGGCACGCCCCAGGTCGAGGTCACCTTCGACATCGACGCCAACGGAATCCTCCACGTGAAGGCCAAGGACAACACGACGGGCAAAGAGCAGAAGATCCGTATCGAGTCGTCGAGCGGCTTGAGCGACAGCGAGATCGAGAAAATGGTCAAGGATGCGGAGGCGCACGCTGGAGAGGACGAAGAACGTCGGGCAAACGTCGAGGCTCGCAACCAACTCGACTCGCTCGTCTATCAGGTCGAGAAGGATTCGGCCGAGTGGGCCGATCAGGTCTCCGAGAGCACGAAAGAACGGCTCGACGAAACGGTGGAAAAAGCCAAGGAAGCCCTCAAGGGAGAAGATACGGAGGCGTTCAACTCCGCCAGGGACGAGCTCATGCAGGCGTTCAGCGCCGCCGGGCAGGAAATGTATCAGTCACAGGCGGCCGAATCCGACGAAAGCGCCGAGGGAGACGCCGATGACGACGCCGAAACGGATACAGAGGATGCGGGGGGCAAAGCCGCGGAAGAGGAGGTCGTCGAGGCCGACTACGAGATCGTCGACTAGGTCGACTGGACGGTGCTCGGTCAGGGGGGCGAGTCGCCCCCTGACCGAGCAACCCCGCTCCACTTGAGGTTGATCCAAGAGGGGTGGATGTTTAGAGTGGACCACGGAGTTTGCGATCGTGTAGTAGGTGCCAAGTGGGGGTCCGCACGTAATCGTCCCAACGGAAGTTGAGGAACATGTCCATTTATGATCCGTTTCGCGCCAAGGTGAAGGTGGTCTTCTTCACGGCGATTGCCTCTTTAGTGGGGCTCGGAATCGCCTCCGCCCTCGGGTGGGGTGGCGTATCACCCGCCATGCCCGTCATCGGGACGGAGCCGCAAATCCCGATCGAAGCCGTGCAGCCGGCCCTCGACCTCAGCGACGCGTTTGTCAACGTCGCCGCGACCGTCACACCCGCGGTGGTACGGATCGAAGTGCGTCGGAGGTCTCCGACACCCGCCCCGCGGCGGTCAGACCCTTTCCGACCGGACCAAAATCCCCAGGCTCGACCTGACCGGATATCCGGAGGAAGCGGGTTCATCATCTCCGACGATGGGTACATCCTCACCAACAACCACGTGGTCGACGACGCCGACCAACTCACGGTTTTTCTCCAGGATCGGCGCTCGTTCACGGCAGAGGTCGTGGGACGGGATCCGTTTACGGACGTGGCGGTGATCAAGATCGACGCCCCCGATCTGACCAAGCTCAACTTCGGGACCTCCGCCGACCTCCGTGTCGGGGAGTGGATCGTCGCCATCGGCAACCCAGGCTTCAGTGGCGGCAGTGGTCCCCTGGACTACACGGTGACGGTCGGGATCGTCAGTGCGCTCGGACGCCCCCTCGATTTGCTTCAACGTGGGCTCCGGCAAGACGGGGTATCCCAGACGATCAGCGGGTACGCCATCGAGGACTTCATCCAGACCGACGCCGTGATCAACCCCGGAAACTCGGGGGGACCGATGGTCAACCTCAGGGGCCAGGTCGTCGGCATCAACTCCGCGATCGCCAGCGACACGGGATTCTACCAGGGGTACGGATTCGCGATTCCCATCGACCTGGCGCGCCGGGTCATGGAGGACCTGGTCGAATTCGGACGCGTACATAGGGCCCGGCTCGGCGTCGGGATGAAAGGGATCGACGACGTCTCGGCCGAGAAGTACGGCCTGCCCTCGGTTGCGGGCGTCGAGTTGACTTCGATCACCGAAGGGGGGCCGGCGGAAGCCCAAGGCCTTCGCGTGTATGACGTAATCGTCTCCCTCGACGGCCAGTCGATCGAACGCTCGGGACAGCTGCAGCAAGCGATCGCCTTGAAACGGCCGGGTGACCGCGTCAGCGTCGGTGTGTACAGGGACGGCAGATCCATAACCGTGGACGTCCGACTCGACGAGGCCAACCTACAGGGACCACCCGAGGTCGTGGCCGTCGCGGCACCCGTACGCGATGAAGTCCGGATGGACGACAAGCTCGGACTCCGAATCGAAGACATGGATCGTGCGAGCGCCCGGGAGTACGGCTTCGAGGAAGTGGACGGCGTGGTGATCACGGGCGTTCAGATCAACGGCCCGGCGTCACGTCGAAGGCTTGGCCCCGGCTGGAAGATCCTCGCGATCAACCGTGAGTCGGTCGATAAGAAGTCAGACGTCGAGGAGATCATGGACGGCGTGGACCGGGGGGAAATCGTGACGCTCCAACTTGTTTGGTCCGATGGCAGGCAGCAGATCGTCCACATACCGGTTGCGAGATAACGACGAGATAACGATAAGAGTGGTTCCAGTATCGCTGCAGGGCGCGTTGCCTCCGGGTGGCGTGCTCCTACTTAGGGCGCGTCGCCTCTGGGCGGCGCGCCCCCGGTGTTTAGGTACCTGGAAGCATCCCTTGTTGATGGCGTTTTGGGGCTCGGTTATCTTTGGTAAGCCAGGTGCCCTCCCGATTCCATGCCCCATCTCGGCGAAAGTGGCGGAATTGGTAGACGCGCAGGATTTAGGATCCTGTGGCTTCGAGCCGTGGGGGTTCGAGTCCCCCCTTTCGCATTCAAACCGATCGATAGCTGGAAGGCTGCCCTTCCTGAGAACGAGCGTAAATGGCGAACGTGTGTAAATGACGATAGACGGAGCCCAACTCCAGATCTCCGTCGAAGAGGGCGAGCGGTGGCGTCGGACCATGAGCGTCACGGTGCCCTCCGGGGTGGTGAGTTCGGAGCGGCGCCGGCTCACCGGTGAGCTCGCTGCGCGCGTGAAGCTTCCGGGATTTCGGAAGGGGCACGTGCCGTCTTCGGTAGTCGAGAAACGCTTCGGGGACTCCTTGAGCCGGGAGGCCCTCGACAAGCTCATCGGGGCCGCATACCGGGAGGCACTCAGCCAGCAGGAGCTCAGCCCGATTTCCGAGGGTGAAGTGGGCAACGTGCAGTACGAGCCGGACCGGGATCTCACCTTCTCGATTTCCTTCGACGTGCGACCGGAAATCGAGCTCTCGCGGCTGGGCGGGTTCAAGGTTGAACGGCCCTCGATCAACGGCTTGGATGACAAACTCGAGCAGGTCTTGGGGCAGCTCCGGGAGGAGAAAGGCACTTGGCAACCGTTGGATGAAGGCCGCCCTGAAGACGGAAATCTGGTCGGCGTAGAGATCCAACGAATGGAGGACGACGAGGACGGCAAGCCCGGAGAGGTGCAACCGTACCAATTGGTTCTCGGGCAGGGAGACGCGATCCCGGATATCGAGAAGGCGATCAAGTCACTCGAGGTCGACGGATCCGGCGAGTTCGTGGTCCGTTTTCCAGACGACTTCCCCAATGAGGAACGCCGGGGCCAGGAGGAGCGTCTCCACATCCGGCTGGACTCTCGGCAACACCTCGTGGTGCCGGAGTTGGACGCCGAGTTCGCCAAGAGCCTCGGGGAGTTTGAGGGCGTCGAAGACCTGAACGAGAAAATTCGGGCGGACCTGGAGCAAGAAGCCGAGGAACAGGCAGAATCCGTCGTTCGGGGTAAACTGCTGGACGCGATTCTGGACGCGAATCCCTTTACGGTGCCAGTTTCAATGGTGGACCGCTACGTCGAATCCGTGCTGGGTAATCCCGAGGGAGTAGCCCCCGAGAAGCTGGCCGAGGCCAAGGAGAAGCTTTCGCCACAGGCCGAGCACGCGGTAAAGAGGATCTTGGCGATCGACCGCCTGTCCGAGATACAACAACTTCAGGCCACCGAGGAAGAGCTCGACGACCGGATCGAAGAAATCGCCAAGAAAAGCGGAGACACATCCGCAAAAATTTACGCCAGTCTCCAGAAGAGCGAGAGGCTCGAAGCGCTGGAGCGAGAGATCACAGAGAGAAAAGTGTTCGACTTTCTCAAGCAACAGTCGGAAATCACCCAAGCCTGACCTTACGGGAGCAACCTGCAAACCATGCCGATCTACCCCCCATACGTCATCGAGCGGACCAGCCGCGGAGAGCGGAGCTACGACATTTTCAGCCGGCTCCTCATGGACCGCATCATCTTCCTCGGCTGCGGGATCGATGACAACGTGGCTAACATCATCGTGGCTCAGCTGCTGTTCCTCGACGCCGAGGACCCGGAACGCGACGTCTATCTCTACGTGAACTCGCCGGGCGGTGGGGTTTATGCGGGCCTCGCGATCTACGACACGATCCAGCACATGAGGGCTCCAGTCGCCACTTTCGCGGTCGGCATCGCGGCCTCGATGGCCGCCGTGCTCGTCGCTGCCGGGGAAAAAGGCAAACGAGGCGCCCTTCCCAACGCACGGATCATGATCCATCAGCCTTCCGGAGGTTCGCAGGGTACGGCGTCCGACATCGAGATCGCGGCCAAAGAGATCCTGTACACACGGACCCGACTCAATGAGATTTTAGCTAAGCACACGGGTCAGTCGCTCGAGCAGATACAGGACGACGTGGACCGCGACCGTTTCATGAGTCCGGAGGAAGCGGTCGAATACGGCCTCATCGATCGGGTGCTGGAAGGCCCGGTCAGGAACGGCTCGGGCCCAAAAGACTCACATGCGAAACTCGAGCCATCAGACGACGACGAGGGGTGACCACCCGCGCACGAGCCGAGGGGTCACGAGAGGAGCCACGATATGTCCAGTGACAAACATCTACGTTGCAGTTTTTGCGGAAAGTCCAAGGAAACGGTCAAGAAGTTCATCTCCGGCCCTTCCGTCTATATCTGCAACGAGTGTATTTCTCTCTGTAATGAGATTCTCGAAGAAGAAGAAGATCGAGAGTCATCAGAGTCTGTAGTCGAGAGTCCGACCCCACACGAGATCAAGGACTTCCTGGATCAGTACGTCATCGGGCAGGAGGAAGCGAAACGGGCACTCGCCGTGGCGGTCTACAACCACTACAAGCGGGTCAACAACCAGGGCGTTGTCGACGAAGTCGAGATCGACAAGGCCAACATTCTCCTGATCGGACCCACTGGGGTCGGTAAGACGCTGCTCGCGCAGACGTTGGCTCGGATCCTCAACGTCCCGTTCACGATCGCGGACGCCACCACGCTCACCGAAGCAGGATACGTCGGCGAAGACGTCGAGAACATCCTGGTTCGGCTGCTCCAGGCCGCCGATTTCAACGTGGCCGAGTGCGAACGCGGAATCATCTACATCGACGAAATGGACAAGATCGCGCGGAAGTCCGAGAACCCGTCGATCACGCGGGACGTCTCGGGAGAGGGTGTCCAACAGGCTCTCCTCAAGATCCTGGAAGGAACAGTGGCGTCGGTCCCGCCCCAGGGCGGTCGAAAACATCCACAGCAGGAGTACATCCAGCTCGACACGCGGAACATCCTGTTCATTTGCGGAGGCGCCTTCGACGGCCTGGAAGAGATCATCGAGACCCGCCTAGGCCAGCGGCGCATCGGGTTCGGCGAGAAGGCCTCCAAAGAAGAACGAGACAACCTCCTGCCGCAGGTCCAGCCCGAGGACCTCAGGCAGTTCGGCCTCATCCCCGAACTGGTGGGACGTCTCCCGGTCGCGGTCCACTTGAACGACCTGGATGAAGAGGCATTGTTGAGGATTCTAGAGGAGCCGAAGAACGCCCTGGTGAAACAGTACCGGAAGATGTTCGAGCTGGAAGGCATTGGCCTCACGTTCGACAAGGAAGCGCTGAACAAGATCGTAGAGATGACGCTGGACCGCGGCACTGGCGCGCGCGGCCTGCGTTCTGTCATCGAGGACTTCATGCGCGACGTCATGTTCGACGTCCCCTCTCGAACGGATGTTCGAGAGGTGGTCGTCACGGCCGATTGTGTCGACAAGTCCGTGCCACCGCTGCTGGTACTCCATCCGGAGACACAGAAGAAAGAGGCCTGAGCCGCACTAGCCCTTCCCCACAGTGGTTTCCGGGCGTAGGATGCGCGCATCCGGCCCAACTTCCCGAAGGGGCCCGCACCATCGTGTGCTCGAAGTCGCGTGCGTGAAGTACAGTCCTAGAAGGCTGCTGAAGGAGTACACAGTAACCGAATGGCGACACTGATTCGGGTCGACGAGACCTACGAGATCCCAGACCGGCTTCCCGTCGTTGCCCTTCGGGATCTGGTCTACTTCCCCTACATGGTCCTGCCCCTGTTGATCGGCCGACCTCCGTCGCTCGCCGCGCTGGAGGCTGCCGAGAAAGACGCAGGATACATCCTCCTCCTGGCACAAAAGAACATACAGGTGGAGGACCCCTCCAAGGCCGACCTGCACCGCGTCGGGGTCGTAGCGCGGATCCTGCAGGTGTCCCGCCTCCCGGACGGGAACGCGCGCGTCGTACTCGAGGGTATCGCACGCTGCAGAGTTCGTCGTTTCCTGAAATCTGACGCCGGTTTCGCCGCGTCGATCGAGCCGTTCGTCGTGGAGGAACGCGCCGAACAACAGGAGTCGAAAGAAGACGAGGCCCTCGCGCGAGGTGTCCTGCGGCTCTTTCACGAGTATGTCCACCTTTGTGATCGTGTTCCGGACGATGTGTTGAGTTCGGTATCTCTCGAAAGTGACCGGCTTCGTTCCGCCCATCTCGTTTCTGGACATTTGTTGGTGCTGCCCAGTGAGAAGCAGGAGCTTCTCGAATCCTCCGACCTCGTACCGTATTACGGGCTACTGCGAGAAATCCTCGTGCGGGAGCTGGAGATTCTGCGTATCGAAGAGAAGCTGGATGCTCAGATCCGCCTACAACTCGACTCAGATCACCGCCAGAACTACCTCCAGGAGCAGCTGAAGGCGATTCACCACGAGCTCGGAGCCGACCCCCAGGATGATGAGTGGTCGGAGCTCGCGGCCGCGGTGGTGTCCGCTTCCCTTCCCCCGCACGCCCTCGAGCGGGCGGAGCGCGAACTGAATCGCCTCGAAAAGCTGAATCCCGTCGCCCCCGAGGCCGCGGTGATTCGAACCTACCTCGACTGGATCCTGGGGCTCCCGTGGACCGAACGCAGGAAGGACAATCTCGATGTCGAGCATGCATCCGCCATACTCGATGAGGCGCATTACGGTCTCGATGAGGTAAAGGATCGCATCCTCGACCATATCGCGGTGCTGTCGTTGGTCCGTGAGCTGAAGGGACCCATACTCTGTCTGGTTGGCGCACCCGGGGTCGGCAAGACCTCTCTCGGGCGTAGTATCGCCACCGCTCTCGGCCGAGAGTTCGTGCGTGTCAGTTTGGGGGGCATCCGAGACGAGGCCGAGATCCGGGGTCACCGGCGCACCTACGTGGGTGCCCTGCCCGGTAGGGTGCTACAGGGGATGCGCCGCTCCGGGACCATAAACCCCGTGTTCCTACTCGATGAGATCGACAAGTTGGCCCATGATTTCCATGGTGATCCCGGCGCCGCTCTCCTGGAGGTTCTGGACCCGGAACAGAACAAGACTTTCACGGACCACTATCTGGAGCTGGAATACGACCTCTCCGACGTTCTGTTCGTGGCCACCGCCAACACGCTCGCGGGAATCCCGGAACCGCTTCGGGATCGCATGGAAATCATCCGCCTCCCGGGATACCTGGACACCGAGAAGCTCTCGATCGCCCTGCGTTTCCTTTGGCCCCACCAGGCCCAGCGCCACGGCCTACCGAGGGACGCGGACCTGACCCAAGGTGCGGCCAAAGCGATAATCCGGCGATATACGCGGGAAGCGGGCGTCCGGGAATTGGATCGCCGTATTTCCCGTGTGGCCCGCAAACTCGCCCGACGGAAGGCCGAAGAGCGCACAGTGACCGGCGATGAGGCTGGGGCGCCCGGTGATGAGGCTGCGGCGACCGCGGACGATCGAACGACCGAACGCATCAGCGTCGGCGAGGAAGACTTGAAGGCTCTGTTGGGCCCGCCGCTCTATCTGGAACGCAGCAAGGACGAGGGGGAGCGGTCCGGAATGGCCAACGGGCTGGCGTGGACGGAAGCGGGAGGTGTGGTACTCGACGTCGAGGTTGCGGTGGTACCCGGTTCGGGCCAGGTGCAGCTCACCGGGACACTCGGAGACGTGATGAAGGAGTCCGCCTTTGCGGCGGTAACGTACGCCCGCTCCCGCGCCGCCCGCCTCGGCCTCGATCCACACTTCCACAAGAACGTGGACATCCACATCCATATCCCCGAGGGGGCAACCCCGAAGGATGGTCCGTCCGCCGGAATCACCATCGCCACCGCGCTGATTTCGGCGCTCACCGGGACTCCGTCGCGGGCCGACGTGGCCATGACAGGGGAGATCACGCTGCGAGGGCGTGTCCTGGCTGTCGGAGGGGTCAGGGAGAAGGCTGTGGCCGCGCTCCGGGAGGGATTGACCAAGGTTCTGTTGCCGGCGGCCAACGCGCCGGAATTGGAGCTCATGCCCGAGGAGGTGATCGCCGGCTTGGAGTTCGTGCCGGTCCATACCATGGACGAGGTCCTGACCGAGGCCCTCACGTCGATGCCCCAAGCCCGGCGAAGCTTCCTCGAGGGTGGGAGCTCGATCGGAACCCACGTTTCGCAGTAACATGAAGGTCCGGACCGTCGAGTTCGCCGGAAGCCTGTTCGACGCCGGCGCACCGCTTCCCGGCGACCTCCCGCAGGTGGCGTTCTCCGGCCGCTCCAATGTCGGCAAGTCCTCGCTCATCAACGTGCTGCTGAGGCGCACGCGGAAGAAGCTCGCGCGCGTATCCGCAACACCGGGTAAGACACGCTCCCTCAATTTTTACTTGGTTAATGACCGGTTTTTCCTGGTCGACCTCCCCGGGTTCGGCTTCGCCAAGGCTTCCGCCCGTTCGAGGCAATCCTGGAAGGCACTGGTGGAAGATTATCTCGTAGGGGAACCGAAACTCCGGGGTGTCGTACATCTTATAGACGCTCGGCACGACCCCACCGTCACCGACCTCGAGATGGTGGAGTTCCTCGCCACGAGAGGCCTACCGACTTTGGTGGTGCTTACGAAGATGGACAAGCTCAAGCACTTGGCCCGGAAGAGAACAGTGGCGACGGCTGTGGAACGTCTGAACATCGACGAAGATCAGGTGCTCACTTGCTCATCGAAGACGGGCGAGGGACGTGAGGAGTTGCTGGCCGCGCTCGACGATCTGATCGGTGTGGACGAAGACGGGCAGGACCAAGACGGGCAAGACCAAGAGGGGCGGGACCAGATGGAACAGGACGAGATCAGACCGTGAGCACGCCGTATTGGGGCCGGGTAAGCGGAACACGAGCGGCCATTGGGGCCATTCTGGTTCTTCTCGGCGGCTGCGGAGGCACAGGGGCTGGGGCGGGAGCCGGCCAAACGGCGGCGCCGGCCGGCCCCGGAGGGGCGAACGCACTCGTCCCGCCTGGATACGGCACTCTTACACAGTCGGAGTTCACGCTCGAGTTGGTGAGCGGCGACCTCCAAATCCAGATCACGCCCCTGGCCGAGTCCGTCATTCGACTGGCAGCCCCCGACACGTACCAACGACTGGCCGGCCTTTCAGCGTCGGCCGGCTCGACCTTACGGTCCCGGGCTCCACCGGAGAGCTCCCTCTTTCTGGTGTCGATGTTCAGTCGAGCACCGACGATCACGTACGAACCCGAGAATCTCCATATCCTGAACAGTGGACTCAGATACCGTCCCATAGCCATTCAGGCGATCACGCCGGGTTGGGGAGGGCAACGCCTTCGCCAAGAAGAGACCCAAATTGCGGTCTACGCCTTCGACATGGGCATTGATCTGGAGATCGGCCTGACGGTGGAGTACGAAGGCGCGAGAGATACGTCCTGGGACCGCATCCTCCATGAACTCGAGTTGGAGCGGGCTCGTGTGCGGGGTCGCATCGGATCCCGAGAAGTATCGGTCCGCGACTAGAGGGCTGTCGGTATTCTAGGTCGATTCCGATTCTAGGTCGATTCCGATTCTTCCTCGCCGATCCGAAACGCCTTGATCTTCCGATAGAGCGTGCGTTCGCCGATGGCGAGCATCTGAGCCGCTTTCCGGCGGTTTCCCCGGACTTCCACTAACACAGCAGCGATCGCCGCACGTTCGAGATCCTCCATGGTCATGCCCGACCGATACACGACCGCCCCGTCCCCGGGTGCGACTTCGGGCGGTTCCTCCACCTCCCAAGGCTCATCCGACACCTCGGAAGCCGGCCGGACACCGATCTCTATTCTCCCTTCGTTGACCGGATGCGTGTCCACGGTCCTGGAAGAGCCCGGCTGTAGGGGCCGGTAGCTGTCGAACTCCTTGCGGAGGTCATCCACGTCCATTCGTAGATCGACCAGCGTGCGGAAGATGAACTCCAGTTCGGGCCTGATCCCCTGCGCACCCGGATCTTCCAGCGCCCGGGAACTCCCCTCTCCGAAGGGAACAAGGGCGGCTGTGGATGGCGCAGTCCCTCGGACGTCCGAAGGGATATCCTCGGGCAAGACCTGCCTGCCAGGTGCGAGAACCACCATACTCTCGATCAAGTTCTCCAATTCACGGACGTTGCCGGGCCAATGGTAGTCCTGGAGAATTTCCATGGCTTCGGAAGAAATTCCCTCGAAACGATGGTCGTGGCGCCTACTCGCATCCCGGATGAAGGCGTCTACCAGTAGAGGAATGTCCTCGCGCCTAGCACGGAGCGGAGGCAGTTCGATGTGCAACACATTCAATCGATAGAAGAGATCCTTCCGGAACCCACCGACCGCCACGAGTCGCTTCAAATCCTGGTTGGTGGCGGTGACGATCCGGATATCAACGCGGATCACGTCCTCACCACCTACACGACGGAACTCGCGCTGCTCGAGGACCCGAAGGAGCTTGGTCTGGGTGAGCGGTGGCATCTCCCCGATTTCGTCGAGGAAGATGGTCCCCTTGTCCGCCAGCTCGAAAAGCCCACGTCGAGAATCGATGGCGCCCGTGAAAGCTCCCTTCTCGTGTCCGAAAAGTTCGCTTTCCAAGAGCGTTTCAGAGAGGGCGGCAACGTTCACGGCGATGAACGGCCGATGGCGCCTCGACGAAAGGTGGTGGATTCCTCTCGCGACCAACTCCTTGCCGGTTCCCGACTCCCCCGTGATGAGCACTGTGGACCCCACCGGCGCAAACTGCACAACCCGCTCCAGGGCTTCCTTGATCGCGTCACTTTCGCCGACGATACCCGCCAACGCCTGAAGCCGGCGGCGCTCGATGAGCGAACGCGCCACGAAGACAACGTCGTCGGCGCGAGCGTCGTCCGAGAACACCTCCGCGTAATCGGCAGCCAAGCTCGGAATCGCCTCCGCGTTTTCCGCGATCGCGAAGGCTGGGGCGTTGGAATCGGCGTGTACACTCCGGACCAAAGTCCGGGCGGAGACCGAGGCCGGAGACCCGGTCACGACCAGCAGCTCGATGGGCGGTCCCCCGCTCACGTCTTCATCCGGGGTGACCAGCTCCACCTCGTATCCGGCGCCCTTGAACGCTTCCCTGAGCTCGCCCGCCCGCTCCAAGTGATGGGTCGAGACAAGCACTCTGCCCCCGTCGTCAGCCCTCATGCGGGATCTACCGGCGTCGCGGGGGTCGGATGTCCCGTGGCCTCGTCGCGCAAGAGCGCCACGATGTGTGGGAGAAGCCCCTCAATCGCCTTGAGACCGTCTTGAACACCGCCGGGGCTTCCCGGAAGGTTCGCCACGAAGGTACGGCCCCGCGACCCGACCAGCCCTCTCGACAACACCGCGGTCGGCGTCTCGGGCAGCCCTTGCCTTCGGATAGCATCGGCCAACCCCGGCGCCTCCTTGTCCAGCACGCTTCTTGTGGCCTCCGGCGTCACGTCACGCGGGGAAAAACCCGTACCCCCGGTTGTAAATACGACGTCGACCTCCCCGGAATCGGCCCAACTCACGAGCTGCGGAACGATCTGATCGGTCTCGTCGGGTACGACACTTCGGTGCGTCAGCTCGTATTCACAACGTGCGCACCACTGCACGATCAGGTCACCACTCCGATCCTCCCGCTCACCGGAAAAGCAACTATCGCTCACCGTCAGAACCGCTACCCGCATGCGCTAGAGACCTCTTGAAGGAGTGGCCCGAGTCACCGTCGAACCGAGCCCTCGGTATAAAACGGCAGCCGGACGACCACGCCCGGCACCACCTTGTCACGGATGCGAACGCCGACTTCGGTATCGGGACTGACCAATCCGGCGGGCACGTAGCCCAGCGCGATGCCATAGCCGAGACTCGGGCTGACGGTTCCGCTGGTAACCGATCCAACCACGTGCCCGTCGTGTACGATCGGGTAGCCGGGCCGCGGGAAACCCCGCTCCGTCAGCCGGATCCCGACGAGTCTGTCGTGTCCACCCTCTTCCCGTTGCCGGACCAACGCATCCCGTCCGGAAAAATCTCCCTTGTCCATTTTCACCAGCCACCCAAGCCGGCCGGCCAAGGGGGTGTGCTCCTCGTCGAGCTCACTTCCGTATAGGGCGAAGCCCATCTCGAGCCGTAGGGAGTCCCGGGCTCCGAGTCCGGTCGGGAGCAGGCCCAATCCCTCACCCTGCTCGAGTACCGTATTCCAGACCGCAACCGTATCTTCCTCGGCCACATAAAGCTCGAAGCCGTCCTCCCCCGTATATCCGGTCCGGCTGATCGTCGCCGCAAACCCCGCGACCGTACCTTCCGCGAAATGATAGTACGCGATGTCATCCAAGCTCAGTTTCGTGAGCGGATCCAGTATCTCCTGGGCACGGGGCCCCTGAAGAGCCAAGAGACCGGTGCCATCCGAGCAGTCCTCCAGCGTCACTTCGAGTCCCTGCGCATGCTCTTCGAGCCACGCCCAATCCTGGTCCCGCCGTGAAGCGTTCACCACCATCATGTAGTGATCGGCCATGTGGTAGACGACGACATCGTCGCGGACGCCTCCGTCCTCCGCGCACATGGCCGAGTACTGGCACTGACCCACCGTCAGGCCCGCTGCGTCGTTTACACTCACGCGCTGCACCAGATCGAGCGCTTGGGGACCATGAATCAGGAACTCGCCCATGTGCGATACGTCGAAGAGGCCTGCCGTCGCTCGTACGGCCCGGTGCTCCGCCGTGATTCCCGTCGGGTACTGCACCGGCATCTCATATTCGGCGAACGGCACCATCTTGGCCCCGAGACCGAGATGTACATCATAGAGGGGGGTCTTCTTGAGCGTGTCGTTCATTGGAGTGAAAAACTACCACTCCGCCTGCTTCATTGATAGACCAATTCCGCCATTATGGCAGATTTCACCTCAGGAAGGCCGTAAAAGAGATACAGCGGGTCTCGCCCGGGTGTTACCGGCTCGCCCGGGTGTCAGAGGATGTAGCGCCTCAGGTCAGCGTCGTCCACGATCGCCGAGAGGTTATCGCGAACGAAGTCACGATCCACCACGATCTCGCGGAGGTCGTCCTCAGGAAGCCCGTAGAGCACCGACTCGAGCAGTGTGGTGAGCACCGTCTGTAGCCGGCGAGCCCCAATGTTCTCCATCTGGTCGTTTAGTTTGGCGGCGAGTCTCGCCACTTCCTCGATCCCCTCTTTGGTGAACTCGAGGGTCGCGCCCTCGGTCTCCACCAACGCGGTATACTGACGAGTCAGCGCATTCTTCGGCTCCTGAAGAATGCGGACGAAGTCCTCCTCGCCAAGGCTCTTGAGCTCGACCCGAATGGGGAAACGTCCCTGCAGCTCGGGGATCATGTCCGCGGGTTTGGCCACATGGAACGCCCCCGCCGCGATGAAGAGCATGTGATCGGTCCGCACCAGCCCGTACTTGGTCTGGACCGTCGAGCCCTCGACGATCGGCAGGATGTCGCGCTGCACTCCCTCGCGGCTCACATCCGGCCCCGTTCCACTCCGCTCTCCGACGATCTTGTCGATCTCGTCCAGAAAGACGATCCCCATGTCCTCCGCCCGGATGAGGGCCTCGTTGACGACCTCGTCCATGTCGATCAAGCGGTCCATCTCGTCCTGGACGAGGATCCTCCGGGCTTCCCCGACAGACACCGTGCGCCGCTTCTTCCGCTTTGGAAGCATATCCTGGAGCATTTCCGTGAAGTTGTGATCCATCCCCTCCATGCCGCCCATCGGGAACACCATACCCTCGATCGACGGCGTGTGGGACACCTCTATTTCGACCTCACGGTCCTCCAGCTTTCCGTCCCGAAGGAGTTTGCGAAGTTTCTCCCTCGTTCGCTCACGGCGTGCCTCGATGCCCTCCTTTGCGGCCACCTCCACATCCTTCACCTCTGCACCCTCAGCGCCCACCACGAAGACGTGCGGCCGACCCTCGCCGCTCTCCGGAGGTGCTGCCCGCCCAACCTTGACGGTGGCACTGGGCGCCGGTTTAGGGAGGAGAAGATCCAGGAGTCGCTCGGCCGTCCTCTCGTCCGCCAACTCCTCGACGTCGTCCTCACGCTCCGCGCGAACCATGTTGACCGCCACGTCCACCAAGTCTCGAATCATCGACTCCACGTCCCGCCCCACGTACCCGACCTCGGTGTATTTCGACGCCTCCACCTTCACGAAAGGGGCACCCGCCAGACGGGCAAGCCGACGCGCGATCTCGGTCTTCCCCACTCCCGTGGGACCGATCAGGATGAGGTTGTTCGGGAGGATCTCATCCCGAAGCTCTTCTTCCACCCGCTGCCGGCGCCAGCGGTTTCGGAGCGCGATGGCGACGGACTTCTTGGCCTCGTCCTGACCCACGATATACTTGTCCAACTCGGCAACGATCTGGCGGGGTGTGAGTTGATTCAGCCATTCCTCTTCGGATTCATCGGGCGTCTCGAGGTCGTGTCTCATCTCCCGTTCCGCCTCGGTTCCGGCCTCGGAGCCGTTCCTGATCTCGGCCTCGGTTCCAGCCCCGTGGCCATCCCCGTTCTCGGCTTCTGTTCCGACATCGGTTCCAGCCCCGTGGCCATCTCCGCTCTCCACTTCGGAGTGGCCGTCTGACGCGGAAAGCCTTTGTTCGCCTGAATCTTCCACTCTACTCCAACTCCAGAACCGTGATCTCTTGGTTCGTATAGATGCAGATCTCACCGGCGATCTCGAGGGACCGGCGCACTGTCTCTTTCGCCGACAGCTCCGAATTTGAAAGCAACGCACGAGCCGCGGCCATCGCGTATGAGCCGCCCGAGCCGATAGCCAGGACATCGTCGTCGGGCTCGATGACCTCCCCTTCTCCACTGACCAGGAAGAGGTGTTCCCGATCGGCCACCAGAAGCAGGGCGTTGAGCCTCCTCAAGTAGCGGTCCATGCGCCAGTCCTTGGCGAGCTCCACCACCGCCTTGGTGAGGTTTTTCGGAAACCGCTCCAGCTTCTCCTCCAGCTTCTCGAAGAGAGTGAACGCATCGGCAACGGCGCCCGCGAAGCCCACCAGCACGTCCCCATCCCGGAGGGTTCTCACCTTCTGGGCCTTATTCTTCACGACCGCGTCACCCATCGTCACCTGACCGTCGCCCGCAAGCGCTACCTGGCCATCACGGCGTACGGCCACGATGGTCGTTGCGCGAAGGTTCAGTTTGCCAGATTGGTTTGTCATTCGGTGCTCTTTAGAAGACCGTTCTCCGATTCTCCGCGGGTCCTTACGATACAGCAAGACCCTGAACGGACCAAGCGCCCAGCGGGGTCCCGGTTGTCCCAAAGGTAACGATGAGGGTTCACGAGTCGGGATGGGATGAAGCGGATTGACGGGGACCCGTGCCACATCCCATTCGACGAAGGGCTGGGGGTGCCGACGCAGGTCGTGTCACAGCTCGTGCCGGGTCCTAGTGGGCCGCGCCCTCAAGGGCTTCGACAATCCAAGTGTTGAGGTTCTTTCCGGCCGTCGACGCCGCGATCGCGAGCGATCGATGTAGCTGCGGGTCCATCCGAAGCCGTAGCTGCCCAGAGAACGGCTTGTCAGGTGTGTCACCGCGCTCGTCGCAAACCGCCAGCTAGTGGTCAACAGCGCGGTGCATGGACGACTTGAGCTCCGTAACGCACTCCCCCTCGAAATAGATTTCGTCTTGCAGATCGATGACATGACCCGCGAGCGGCTCTAGCTCAGGATCGTACTCGAACGTCCCGGTATACCCTCTCTGCTCGACCATCGGCTATGGCCTCCCCGGTGGGTGCGGCGTCAAGAAATGGTACCACTCACCGATGGCTTTTCCAACTCCCGCGGGGCCTCTGCGGGAGGCAGGCCACCTCCCGCTCTTTCAGGAGGGAGCTCGACAATCACGATAAGCCGGCCCTCCTGTAGCGCCCTGCCTCCACACACCCCGGGGCGCTCGGAAGCCTCGGGATGCAAAAGAAGCTTCGGAAAGCCAAATGGTTCACTTTCTACGAGCGCGGATGCGACCGTCGATACACCTGCCTCAGCCTCTCCTTGGACGTATGCGTATACACCTGCGTCGTAGACAGCGACACGTGCCCCAGGAGCTCCTTGACCGCCATGAGGTCGGCCCCCGCGTCGAGGAGGTGCGTGGCGAAGCTGTGCCGCAGAGAGTGCGCGATCCACCCCAAAACCGGGGCCGCATCATCCAGGAAACGTCGCACAACGG
>JADFNK010000093.1 GCA_022563405.1 Gemmatimonadota bacterium | reverse complement strand
GCCCCCGGCCCCATGTCGATCACCCAATCGGCGGCTTTGACCACCTCCAGGTTATGCTCGATCACGAGCACGGAGTTTCCGGCGTCCACCAGGCGGTTCAACACCTGAAGGAGCTTCCTTATGTCCTCGCCTGAGAGGCCGGTGGTGGGTTCGTCCAGGATGTAGAGCTTACGCCCCTTCTTTCCCGAGACACGCGCCAGCTCCCGTGCGATCTTGAGCCGCTGTGCTTCACCGCCGGACAGGGTCGGGGCAGGTTGTCCGAGCTTGAGGTAACCGAGACCGACCTGTTGGAGCTGCCAGAGGATCCGCCCCAGGCGGTCCTGACGGATAAAAAAGCGGATCGCCTCGTCGACCGTGAGGTCGAGAACCTCCGCCACGTTCCGCCCTTTGAAGCGCACTTCCAGCATCTCCGAGCGGTAGCGGGTACCCCGGCAGGCCTCACACTGAACGTAGACGTCGGCCATGAAGATCATCTCGATCTCGACGTTCCCCGCCCCCTTACACGCCTCGCACCGGCCACCCTTTACGTTGAACGAGAAGGCCCCGGCGGTATACCTCCGCTTTCGGGCGAGCGGCTGAGCCGCGAACAACTTCCGGACTTCATCCCACGCCTTGATGTAGGTCACCGGGTTGGATCGTGGGGTTCGCCCGATAGGGGACTGGTCGACCAGGACGACCTCGTCGAGCATGGTGGCCCCCTCGAGGGATGCGACTTCTCCGACCACCTCTCCGAGGTGTTCCTTGGCACTCGTCTCTCCGCCCTTCAATTCCCGCTCCAAGGCGTGGTACAGGAGGTCGTGAACGAGGGTCGACTTGCCGGACCCCGACACCCCGGTCACCACCGTCATGGCCACGAGCGGAATTTCGACGTCCACACCCTCGAGGTTGTGGAGGCGCCCGCCCCTAAGGCTCAACCTCGCTCCATCCACCGGCCTTCGTTCAGCGGGAACCGGAATCTCGGAACGCCCCGAGATGTACCGCCCCGTGGTAGTGTCGGCCTTCGCCAGTTCGTCGGGGGTCCCCTGAAAGACGATGCTTCCCCCCTTGTCGCCCGCAGCGGGGCCCAATTCGAGAACGTGGTCGGCTTCGCGGATGGCGAGGGGATCATGCTCGACCACCACCACGGAGTTGCCCGCGTCGCGCAGTTTCCCAAGAAGCGCCAGGAGGGCCGCCGTGTCTTTCGGGTGCAGGCCCACCGTCGGCTCATCGAGCACGTAGAGTGTATCCACCAACCGGGAACCCAACGAGTTCGCCAGGTTGATACGCTGGGCCTCACCCCCTGAGAGGGTTCGCATCTGCCGGTCCAGAGCGATGTACCCGAGGCCCACGTCGACAAGGAAGGCCAGGCGGGCGTGTAACTCCCGGAGGATCGTCTCCGCGATCCGCGCCTCCATCTCACTCAAGTCGAGGCCGGAGACCCAACCCTGGACGTCCTCGATCGGGAGCCTGTTCACGTCGGCGATCGAGGAAGTGCCGATCTTGATGTTGAGCGCCCCCGGCTGGATCCGTGCTCCGCCGCAGTCGCGGCACACCTGGGGGCTCTGATACTGGCGAAGAAACACGCGGATGTAATGCTTGTAGCGCTTCCGCTCGCGCGACACCAGAAAGGGGATCACCCCCTTTAACCCCTTGGCTCCGTAGAGGACCGCTTCCCGGAAATCCTCGGGAAGCTCGGCCCAAGGACTGTACAGCGACGCGTTCTGGTCCAGCGTAAAGGAGCGCAGCTTGGCTCGCTCGCGATGATATCGGGGCTTCGACCAAGGATCGACCGCCCCGTCGTCGATCGAACGGGCGGGATTCGGGACGATGAGATCGACGTCATAGTCCAGCGTGGCACCGAAACCGGTACACAGCGGGCAGGATCCGTAAGGATTGTTGAAGGAAAAGAGCTTGGGCGTGGGCTCGAAGAACTCGATGTCCGGATGCCTCGGGCAGCGGAAGTGCTCGGTGAACGCCAGGCGTTCGGTGACCTCCCGGCCACCCGCACCGTGGATGAGCACGATGGCCTCACCCTCCCCTTCTACGAAGCACGTGCTCAGCGAGTCGGCCAGACGATCGCGGTCCTCATGAGAAATCGCCAGACGATCCACGACGACAAGTGCCTCAGCCACCTCCGTGAGGTCGAAGCCGACGTGCTCTACAGTCTCAGAGCCGTCCTCGCCCAGATCGACCATCACCCCGTCCGCGAGGATCCGTACGAACCCCATCGCCCGAAGGTTCTCGACCACTGTTCCGTGTTTCACCCGGCCGGAAAGTTTCAAGGGGAAGGTCACCTGGATCCGTGTGCCCTCGGGTAAAGTGAGCACGCGGGCGGCGGCGCTCGTGACGGAGTCGGGTCGAACTTCGTCCCCGCACTCCGGGCAGTACGTACGCCCCACCCGCGCCCAAAGCAGCCGGAGGTAATCGTAGACTTCCGTCGCCGTTCCCACCGTGGAGCGACTGGACTTGGTGGGATTCTTCTGCTCGATGGCCACGGCG
This sequence comes from Gemmatimonadota bacterium, assembly GCA_022563405.1. Taxonomy (GTDB): domain Bacteria; phylum Gemmatimonadota; class Gemmatimonadetes; order Longimicrobiales; family Gaopeijiaceae; genus UBA822. Next base: position 10,507 of record JADFNK010000093.1, on the reverse strand, counting down.
GGCGAGATCCCCTCGATCGAGTCGACGTCGGGTTTCTCCATGCGCTCCAGAAACTGCTTCGCATAGGTGGAAAGCGACTCGACGTACCGGCGCTGCCCCTCGGCGAAAAGGGTGTCCAGGGCCAGCGAAGACTTACCGGAGCCCGAGGGCCCGGTGATCACCGTGAGGGCCCGCCTGGGTAGATCGATGTCCAGATTCTTGAGGTTGTGCTGGCGGGCGCCTCGAATCCGAATCCAATCGTCCATGCCCGGAATAGCATAGAAATCCGGAAGCCGCGCAACGCCACGTCCTTGGAGCCCATCGCACAGCCCATCGCGCTTGCCTCACTTCTTCAATAGCCTTCTAGGTTCAATAACCCCCTAGCCCGCTCTCGATCATCCACCTACTGAAGGAAGGGCGAAGTGCCTCCAGCGCAGGACGGCTTCCAGGAAGAAGAGGCGCTCGGCAAGGGGTACGATGCCCGCCTGATGAGGCGGCTTCTCCAATACCTGCGGCCGTATAAGTGGTACGTCGCTCTGGCGATCCTCATCCTCTTGGTGGCGTCGTTCCTCCAAGTCGTCGGGCCCTGGCTGACCCTGATCGCTTTGGACGACGTGATCCCGAACGGCAACACGTCCCTGCTGGCTGCGCTCGCCGCCGCGTACATCGCGTCGGTCGTGCTCGGCTTCTTCCTGCTCTACGCCCAGACCGTGCTCACAACTTGGCTGGGCCAGCGGGTCATGTACGACCTGCGAACCGAAATCTTCGGCAAACTCCAGCGGCTCGACCTGCGCTTCTACGACAAGAATCCGGTGGGCCGCCTCATGACCCGCATCACGAGCGACGTCGAGACGCTGAACGAGCTCTTCAGCTCAGGCGTCGTCGCGGTATTCGGCGACCTCTTCACGCTCGGCTTCATCCTGAGCGCCATGCTCTACATGGACTGGAGGCTCGCGCTGATCACCTTCAGCGTTCTGCCGTTCGTGGTGCTCACGGCCTTTCTCTTTCGGATGAAGCTCCGCAACGCCTACCGCGACATCCGCGTACGCCTGGCACGCATCAACGCGTACCTCCACGAACGCATCACCGGGATGATGGTGGTCAAGCTCTTCAACCGGGAGGAGCACGACGCGCGGCGTCACCGCGAAATCAACCAGGACTACCTGGAGGCCCACCTCCGCTCGATCACCTATTACGCGCTCTTTTTCCCCGTCATCGAGCTGTTCACCGCCATCGCCCTGGCGCTGATCATCTGGAGGGGCGGCGCCACTCTGCTCGAGGGCACGGTAACCGTGGGAGTGCTGGCCGCTTTCATCCAGTTGACCCAACGTTTCTTTCGGCCCATCCAGGATCTCTCGGAGAAGTACAACCTGCTTCAGTCGGCCATGGCGTCGTCGGAACGGATCTTCATGCTGATCGACCGCGAGATCGAGATCGTGGACCCACCGGATCCGGTACCCCTGGAGCTTCCGGTGCGCGGCGAAATCGAGTTCCAGAACGTGTGGTTCGCGTACGGCAAGGACGAGGAGGGCGATTGGGACTGGGTCCTGAAGGATGTCAGCTTCCGAGCCGAGCCGGGCCAGCGACTCGCGATCGTGGGACACACCGGGGCGGGAAAAACGACGATCATCAGCCTGCTGATGCGCTTTTATCAGCCGCAACGTGGCCGGATCCTGCTGGACGGCAAGCCGATCGATCGACTACGGCTGGACGAGCTTCGTGAGCACATCGGTCTGGTTCTCCAGGACGTCTTCCTCTTCAGTCAGGACGTCGCCCACAACATCCGCCTCGGGGCGCAGAACATCACAGAAGATCAGGTGCGCCAGGCCGCCGAGCGGATCGGCGCGGCGCCCTTCATCGAGCGCTTGCCGGGTGGGTACAACCAGGAGCTCGGTGAACGCGGAGCGACCCTATCGGTCGGAGAACGCCAGCTCGTGTCCTTCGCGCGGGCGCTCGCGTTCGATCCTCAGGTCCTGGTGCTGGACGAAGCCACCAGCTCGGTCGATTCGGAGATCGAGGCGCAAATCGAGAAAGCCACCAACGAGCTCATGGCCGGCAGGACCTCCATGGTGATCGCCCACCGCCTGTCGACAATCCTGGGAGCCGACCACATCGTGGTGCTGCACCAAGGGGAGTTGTGCGAGGAGGGCACCCATCAGGAGTTGTTGGAGCATGGTGGGCTTTACGCCCGGCTGCACGAGCTGCAGTTCGCGAGGACGCCGGTCTAGCGCCGGATTGCCCCCGCAGGCTCTGGACTCTGCGGCCCTACCGCCGCACCGCCCGTGACGATCGCCGCCAGACTGTCCGCAACGACCGCCGCCGCGATACTATCCGCCACCGCACGCGCCAAAGCCCGTTCCTCGGCTTCCGCCGCCATCGCCGCGTACCGTTGGGACACCGGCACGATCCTGCCTCCGACACGCATATCGGGCTCTACACCCCGAGGATAACCGCCCGCAGGCGCCAGCGCGGCCTCGGTATAACGGCTCCCCGCGTTCCAGAGGAGCCACTCGTCGATGCCGGCATCGTACGTCGCCTGAATCTGTGCACGGACCTCCGGCGCTTCGTATCGGGGCGCTCCCAAGGTGAAGTCCTGGAGCCACGGCCGCGTAGCTCCCGCCCCTTCCGTCGCCTCGGAGCGCCGCACCGCGGACATGAGCGCTGCCCGCACGATCTCATACGGGTGTCCGTTGGGGTCCTGGAAGCCAAAACTTCCCACCCAATAGTGAGACGGGTACACCATGGGTTGTGCCACATCGACCGAACCGATGAAGCTCTCCCAGTACTGGCCGATGCCTATGTCGCTCGAGGCGGACGTGGTGGCCCCGAAGACGTCCACGGTCATGGCGACGCCCGAATCCTCCAATTCGGCCCGGGCGTACTCCAGAAACGCCTCGACGACGTCTCTGCGACGCTGGCCCTCGGAACCAGGGTAGACGGCCCGGAGGAGTTCCTCTGGGGGAGCATCCGCAAACCGGATGTAGTCCCACTGGATCTCGGGGAAGCCGACCGCGGCGGCCTCCTTGGCCAACTCGATGTGGTACTCCCACACACGCTGGTCGTGCAGGTTGGCCCAGAGGGAACCGTTGCCGTCCACCCATACGCCGCCCGCCGTGTCCTGCACCGCCCATTCCCGTTTGGCACGAATCAGAAGCGGATCCTTGACCACCACGATGCGGGCGATGGGATAGATCCCTGCCTCCTGAAGCCGCCTCAGGAGCCCTACCAGGTCACGAATGCGTATCTCCTGATCCGCCCCCGCCTCACGGGCCGTCATCACCTGGGTCGCGTGACTCACATATCCGGAGGCGTCCTTGAGGTCGATCACGAAAGCGTTTATTTCGGTCCGGGTCGCCAGATCGATGAGGGCCTGGGACCGGGCAGCGGAACCAGCCGCCCAGGCGTTCAAATAGATGCCCTTCACTGCCTCGGGCCTGACGAACTTCAGGGGCTCCTCCGGCAGGACAAGGCGAGCCACGGCACCGCCCCCGCTGGTGCGGGCGCTGGGCGCCGGAAAGTTTTCACCGACCGATTCGTCTGCGAGCCAAGCCAACCTCTTGTCGCGCGCGCTCATTTCGGGCTCGCAGTCGTCTTCGTCGGCGCCCTCGGGATCGTCGTCACCACCGTCGCCCGCGGAGCAGCCCTCGGGATCGGTGTCGTCCCCATCGCCCACGGAGCGCGGCTCGGAATCGGTGTCCACAAGGCTCACAACGTCCGGCTCGGCATCGGTACCTGGCTGAGCAGGCGGATTCCCCACGACCTGAGCCGAGGCAGACCCCCGTCTCTCGAGCGTGGGCCGCCCGCTCGAAGTATTAGAAGTGCGGCCGGGCGTCGTCACACCCGCACCAGGATTCGTGGAGGAGGGGCCCAGATTCGTCCCCGCATCCGACGCAAGCACCGCTGAGCTCACGGCTCCCGTACGCTCGGACGCCGGGCTACGCCGGGCCGACTCGGCACCACACCCGGCCAGGAGCACTAGACACGTGGCCATGGTGAGGGGCGAATATCGGGAAAGCTGCGATCGCAAAGTCAGGTCTCCCCTTCGGAGAGAGTCCCCCGTCGATTTTCTTGGGGAAGAAGCCGGGTGATCAGATCAGCCGTACAGTCGGCCGCTCCTCGCTGCTTTTCAATATAGTCCATGGCGAGCCGGCCGCGTTCCTCATTTTTTTTCACGTCCTCGAGCCACTCTCGGAGGGTGTCGGCAAGGCCGTTCACATCCGCCACCGCACAGGCACCCCCGGCGGCCAGGAGCCGAGCGGCATGAACCGAACCCCGGTACCGCGGGCCCATCAGCACCGGCACCCCGACGGCGGCTGGTTCGACCACGGAATGGAGGCCGCTCCCGTGGAAGCCCCCGCCCACGTAGGCGACCGACGCCAGGCTGTATAGATCGGCCAGCACTCCGACTCGGTCCACGAGAATCGCGTCGACACCCTGCACCGCCCCGGATTTTCCAAGGAGTACGGGGGTCCATCCATCCGCCGCCAACCTCCGGCCGAGTCCGACGAAGTCGTAGCCCCCAGGCTCGTGGGGCGCCAAGACGAGTCGCAGGCCAGGAACCGACCGGCGAACCCGTGCCAACGCGGGGATGAGCACCTTCTCATCCGACGGCCAGGTCGAGCCAGCTACCAGAATCGGCCCTCCTGCGCCCCGCGAGCCCGACCCGAGCATCCGCATGGCCCCGAAGATCCGCATATGGGGCGCCCCGCGGTCGATTCTCGCCGCGCGGTCCCAAACCGCGTCGATCCCCGGGTCACCGGTCACCGTCACACGATCGCCCCTCACCCCGAGGAGACCGAACCGGTCGCCGTCCTCTTTGGAGACGGCGGCGACCGCTCGAAGGCTCCGAAACGCGGGGCCCAGCAGGATCCTGCCCGGCCTGCTGAGCCTTCCGGCCCCTTGCGGCATCGTCCCGGCGATGAGGACGGTCGGCACGCCCCGGGCCGCCGCCTCCTCCGCCAGGGTCGGCCAGACTTCGCGCTGCGTGAACACGATCACGGCGGGCCGAACAGCGTCGAGGACCGGCCCCATCACCTCGGGAAGGTCCCACGGCAGGTAGGAAGAGACGTCGGCGGGAAAACTCCCGTGCATCACCTCGGCCGAGGGCGAAAAGAAGGTAAAGACGACCTGGAGCCCGGGCATTCGCCCGCGAAGCACATCGATTACGGCCCGAGCCTGAAGCGATTCGCCGACCGACGCTGCGTGTACCCAGACGACCGGTCGATCGGCGAGGGCCGTGGCGGCGGCAGCCAATCGCGTGTGGGCATCATGCCTGCCCCGCAGCCCCCGTGCGAGCTTGGACTCCCCTTTCATCAACACCGGAGATAGGGCGCGAAGGGCCCGCAACACGATTCGGTACAACCCCTGCGGAAGTGCCATGGCAGACGATGTCCCTCCGAGGTGCCACTCCACAAGGCTGCCCGCGGCCGCCCGTGTGGCTAGATTAGGGGCGGCTACGGCCGGATCTCCGAACGCATCTCCGTAAAGAAGCATCGTTCGACGTCCGTATTACGTAGTGGAGTCGTGAAGCAGAGTAACTTACTTCGTGAGGAACCGAGTCCCTTCATCTGGGAACCGAGTCTCCTCACCATCATAAGGAGGTCGTCATGGAGTCCATGTTGCCCATGTTGCTGGCCATTGTTGTCATCGTTGCGGGGGCGGTCGCCTTCGTGATCGGTCCGTCCGTAGCAGGCGCGGAAAACCGAGGGAAGGCCAAGCTCCTCGGTGTGGGTCTGATGCTCGGGGGTGTCGGGCTCGTCGGCATCAACACGGTAGTGATCGTCGACGTCGGCGAAGTGGGCGTGAGGCACTTTCTGGGCCAATTCGACGAAGTGCCACTGGGTGCGGGCGTACACATCATCAACCCGCTCGCCTCGGTCGAAATCATGTCGATCCGCGAGCAAAGTTTCCCAGCGGGTGGCGGCGTCGAGACGATCGAGGCACAAACCAGTGAGCAGATGAACGTCCGGCTGGAGGTATCCCTGCTCTACCGGATCGATCCGGCACGGGCGCCCGACCTCTTCGCACGCATCGGCTCCGAAGACCTGATCAAGCAGAGCATCGTCATGAATGCCGTTCGAAACGGTGTGCGAGACGCCGTCGCCACCAAGTCGATCAATGACATCTTTTCGCCGGACCGGGCCCAGGTCGCCAACGACATGAGGTTGGCGATCCAGGCCAAAGCGGGTGACCGCATCGAGGTCGTGGAGGTATTCCTGCGCGACGTCCAGGCGCCCGCGACCGTCCGCGAGGCGATCGATGAGAAGCTCCAGCGGGAGCAGCAGGTGGCGGCCGAGAAATTCCAGACCGAGATCATCGAGGAGCGGGCGCTCCAGGAGATCGCGGCGGCCAGGGGACTCGCCGAAGCCCAGGTCATCATCACGGCCGGCCTCACGCCCGAGTACCTGATGTTCCACTACATCAACCAGCTCAGTGAGCTGCCGCCCGGGTCAGTGGTCTACGTGCCGACCGAGGGCGGCATCCCGCTCATGCGCAGTGTCAACTGACCCATGCGACGACGTCGACTGAGCCATGCGACCACACCTCGAGCGTGGGAGGGTCACTGACGCGATGAAGCGACGGGTCTGGATACGGTTGTTGCTGGGGGCAGGCGCCGTCGTCCTGATCACTTCCTTCGCTTCGGCATGCTCGCCCATATACGTGATTCGGGCGGGCATCGCCGAGGCGAAGATCCTCCGTGCTCGTCGCCCCATCCCCGAAGTGGTTCTCGATCCCGCCACGGATGAGCGCACCCGGGCCAAGCTCACCTTTGTGGTGGAGGCGCGGAATTACGCGATCGACGAGTTCGGGCTCGATGTGGGGCGTTCCTACACGTCCTTTACACAGTTGGAGAGCGACACGCTCGCCATGGTCCTGTCCGCTGCCCCCCGGGACCGACTCGCGCCGAAGACGTGGTGGTTTCCGATCGTTGGAAGGGTCCCATACAAGGGGTACTTCAACGAAAACGCCGCGATCAAGGCGCAGGGGAAGCTCGAAGAGGACGGCTTCGACACTTTTCTGCGGCCCACCTCCGCGTTCAGTACGCTCGGGTGGTTCGCGGACCCTCTCTTGTCCAGCCTCCTCCGGCTCGATGAGGTCGATCTGGTCGAGACCGTGCTTCACGAGTTGTCCCACAACCACCTCTTCGTGAAGGGACAGGTCCGCTTCAACGAGAGCTTCGCCACGTTCGTGGGGAGAGCGGGTGCGATCGAGTTCTTCTGCAACCGCCAGGGGGGCGGCCCCGATACGGTGAAATGCCTCCGGGCCCAAGCCCGCTGGCGCGACCATCAGCGGTTCGAGGGGTTCATCGAGGGTCTCGTCGATCAGTTGGAGGTTGTGTACCAGGACACGACACTCGCGTACGAGACGAAACTGACCGAGCGTGAGAGGATTTTCGACCGTCACCTCGAGATCTTCGCGAATGAGGTTCAGCCGTCGTTCGAAGCGAGCACCTATCAAGGATTTCTGGTCACACCGCTCAACAACGCCACGTTGCTGACGCGCATACGGTATCACCATCGCCTCCAGGACTTCCAGGCCCTGTTGGAGCGGGAGGGCGACTTGCGCCGGGCGGTCCAGTACCTCAAGGACGGCGTGGATCGGGTGGACGATCCTTTCGACCTGCTTCCCGGCGGAACCGTGGAACCGAGTGCCTCCTGAAGTCGAGGAGGGATTGACCGACCCTCGCGCTATCTACGCACAGCGCGAGGCTGAGGCGTCCAAGTCGGCCGATTCTTGGCGCGCCCGCTTCGACCGTCTGGCCCACCTGAGGATGGGCGTCACTCTGGCCCTGGCCGCCGCCATCGTCGCTTATCTGATCGCCCCGGGCGCTCAGATGCTTCTCATCGCGGTCTCGGTCGTGCTCATCGTGATTTTCATCGTGCTGGTCGTGAGGCACTCGAGCGTCCGGCGCCGGGAGATCTGGTACCGTGAGATGGCGCAGGTTGCGCTCGAAGCCCGTCACCGGCGGCTGCGCAGATGGGAGGAGTTTTCAGACACCACCGCAGAACCGCCGCCGCACCATCCCTACGCGGACGACCTCGACGTTTTCGGTCACGCCTCGTTACACGTGCTCCTGGGCACCACGTGCACGCGCCCCGGAGCCGACATGCTCACCGACTGGCTCTTGGCTCCGGCTTCTACGGAGATCGTACGACGGCGCCAGAGCGCCGTGCGGGAGTTGGCGCCGGCGATCGACTTTCGAGATGAGCTTCAGGCCATGGGCCGCATCGCGGGACCCGTCGAGCCCAAGCAGCTCCAGCTTCTCCTGGAGTGGGCCGAGAGCCCCGCCTGGTTGTTGCCTAAGTGGGGCCCGCGGTGGCTGGCCGTCGTGTTGCCGACGTTGATGCTGGTGACGGGGGGCCTCCATATCTTCGCCGTCGTACCGTATCTGTGGATCATCCCGTTGGTCGCGGCTGTTGGAGTGACCAAGCGTTACAACCGACGTATCCACGACGATTTCACCCGCACCTCCAGCGGGGATTCGGGCCTCCGGCGCTATCACTCCCTCGTGGCTCACATCGCGGACGGGCGGTTTGAGGATCCGCTCCTGGCCGAGCTCCGCGAGAGTCTCATTCGGGGTGGAGCAACCTCGGCTGAGTCTGAAACCTCGGTCGAGTCCGCAGCCCCGGCCGAGGCTCTGAAGCGTCTGTTTCGTCTCGTGGAGTTGTCGAACATCCGGTACAACCCCCAGGTCCATTACGTCTGGAATCTCGCGACCCTATGGGACATCCACGTATTGGTTAGGCTGGAGCGGTGGAAGAACCAACACGGCGCGGCGCTTCGCGGCTGGATGACGGCCCTGGGCCGGACCGACGCGCTCTCGGCCCTCGCCGGACTCGCACACGCCCACCCCGACTGGGCGTTTCCTGAAATCTCGGACGCGCAACCGGACGGAGCGCCTCGCCTGGAAGCGAAGGCGCTCGGCCATCCTCTTCTCGCCCCGGAGATCGGCGTACGTAACGACGTCAGCCTCGGCCCTCCGGGCAGCCTCCTGCTCGTCACCGGCTCCAACATGTCCGGCAAGAGCACGCTGCTGCGGGCCATCGGCGCGAACGTCGTCCTGGCCGGCGCCGGAGGACCCGTCTGCGCCGAGATGATGGCCCTCCCGGTCGCGGATCTCCGTACGAGTATGCGTATCCGTGACTCGCTCGAGGAGGGGATCTCGTATTTCATGGCCGAGCTGGGGCGCCTCAAGGCGGTGTGTGATGCGGCAAGTGCGGCGAACGAAAGGCCCGTTCTCTACCTCCTCGACGAGATACTCCAAGGTACGAATACCGCCGAGCGGCAAATCGCGGCCCGCCGCATCCTACGCCACCTCCTGGATCAACGCGCCATCGGGGCGGTGACCACCCATGACCTCACCCTGGCCGACGCGGAGGATCTCAAAGAGCGGGCGGTGCTGGTTCACTTCCGTGAGTCGGTGGAGGCGAAAGAAGGTGGCCCGCCCATCTCATTCGACTATCAACTCCGCCCCGGACTCGCGACCTCGACGAACGCGCTTCGACTCATGGAGATCATGGGGCTGGCGTTGCCGGAGAATGGGGGCTGAGCGTGACAAGGTACATCCCCGGCCATACTTTCTGAGCTGCCGGTTTCCGTTGGTCGGTTGAACCGCCTGCCCCAGTTCCCGGGTGGGCGCCTTGACGGGTAACGCACCGGTCATCGGATTCACGTGATTTCACCGGAGCAGGCTATGCAACGCATCACAAGACTGACTTTGGCTCTCTCGACGGTTGTAGCTCTCGCGAGCCCCGCCCTTGTCAATGCTCAGGCGATGTCCTCGGCCGAGCCCTTCAAGGTCGGGACTTTCGAAATCAACGGCGCGCCGACGGTAGGGATCGTCCTCAGGGACGCTCTGATCATCGACCTCGCGGCGGCGAACACGGCGCTCGAGATCGATCGGACCTACGTGCACATCAACGCGCCGCCGGACATGCTCGCGCTGATCGGGCGGTACGAGTACGGTCTGAAGTACCGGATCTACGAGATCGTCAACAACGTGGTGGGCAATGACCTGCTTGGAGCAGACTACGTTCACCGGGTCGAAGACGTCCGCATCCTTGCTCCGATCCTGTACCCCAGCAAGATCATGAACGCCGCAGTCAACTTCTACTCGCACGCGTGTGAAGGCTGCACCCCGGAGCAGCTGGCGGCGAGGACCCTGGAGCGGCAGGAGAATCGGGGGGTGCCGTACCTGTTCCTCAAGCCGACCCGCGGCGCGGTCATTGGCAGCGGCGAAGACATCGTGATGCCCTACGGCCGGACGGCCATCGAATGGGAAGTCGAGTTGGCTATCGTATTCGGCCGCGCGGGCAAGTACATCTCTGCGAGCCGCGCGTACGACCACGTGTTCGGATACATGGTCGCCATGGATATATCCGACCGTGGCGGGCGTCCTCAGGGTGGCTTCGGCTCCGGTTCGGACTGGTTCGTCGGTAAGGGCCATGACACGTTCGCGCCCCAGGGGCCGTGGATTGTTCCAAAGGAGTTCTACGGCGATCCGATGGAGCGCCTGCACCAGAGTCTG
>JADFNK010000154.1 GCA_022563405.1 Gemmatimonadota bacterium | reverse complement strand
TGGTGTTCGTAACCTCCGAGGACGGGACGATCCGGCCCCACGGGGTCCTGATCGGGCTGAACGACTACAATTACACCGAGGTCGTGAGTGGCCTCGAAGAGGGTGACTTGATCGCGCTCATCGGGGCCGCCGATCTGCGAGCCTCGCAGGACGAAATGCGCAACCGAGGGCGTAACTCTAACCCGTTCGGCGGTGGGCGGGGAGGATTCCGGTAGACCATCATGCTTATTCGAGAAATCCTCTGGGTGGCGTTGGGTGCCATCCGTGCCAACAAGCTACGGTCGTTTCTGACAACCCTCGGGATCATCATCGGGGTGTCTGCGGTGATCGCCATGGTATCGCTCGGCGAGGGCGCGCAGCGCGTGGTGGAGGAGCAAATCTTGCGCATGGGAACGAACGTCCTGACCATACGGGCCGACCAGCGACGCTCCGGCGGGGTCTCGACGCAAGATACGGAAGACTTGAAGGTGTCGGATGCCGAGGCGCTCCGTATTGGGTCGGGTGGCCTGCTGGTCATCTCCCCCGAAACTAGCTCGAGGGTCCAGATCTCCTATCTCCGCTGGAACTCCAGCAACCAGGTACGAGGCATCTGGCCCGAGTACTTCGGGATGTACAACCTGAACATCGAGCACGGAGAGATCTTCGACCAAGGTCATGTGCAGGGACGCCGCCGGGTGGTCGTGCTCGGCTACGCCGTGCCCGAGGGGCTCGGGACGCCCGCCCCCCTCCTCATCGGCAAGACCATCCAGCTCCGGGGCCAGCCGTACGAGGTCCTCGGTGTCCTCGAAGAGAAGGGTGCCGCCGGATTCAACCGGCCCGACCAAGAGGTGTACGTCCCCACGAGCACCGCACTGTATAGATTGTTCGGGGGCCGCGCTCGCCTCTCGTCGGTTTTCGTTCAGGTACCCTCGCCAGACGACATGGACGCGGCGTACGGCGAGATCGATCGCATTCTCCGGCGCGAGCATCGCATCCGGCCCGGCGAAGACGTGGACTTCAGCATCCGCAACTCGAGCGATCTGGTCGAGACCTTCAACGCCACCTCTCAGACGTTCACTCTGCTGCTGGCCGGCATCGCCGGGATCAGCCTTCTGGTTGGCGGTATCGGCATCATGAACATCATGCTCGTGAGCGTGACCGAGCGTACGCGTGAGATCGGTGTTCGGAAGGCGCTCGGGGCGACGCGCCGTGCGATCCTCTTCCAGTTCCTGATCGAGGCTTTGGTCCTGTGCGTGATGGGAGGCATCATGGGTGTGATGCTGGGGATCGGGGGTGCGGAACTGCTCACCCGCACGCAGGGTTGGGACACGGCGGTCGCGTGGGACATCGTGATCGCGGCGGTGCTGTTCTCAGCGGCGATCGGGTTGTCCGCGGGGATATGGCCGGCGCAGAGGGCCGCGAGGTTGGATCCGATCGACGCTTTGCGGTACGAATAGCTCGGAGTTGTTCTGTGGGCGGCCGGGAGGGTGTGACGCCCTCTCTCCGCCGACGCTGCGGTCCGCGGCGGAGCCGCGGACCGGGCGCTCCACCGCTTCGCGGCGGCCCGGCTCCGAGTGGACGTCACACCCTCCCGGCTGTGGGGACAGAACTTCCGGCTTTTTGACGGACCGCTGTCGCCAGGCAGCACGTCGATCGGAGCCAGGGTCGCAGCGCTCTGAATTAAGCGGGGCGTGTAGGTAGGGGTACTAATCCGGCCTGAAGAAGCCCCACGTACCCAGCTCCGGGGATAATCTCGCGTGGCCTACCACTTCGTATCCGAAGTGCTCATAGAGAGGCACATTGGCCGGATCTTCGGTCGTTAGTGTGACACCTTCGGACGAGGTGTCCTCGCGAGACATGAGGTGGACATGGTCGATCAACTCGCGGCCCAAGCCGGTCCCTTGAGCCGCTCGGCTCACACCGATCATGTCGAGGTGGATGTGTGGTGGAAGCGCGACGTCAAACGGGGCGCACGCTGCGCTATAGGCCTCGTAACGCGACCGCGACTCTGGGCCCAACTCATCCCATACCTCATCGCGAAGGGTCATGAGTTCGGCGGGGGCCTCCCCCCGGCCGGGGTAGGACACGAGCGCGGTGGCAGCCAGGTCCTTGCCATCCATGGTGCCTAACAACTCTTCGTTGCGGAGGACTCGGGCCATGACGAAAAAATGGACCAACGTGCTGACCCGACGCCCGTAGTCTGCCTGGCCCCCACCGATGACATACCGCATGACCGGATAGTCGTAGAAGGCTTCACAAAGCACGCGCGTGACCTCGGGCACATGCTCCTCGCTCAACCTCACAACCGCCATTGAATCGATCCTCGGTCAGCTAACTCGGACGTTCGTCTTCATGCAAGCTAAGGTTCATCGAAGCTCAGGCCTTTGAGTTCTCCGAAGTACTCGAGGAACAACGGATCGATCAAATTCCGACGGTCGTTCAGCCAGGACGGGAAGAGCGGGCTGTCGAAGAGCGGATAATTCACCCAGCGTTCCATCACTTCGGGCGCGACGGTGTCCTCCAGGGTCTGGCGATAAGCGCTCTCGAGGTGCCGAACGAACATCATCAGGAAAGTGCTGAACTTTACCTGAAGGTCTGGAGGGAGAGACCTGTACGGGTCACCCTCAATCCATGCACCCGCGGCGAGGTTGAGCTCCGGATACACCAGCATTTGCTCGAGAAGATGGCTAGAGGATGCCGTCAACTCCTGGTACGTGCTGCCGCGGATGCCTGCGGTATTTTGCCCGATCTCCACACCGACAAAGAGCAGGCCCGCTATGATCCCGACAACCCCGAGTATTTCAGCCATCCCGAAAACGTATCCCGGTTTCGGTTCGGTACTCGTGGGTTCGTCCGCGCTCTCGGCCGATTCTCCCTGCGTGTCGTTCTCGTTCGGCATGGCTACCCCTCGAAAAACTCGTGATTCTTGTCGCGTGGACTACGTTGCCGACCGACGACGGGGGCCGCAAGGAGCTGGGGGGCGGCCGGGAGGGTGTGACGCCCTCTCTCCGTCGACGCTGCGGTCCGCGGCGAAGCCGTGGAGCGAAGCGCCAGCGAGCGTCGGCGGAGTGCGGGTGTAGGGGCCTCGGGGTGCCGCCCGGCACCCCGCACCCCGGCACCTCCGGAGTGCCAAAGGGAAGAAAGGGAAGCTTGCGAGACCCAGGGGGCGTCAGCGCGACAGCGTCGCCGTGACCCGCTCTCCTCTTCGCACCAGCGTGAGCTCAGCCTGTCTCCGGCGGGCCAAGACCCGGTTCAGAGCTGTGCGGAAACCCTCCACGCTATCGATCTCCGTGTCGCCGACGTGCGTGACCACGTCACCCGGTACGAGACCCGCCTCGTCGCTTGGCGTCCCGCTCAGGA
>JADFNK010000092.1 GCA_022563405.1 Gemmatimonadota bacterium | reverse complement strand
CGGTCAGAGTCAACGGAGTGGAAAAGGCGGCCTACGGCTCCCTGAAGCCCGACTACTTCGTCGACAACATGGTGATCATGTCGGAGACGGGGACGCTCGGGCCGGGCAGCAGCAATCCGGAGCTCAGGGCACACACGCCCCCGGTCGTCGAGCTGGAGATGGAATCGGTTATCGACGCTCGGGTGGGCCAGCCGGTGACCCTGACGGCTCACGTCACCGACGACGGCCTTCCGAGACGGAGCCGAAGCCGCCTGCCCGTCACGGACGAGGGCACGCTGAATCTGGGCCGCGCGCTGGGCGCTCCCATGCGAATCACCGTACAAAAGGTCATGGGTCTTCATCTGACCTGGTACGTCTATCGTGCACCTGGGGACGGCGAGGTGAATTTCAACCCGGTGCAGATCGCCCCGTGGGAAGACACGCGTCCCTTCTCGAACTCTCCGTGGGCCCCTTCTTGGGTGCCGCCCGAGTTGCCGGAGGACGGGCGCTGGATCACGCAGGTGACTTTCCACGAGCCCGGCACTTATGTGCTTCAGGGCCGGGCCGACGACGGAGGACTTTTCACCGACAGCCAGGTCACCATCCGGGTGACTCGCCCGGTATTATGAGCGGGACCACTTTCGGCCGCTGACCGCGGAGTCCGGAAGGTTCTCGAACGGGCCCTCATGGTTTCGGTCTCACAAAAAAATTCTCTCCCCCCGACGGCGTGATCTGGCTCATCGCGTTCGTCCCCTGGATCGCCCTCGTAGTTTATGTCCTGATCAAGGTCAGGCTTCCGCGTCCACTGCCTGGCGCATCGACGTTGATGGGGGCCACTGATCGGTCCGCTCCACTGGTAAGTGTCATTATTCCGGCCCGAAACGAAGAGCGGAGCATCCGGTTGTGTGTCGAGTCCATCTCCGCATCGGATTATCCGGACTTCGAGGTGATCGTCGTGGACGACCGGAGCGACGACGCCACCCTGGAGCTGGCGCGGGCGATTCCGCCCAATCACGCTCGTAGGGTCGTGGTGGTCGAAGGAGACCCGCTCCCCGAGGGGTGGATGGGTAAACCCTGGGCGTGCGCTCAGGGGGCCAAGGTGGCCCAAGGGGACCTGCTGCTCTTCACGGACGCCGACACCATTCATGCGCCCGAATTGCTGGGTCGTGCGGTAGCGGGCATGATGGAGGACGAAGGTGATGCCCTCACGCTGTTGGGGCGGCAGCTCATGGAGACGTTCTGGGAGCGGTTGGTTCAGACCCACATGATGGCGGCGATGGTATTTCGTTTTCCGAACCCCGGTAAGCCCCTTCCCCCGGAGCGCTGGCGTGATGCCATCGCCAACGGACAGTTCATGCTCTTCGATCGCGATGCGTACGAAGAAATCGGGGGGCACGAGGCCGTGAAGGGGGAGATCGTCGAGGACCAGCGTTTGGCCCAGATCCTCTGCAGATCCGGGAAACGGCTCACGGTCCGGGCGGCTGAGACGGCTTTCGCCACACGCATGTACCGGTCGCTCGAGGAATTGATCGAAGGCTGGTCGAAGAACCTGTCCCTGGCGGCCCGCCAATCCGTTCCACGCTGGGCCGTTCCGATCGTCATGCCGGCCGGGATCGTGGTCGGCGTTCTGATCTGGATCGTTCCTCCCATGGTTCTGCTCATGTCGCTTGCTGGGTTCGGACCGGGAGGCTCGCTCGGGGTCGGGCCGAACGGCTGGGTGACGTGGTCCGCCTGGATCACGGGTCTCAGTGTCATCGCTTGGAGCCTCGTGAGTTGGCGTCTCAAGGCGCCGTTCTGGGTTGGCGCGTTCTATCCACTGGCATCAGGTGTCGTGAACTACATCTTCCTCCGAAGCTGGATCCGGGGGGGTCGCGTCGAGTGGAAGGGGAGGGAGTACCGAGTGTGACCCTCACCACCCGCCTCAAGGAGCAGGCACTAGAGCTGGGCTTCAGTCTCGTGGGAGTCGCCTCGGTCGAGGCGAGCGCCCACATGGACCTCTATCGGGAGTGGGTCGAGGACGGCAGGCACGGAGACATGGGTTATCTCGCCCGTGAGGACGCTGTCGCTCGCCGCGCCGATCTCCGGGGGACGTTGCCGTCGATCCGGTCGGCGGTTGTGGTCGGTCATGAGTACTTCCAGGAGGACCCCTCCGGTGTACCCGCCGATCCGGCGAGGGGTGTGATCGCCCGCTACGCGCGCGGCCAGGATTACCACGGCGCCATCAAGAAGCGACTTCTCGAGCTTCACCGGTGGATCGAGGCGTCGGTGGCGGCTCCCGTGGAAGGACGCGTCTACGTGGATACCGGCCCCATCCTCGAGCGGGAGATGGCCGTCCGTGCGGGCATCGGCTGGTTCGGTAAGAACACGATGCTGATCCACCCCAAACGGGGTTCCTATTTCTTTCTGGGCCTGCTGCTCCTGGACCTGGATCTCGACGCGGACGCTCCGTTCCAGGAAGACCACTGCGGGACGTGCCGGAGTTGTTTGGACGCGTGCCCCACCGGAGCGTTGCTGGGGCGGGATGCATCCGGCGCGCCGGTGATGGACGCCCCGCGGTGTATCTCCTACTTGACCATCGAGCACCGGGGCTCCATACCCGTTGAGCTCCGGCCACTCATGGGGAATCGCGTGTACGGGTGCGACATCTGCCAGGAAGTGTGCCCGTGGAACGAGACGTTCGCGGAGCCGGCGGAAGAAGAGGCCTATCAGACGAGGGAAGGCCTGGACGGGCCGTCGCTCGTGGAGCTGGCCGACCAGCTGCTTGTTCTGGACGAAAAAGGGTTTCGCGAGCTCTTCCGAGAATCGGCCATCAAGCGAGCGAAGCGGGCCGGGCTGCTGCGCAACGTCTGTGTGGCGCTGGGCAACTGGGGGGCGGCGGAGGCGGTACCGGTTCTGGTCAGGGCCCTCGACGACGTGGAGGCGCTGGTGCGCGGGCATGCGGCCTGGGCGTTGGGCAGGGTTGGTACGGATCAGGCCCGTGAATCACTCTTGAACCCGTCAAGACAAGAAACGGACGGCGGGGTGCGGCGGGAGATCGCCGACGCTATTTCTGGCGCTCCTTGAGGGGTTGCCGCTGAACTCGAACAGCCGTTACATAACCCGCCAGTGGAGCGCGGGCGCCGACGCCGAGGACGACGTGACACCATCCGAAGGGAAAGTGCTTCTCATCCTGCCGGTCAGGGACGATTGGGAGTCGTGCGCCCAGCTTCTTACGCAGGTGGGCACGGTATTCGCCGAGCGGCCGGAAGAGCTTCACGTGCTCGTGGTGGATGACGGGTCGACGGAAGCGCCCCCGGACTGGTCTAGCGTCGACCGGCGCGCCATCGCTTCGATGCGGCTGCTGGTGCTGAGAAGGAATCTGGGGCATCAGCGGGCCATCGCGGTGGGCTTGTGCCATGCGGACGCGAAGCTCGACTTCGACTCTATTCTTCTGATGGACGCCGACGGTGAGGATGCCCCTGAAGACGCCGTTCTGCTCCTGGACCGGGCCTATGAGCTCAACGGCGAGAGTATCGTCTTTGCCGCCCGGGCCAAACGATCGGAGCGGCTGTCATTCAGGATCGGATACTTCGTGTATCGCACGCTGCACAAGCTGCTGACCGGCGAGAACACCAATGTGGGTAACTTCAGCGTGGTGCCCCGCGCGCGTGTCGGAGCCCTCGTGACCAACCCCCACTTGTGGAGCCACTACGCCGCGTCCGTCTTGGCGTCCACGACACCCCACACGTCCATTCCGACCGCCAGGCGGAAGCGGCTGGACGGCATCAGCAAGATGAACTCGGTGTCGCTCGTGACACACGGACTCGCGGCCATCGCCGTGTTCGGAGAGACCGTGGGCACCCGCTTCTTCCTGTTCAGCATAGGGGTGGCGGGGGCCGTGGTCTTGGCGGTCGTGACCTTGCTCGCGTACGGCTATCTCGGAGCGGAGGGCAGTGCGTCGTGGCTGGGCACCGTGATCGTACAGGTCGTAAGCGTCGGGCTCATGTTCTTCTTCCTTTCGGTGGTTTTCAGCCTGTTGGTCCTGAACTCGCGGAGTCGCCTGGATTTTCTTCCGGCACGGGACTACCGCTACTTCGTGGCCGGTGAGGAACTCGTGTTCGAGCGTATCGTCCAGACGGGAACCCGTGACAGAACCGGGTCCTGAGTCGGGTCGGCGAAGTGGGCCGGACTCGGAGGAGTCGTTCGCTTACCCCGGCACCGAGCTCGATCTGTTCCGGCACGCGAACAACTGGAAGCGCTACTTCCTGGCCCAGATGCGGCCGTTCATACGAGGGCGGGTGCTCGAGGTCGGAGCCGGCCTGGGCGCGAACACCGAGAGAGCGTACTCCCTGGGCGAGCAGTGGGTGTGCCTGGAACCCGATCCGGGCATGGCCGAGGGCCTACGCCGGATGTTGGAAACCGGAAAATTGCAGCCGGACCGCTGCATGGTGGTCGAAGGGACAATGGACGCGGTGGCTGCCGAGGCGCAGTTCGACACGATCCTTTACATCGACGTTCTCGAACACATCGAGGGCGACGCAGCCGAGTTGGTGACGGCGGTGGCCCGGTTGAAGCCCGGTGGACACCTGTTGGTCCTGTCGCCGGCTCACCCCTGGCTCTACTCCCCGTTCGACGAGGAGATCGGGCACTTCCGACGGTACACCAAGAAGAGCCTAGCGGCGTTGCAGCCCGGGGGCACCACGCTGGTGCGCCTGCGTTATCTGGATGCGGCCGGCATTTTGGCGTCTGCTGCGAACCGGTTCCTGCTCAAGAAGGCCGTGGTGGCCCGCCGCGACATCGAAGTTTGGGATCGCCTGCTGGTGCCGATGTCTCGCCTTATTGATCCCCTCACCCTCTATACGCTGGGAAAATCGGTCTTGGCGGTATGGAGAAAGGCCCGACAGAACGCAGAACATCGTCCAACCGTGTGAGCGCTGATAGGCTGATAGGGCGCACTCGTCGGCGCATGTAGCCGCTCTACCCCAGCACCCCTCTGTAGCGCGTAGCGTCACCGCCGTACCCCGGGAAAATCCGATCCAGGTGCTCGGCGCCCAGATGCCCCGAGACCACTTCGCCGAACACGTCCCGGAAGTCCGTGGTAACGGCAAGGTCGCGGCCCTCGTAGAGCAGCTCGCGCTCGAGACCCGGCCAGTCACCCAGGATACGACCGCCCCTCACCGATCCACCGAGGGCCAGCATGCAGTTCGCGTGCCCATGATCCGTCCCACCTGAGCCGTTCTCCGCCACGGTGCGCCCGAACTCGGACATGGTCATGATCACCACGTCCTCCATGCGGTCGCCCAGGTCGTCGTACAGGGCCCGGATTCCCTCGCCCAACTGCCCCAGGCGTCCCGCCAGCTGCCCTTGGGCGCCCCCCTGCCGTACGTGTGTATCCCATCCACCGAGGTCCGCGAAGGCGATCTCCATACCCACGTCGGCCTTTACGAGCTGGGCGATCTGCTGGAGAGACCGGCCGAAGTCTCCATCCGGGTACACGGCTCCGCCCGAAGGCTGGTAGCGATCCGGGTCGATGGCCTCCAGGACACGAACCGCCTCGAACGCCTCCTCGGCCGCGGCCGAGACCGCGTCTCCTCTTTCGGTGCGATAGAGGCGCCGGAAGGCCGATCCCACCTGATCGTCGTTGCGCACGCCGAAGTCGCTCAGGTTCGAGACGGCGAGGGCTGGATGGCCCCCCTTCAGAATCCGGGGTAATGCGCTGGTCAGCGAGACTCCCCTCAGGGACGGGACCGTGGCCATCGCCACCTGGCCGGCGGCGTGGTCCGCCGCGTGGGCCGCGGCGTTCTGAAGCGTGCGGCCTCCGCACTCGGCGCACGCGGTGTCTTGCAGCACCCGGTTGAGCCAGCCGTCGCTCGTGGACTTCACACCGGGTGTTCCGGTCTCCATGAAGTCCTGCGCGTCGAAGTGGGAACGGGTCGGGTGGGGTGATCCCACGGCGTGGACGATGGCCATCTCACCACGGCGGAAGAGCTCTTCGAGGGGCTTAAGCGCCGGGTGGAGCCCGAAGAAGCCGTCCAGGTCGAGAGCGCTCCCCTCCCCCGATCCGGGAGCCTGGATCGCGATGTTGCGCCGGGAGTCGTAGTACCCCCGTTCTCCGAAGGGGACCACCATGGACAGCCCGTCCACGGCCCCTCGCTGGAAAATGCAGATGAGTGTCTTCTTGCGGTCCAGACCCTGCGTGCCAGCCAACAGTGGCTGGAGCAGGAAGTCGGGCGGTAACCCGAGGGCCATGAGGGCCAGAGCGCCCTGCTTGACGAAGACTCGTCTCCCCATGCCGTTCATCAACGCCTCTGGAATCATCTATCAGTGACTCTGAAATTCTGGCGAGCCCAGAATCAAGCTCAGCGTCCGGACGCGACTCCCTCGCTCCCCCTCAGGAGGGTTGGCTTGAAGGTCCTCCCGGATGACGGCAATGAGCTCCGACGCGTCTGCGCCCGGAAGAAGTGCGTCCACCAGGTCGGGAAGGAACTCTCCGTCCCGGTTACCCATCTCCCTGAACAAGCGGTTGCCATCGGGCCCAACGCCCCGAAGCTGACCCGTGACGTAGGAAGTGGCGAAGTTCATGCGGGTCAGCATGGCTCCACCCGAGGCCCACTGTTCGCTGGTCTCGGGGTAGCCGGTGGGGGGCTCGGCCAGATAAGGTGCTTCGCCCAAGGAGCCGAGTAGCTCCATCAGGGCCCGTGTATTGGCCGTACGGCCGTACGTCATACGTAACGTGCTGGTCACCAGAAGGAACGGCGACTTTACGCGGTTGGCCATGACAGCCGGATCGTAGAACTCGGCTGATGTGAATAGCGCCCGCGTCACCTCCCGCAGATCACCTGATGTGGCCAGGAAGACTTCGGCAAGGTGGTCCACGAGGGCCGTGGACGGATCGTCCGCGACGAAGCGGGTGGCCAGTTGGGTCGCGACGTGGCGGGCGGTGGACGGGTGGTGGGCGAGCATGCGGATCAACTCCACACCCTCTTCCTGGCCCCCGCCGGCCTCGAAGACATGCCCCATGACGGTTTTCTCGCCGGCGTCGTGAACTTCAGCGCGGAATCGGAACTGATACGCCTCGTCGTAGTCGATTTCGGGCAGAACGAGCCGCCCGTCCTCGTAGGACGCTCGGGCCTGGCGCATCTGCATTCGGCTCCCTTGCTCCCCGAACGTCCAGCCCGTGAGGATCCGGGCGACGTCGATCACGTCCGCTTGTGTATAGCCCCCGTCCACACCGAGCGTATGGAGCTCCATGAGTTCACGGGCATAGTTTTCATTGAGGCCGGCTCTGCGCCCGTTCTGCTGCTGCTGAATGCGTTGCAGGCTGCGCGCCCGGTCCTGGGCCGGCATTCGGCGCATTCGCCGGTTGTTGGCCTCTCGCCTCTCCCGGGCCTGAAGCGAGCTGTCCGGGGCGGCACTCTGGAAGTTGTCGAGGTAGAAGAGCATGGCCGGATGTTGAGCCGTGGCCAGGACCATGTCCTCGAACTTCCCGAATACGTGGGGCCGAATCGCGCTTCGTTCGTAGTCGGGGACCAGTGACCGGGTCGCGTCCTTGCCCCAGAACACGTTGAAGTGGTCGAACCAGAACGTGGTCATCATTTCCTGGAGCTGTCGTTCTGAGTGGACGGCTCTCGTGATCCGTGCGGTGGCCAAGCCGTCGAGGATCCGTCTCGGGCTGTGCTCCCCCAGCTCGCGGCGAAGCGTGCGCCTCTCACTCTCGGAGAGCGAAGTACCCTGGGCGAGCTCTCGAACGGACCGAAGAACCTGGCTAGGGGGATACTGCCCTAGAAGCTCGGGAAGGCTCATGGACACCACGGGAATCCGGTCCAAGAGAGGTGCGAGCGCCGCGTCGGTGATACGCTCGGGGTGGAGCTGCCAATCCAGCCAGTCGGCGATCCCGACCGTGAGCACCTGTTCGATATCCTGTGGTCGGGGCCCGTACGTGGCCCTCTGCAGCAGGTGGACGGCCCGGTCCCGGTCCGTGGCCTCGGCTCCCTGGGCGTACACCACCGGAGCCTTGGCCAGGCCAGGGAGAAAAAGAACTGCGATGTAGAGCGTAGCTCGTGTGAGAGCGCTCATGGCCGAACTCCCGATGGGGTCGCTTCTGGTACGTAGACGTGTCGAGCGTCTCCCGCGTTAAAGATATACCCCGCCCCCACATAGGAGGGTGATCGGAAAGGGGCCAGATCGTCGGGGGGACACCGCCGTGCCCTGGACACTGGCATCGAGTCTACCGGATCGGTGTGTGCGCCCGGAGGATGGGGAAAGCTTCGTCCCCGTCGATCCAGCGGTCGAGGATCGCCCAGTTCGTGAACCCGTCGTCCGCTCGGGGCTCGAGGAGGTAGAACGCGAGCCGCGCATGTGGGCCGTCCATCGAGATGATGACGGTACCGGCGGGGAGCTCCTGCTCACCCGCGACCCAGGCACCCCAGACGGTCCTCTCGTTCACGCCCTGGAAGGGTTGGGTGGCAACCGACATCGAGTCGATCTGGAAGCTCTCCACGGGAATCGTCCGCGGAGCGTCGAGGGTGCGCATCGGGATACCGTGTGACTCCAGCCGATCGAGAACGGGTTGGAGTTGCTGGACCGGAGGAATGATATAGGCGGCCGGAACGGTCTCGTCCTCGGTCGACTCGAAGCTCCCGTACTCCCACATCGGAGTGGGAGTCACAACGTCCAGGCGGTTGCTGTAGGAGCGCCCGGCGGCGTTGTACCGGGTCTCGACCGCGCCCATCAGGATGTCCACGGGTTCCGGGTGCGTGAGCACGATCTGGTTCCGTACCGACAGCTGTGTGCCCACCAGCGGCCGGGTCTCGGCCGTCTCGACCGCCACGCGGATCTCGTCCGCGTGGGACTCCGCCCAGTCCACCGTTTCCTGGACGAAATAGAGCGTCGCGGCAATCCGATCCTCGAAGGTCGCGTAGGCGAAGGCTTCACTCAGGATCGCGACGCGGTTTCTGAGCCCCAGATAATTGTTGTTGAACCGAGGCCGTGAGTCGAACGTGGACCACCGCGGAAGACCTCCACCCCCACCGGCATTCCCGTAGTAATAGAAATCCATCCCGTGTTCGTCGCGGATGGTCTCCGTCACGTCGGGGAGGAGCCGATCCCGGAGTAGCGAGATGATCGCCGGATCGGTGTTGGGGTGCAGCGGCGGGGAATACGTGAGGAAGTAGGCGTGGTCGGTACCGTTGGTGGTGTGGAGATCCATCGTGACGTGCGGCGCGTAGTCACCGACGAGCCGGGCGACCGATCGCGCCTCTGGCGAGTTCAGCTTCATGTGGTCCCGATTGAGATCCAGACCCTGGGCATTGGGCCGCTGGCCCATCCCCCCCGCGGGGCCGTTCTGTCCGGGCCGGTTGTTCAGCCCCACCGCGTCGTTTCCGTCCGCATTGTAGACCGGGGCGACGAGCAGGATCATGTCGTCGAACCAGCTGTCGTGTTGTCCCGAAGCGATTTCCCGCAAGAGGATCTGAAGGGATTCCTTCCCCTCTACCTCACCTCCATGGATGTTCCCCTGGAGGTAAAGAACCAGTTTCCCGCTTTCTCGGATCGCCGCAGGGCTTCTGTCGGGTATTCCCTCGGCGACGATCACGAGCGGAATCGCCCTCGCCTCGTTCGTGAACCCGAACGTCGTAAGCGACATCCGGTCGTCCATTCGGACCACGGCTTCGAGGAACTGGGTCACATCTGCGTGACGGCTGGTCTCGCGGTAGTCGGAGCGTTCCGCACGCGTAAGAAGGTCGGCCGGCTCTTGCGGGACCCCGAAGTCGTCCGCCGCGTCGCACCCGGCCAAGGCGAGGGCGGCGGTCAAGGCGAACGAGCACCGAGAAGGCAGCATCATCTCCGCTCTGGTCAGGGCTGCATGACCGAACCCGGGCGAGCACCCACAACGATCCGAATCAACAGGCCGACGAGCACAGCCAACCCGAACATACACACGAGTAGGGGACCGGTGGGGATGTCCCACTGGAAAGACGCCACGACGCCGGCCACGAGTGTGACCGTACCGACGGCCCACGCGATCCAAAGCGCCACACGGAACCGGCTAGTGAAGAAGAACGCGACCACGGCGGGAATGACGAGTGAGCTGAAAACCATGAGGACCCCGGCCACCGGCACCGAGAACGAAATGACGATTCCGAAGAGCACATAGAAGAGAAAATCCCACCAGCGGGCCCGTGGCGCGTCGGCTTCTGCCAAGGATATCGACAGGAAGGGCTTCCGAAAAATGAAATAGATCACACCCAGGATCGCGTAGACCACGGCCATCCGGATGATCTCCGGCCACCCGACCCAGATCAACGTCCCCGTCAGCGTTTCGGCGATGTGCTCGGCACCCTCCGCCGTGAACCCGGCGATCAGAATCACCGCGGCCGAAGCCACCACAAAGGTGATGCCGATCACAGCCTCCTGGGGAACGACGGTTTCCTCGAGACGGCTGAAGGAAAAAATGAGCGCCCCCACGAGGGTGAAGCCCATCGAAAAAGCCAAGGCCAACGGCGTATCATGGGCGACCCCCACCAGGAAGCCGACCGTGGCACCGAGCGCCGCGATCTGCGCGAAAGCGAGGTCAACGAAAATCACGCCCCGGGCGATGACGTGGAGGCCCAGGTACGCGTGGATCGAGATGATCACGAGGCCGGCCACGATCGGCGGGATCATGAGATCAAGCATATCGAGCATATCGTGCTCCTCGAAGAGGTCAGGAATCAGGCTCTGGAGAGGCCATCCCTCAGCGCCCGGGCCCGGCGAACGCCTGGGCCAAACCATCGACCCACGTATCTACGAGGGCAAAGTAGTCATCGACACCCGCTCTCCCCCCGGGGTTCATCGGAACCACGACCGAGCGGGCCATCCCACGCTGGGCGACGGTCTCGACCTTTCGTTCGTCGTAGTGGGAAGCGGCGAGGATCACCCCGATCCCCTCGCTCGTCATCTTCTCGATAAGCGAGGCCACGTGCCTCGGGGTTGGAGGAATCCCGGGTTTCGTCTCGACGAAGTCGGCGCAACGCAGGCCGAAACGATCCTCCAGGTATGCCCAGTTCTTATGGTAGCATATGATGTCACGGCCCCGGAACACTTCCGCCACGCCCAACCAGCCACCCAACTGGGAGATGAGCGGACGGCCCTCGAACTCTTCACCTTCCAAGAAGGCATGAAGGGTCCCTTGGAGCGCGAGTCGCTCGAGTAGATCGCCGCCCAGGAGCTCCACGAGCCGATCCCCGAAGAGTCGTCGATGGATCTCTGCCGTCAGGCGGTCCAGTCCCGCATTCCAGGTGCCGGTCCGGTTCGGTGCCACGCGCCCGAGGCCCACGGTGATGTTGCGAGCCACCTGGAGGGCTCGGAGAGGGTCGGTGGTGAGGTGCGGGTTACCGAAAATATGGACGTCCCCCCCGCTCCGGTCGGCGGCTATGGGGATGTCCAGCAGCTCGATCCCCGTATAGGCGGTCACGTACCCCCTCCCCCCCTCGGACACGTCAGCGTTTCCGGCCCTGTCCAGCACGGTCGGAGCCCACAGCTCGAGGTCGAGTCCTGTCGTGATGAACAGATCGGCGCGTCGAATCGAAAGTGCGAAGCTCGGCTTCGGACGCACGAAGTGGGCGTCTTCATTGGGCGCCGCGATGGAACTCACCTCGACCTCCGCACCGCCGATCTTCTCGACGAGGTCCGCGTAGACCGGAAGCGTCGCAACGACCCGGACGGGATCGCCTTGCGCCGCCCCCTCCCCCGCCATCAATCCCAAAGCTGTAACTACGGCAACGATTTTCAGCATCGTGTCACCTCCTCAATACGTTTCGTGTCTGTGCGGACCCATCGCGAACGTGATCCGAAGCGTGAACTGCCCCGTCGTCTTGCCGGGATTTCCCAGGATATCGTACTCCGCCCTCAGCCGTACGTACTCGCTCTGCCAGTAGGTCAGTGCTGGAGACGCGATCCACGCGGTCTCGTCTGGGTTCATCGGGTTCTCGACCCAATCGTACCGCCCGCTCGCGATCCACTGACGGGCGAATTTGAATTCGGCGAGCGTCCAGATGCCGAGCGCCGACTGAGGTCCGACCACGCCCGTGACCTCCTCGGGATCGAGGCGCATCACACCCGCGCGCAGCGACAGCGACCGATAGAGCGAACGGGCTGGGGGAGCCCAATAAAGAGATGCGTTCGCGCTATACAACGCGTTTCGCGACACCAGCCCGTCTGCGAGCCGATTCCCTCGGACGGCGCTGATCCCCAAATCCAGGTCGGTCGAAGCCGACAGTTCCCAGAAGGCGTTGAAATGACCCAGGAAACTGAGCCCGCGCGACTCGCCCCACAGCTTTTCATTTCGACGAGTGGTGACCTCGACCGTCGCCTCGTACGCGACGGTGCCGCCGGTAGGCAGCAGCCAATGCACCGAAAGTCCGTCCTGCGCGAGCGGCTCCTGACCGATGAACGTCAGGTTCGGAAGGGCCCGACTCGTGAAGGGAAGCGCATGCACATGCCAGCGGTTGAACTGGCCGAATTGTTGGAAAAGGCGCCCGGCCTTTATGCCGATACCCCCGGGCAGGTTTACCCACTCCAAGTAGGCCTCCTCCACGATGAAGATCGCGTCCGCCCGTTCGTAGACATCGTCCGGGTCGGGAAACACCTCGATCATTCCGCTGGGATCCCATGTCGTCATCGTGATCTTAGCGCGCGTGTACGGATCGAGAGCCGACGCGAGGGACAACTCGAAGGCGCGCGGAAAGAAGTTGTCCTCACTGGGGTTTTCGGTCTCGATCGAGGCGTAGACATCACCGGTGAAGGTGATCTCCGGGTTCAACGCCTGAAGCGACCGTGCTCGGCCAACGAACTCCTGGGTGCCCTGCGCGACCGTGTCCGTCGCGGCATCCCCTGCCGCCGCCTCGGCCGCCGCCCGGAGCCGGGCGATGGCGTCTGTCGTCGTCTCCTCCAGATCCTCGACCTCCGGCTCCGCCTGGCCACGACCCACGACGCCCGCGAGGCTGTCGAGCCGAGCTCTCAGCATTTCGAGCTCCACCCGGAGAGAATCGACTTGCGCGGCCGGCAAGTCCTGGGCATGTGCCAGGACCGGGCCCGCACCAAGAGCGCCTACCAAGGCCAGAAAGGCTACGCATCCATATGGTTTGATTCGTACAGGACTGTTTCGCATGGTCACTCCC
>JADFNK010000010.1 GCA_022563405.1 Gemmatimonadota bacterium | reverse complement strand
TGAATCAGTCGGACAGCCGCACGAACCCGAACTCCTTGGATCCGAACAGGACGAGATCCTCCGCCAACCGCGACAAGTGAATGCCGACACGGGCCGTCGCGAATGCGAATTCCAGCGCCCAGTCCCGATCGCTGACCGCGTCCATACTGTTCTCGGAGATCCTCAGGAACCCCAAATGCACCCGTAGGAACTCGCGGTCGATCGGGAACGGACACCCCGCGATCGCACCCGATCCGAGTGGCAAGACACCCGCCTGATCCCGCACGGCGCGTAAAGCCGCACGGTCACGCTCCAGCGGCCAGAAGTGCGAGAGAACCCAGTGAGCCGCCCGCACCGGCTGCCCCTGCTGGAGGTGTGTATATCCGGGGAGGATGACCTCGACGGACTGGCTCGCCCAATCCAATAGGGCCGCCTCTACGTCCCCCAGAATCCCGACGAGGCGTTCTGCCGCCTCCATGCCCCACAGGCGAAAATCGGTCGCCACCTGGTCGTTGCGCGACCGGCCCGTATGAAGTTTCCCGGCGACCTCACCGACCTCCTCGTACAACAAACGCTCCACCAGGGAATGGATGTCCTCGTCGGCCTCGTCGGAGTGATCGCGCTCGGACAGGCGGGTGGCCACGCGGTCGAGCCCATCAACTAACGCGGTTCCCTCGTCAGTCTCCAACACACCAGCCCTCACCAGCGCCCGGGCCCAGGCCTGGCTCCCACGGACGTCCTGAGGCCACAGGCGAATGTCCACATCGAGGCTTCGGTTCAAGGGAACCATCGCCTCCGCCATTTCGCCCTGAATGCGGCCGCTCCAGAGGGGATCCGTCGGGCCGATCAGACTACCGGGGTTTTGACGCCCTCGGACTCCGTCGTCTCAGCCGCGGCCTCGTCGGCCTCGTCGCAGCCTCGTTGGTCGTGTTGGTCTCGGTCTCGGTCTCGTCGGGCTCAGTCGCAGCCTCAGGCACGTCAGACGGCCCGCTCTTCCCGCGGTCACGCTCCGCCGCCACTCGCGCGGGAAGCCCGAACAACTTGATGAACCCTTCGGCGTCGGCATGGTTGTACGTCGCTTCCTCACCGAAGGACGCGAGTCCCGCATGGTACAGCGACTCGGGGCTTCTACGGCTCGCTATCGACGCCGAGCCCTTGTAGAGCTTCAGGCGCACCACGCCGGTGACCCGCTTCATGAGGACGTCCACGAACGCGTCGATGGCCTCTCTTTCAGGTGTCCACCACCAGCCCTCGTACACCAGATCCGCGTAACGCGCCGCAACCTGATCCTTGAACGTCAGCGCCCGGCGGTCGAGCGTGAGCTGCTCCAGCTCCTGGAGCGCGGTATACAGAAGTGTTCCCCCGGGGGTCTCATACACACCACGCGACTTCATCCCGACCAGCCGGTCCTCCACGAGATCGATCCGCCCTACGCCATGCCGGGAGCCGATCTCGTTCAGGGCCAAGAGGAGATCGACCGAATCCAGAGCCTCATCGTTGACCGACACGGGCCGACCCTGCTCGAAGCCGATCTCCAGGTATTCGGGTTCGTCCGGCGCGGCCTCGGGAGCCGTGGTCCACTGGTACATCGACTCGTCGGGCTCGAACGCGGGATCCTCGAGCGGACCGCCCTCATGCGAGATGTGCCAGATGTTCTCGTCGCGAGAGTAGAGCTTGGTTTCGTCAATACCCACCAGCGGTATCTGGCGAGCCCGAGCGTACTCCAACGCGTCCTCACGGGATTGCAGGTCCCACTCACGCCAGGGAGCGATCACTCGCAGATCTGGTGCGAGCGCGGCGAAGGTCAATTCGAACCGAACCTGATCGTTCCCCTTTCCGGTGCACCCATGCGAAAGCGCATCTGCTCCGACCTCGAGCGCTATCTCCACCATCCGACGCGCGATGATGGGACGGGCCATGGCGGTACCCAGAAGGTACTTACGACCGTAGACGGCCCCTGAACGGAGTGTGGGCCAGACGAAGTCCTCGACGAATTCCTTACGCAGGTCTTCGCCGTAGAATTCCGCGGCCCCAGTCGCCTTGGCCCGCTCGTCTAGACCCTCGAGGCCCCCCGGCTGGCCCACGTCAGCGGCCACACAAATGACCTCGGCGTCGTATTTCTCACGAAGCCACGGAACGATGACTGATGTGTCCAGTCCACCGGAGTACGCGAGCACCACCTTCAGGCCCATGACTTCCCTTTCCTGTGATATACGGACAAAAAAACGCGGGCCGGGAGCAGAACCAGCCACTTCCCGCCAAAGCGCTGGTGACGGCGAACCGTCTTACACCACTCCCGAACCCGACGAAATTCGTTAAAAAACCCGATTGAATCGGGCGTTTATTCGCCGCTAATATCATCCGCAGGAAAGTCCGTGTCAACCTGGCCTCACCGCTTCCTCGGCCATATCACGCAGCTTTTCGGGCTCGAAGCCCACGCTGCGGCCGACCTCCTCGCCATCCTTGAAGAGGATCACGGTGGGGATGCTCCGAATGCCAAACTTCTGGGACAGATCGGGTGCCTGATCCGTGTCGATCTTGACCACGAGCAACGTTCCCTCGTGCGTCTTGGCGAGCTCATCCATCAGCGGGGCGACGTACTTACACGGCGCACACCAATCCGCATAAAAATCCACCAGCACGGGCGCCTCCGAGCCAAGTACCGTCCGGTCGAAATCTTCTCCGCCGACCTTGAGGGGTCGGTCGAGGAGCAGCGGCTTCTTACAGTTGCCACATTTCGGACGGTCACCCGATTTGCCTAGATCGACCGTGTTGAGGGTCAGGCAGAACGGGCACCGCAGGGTGACCTTCCTCTTGGCCGAGACTTCGTTCACAGAACCGCTCCTGAAAGAGACTCCGCTCCATAACCCTCCAACGGACCCTCTAGTTCCGCTTCCATGCGAGCCCCCGGTTCCGCTTCGATGACAATCGAATGGGGCCCGGGGAGGGGATTCCCCGGGCCCAAACGATGGAGTGCTTCTTGTACGCGCCCCGGACGTCGAGGGGCGCTCCAGCCCTGATCGACCTACAGGATATCGTACTTCACACGGATTATCGCGAGGCGGCCGATCTTCGGCACGCCGGGGAACGACCGGTAACCCGTGTTGAACACGTTGTTTATGGAGAGCTGCACGGTCGCGGCCGTGTTGGGCACCGCGTACCCCGCGTTGAGGTCGAAGATGGCAAACTTGTCGACACAGTTCTCCTCGAAGAGGGGACGGGGCATGCCCTCCGGGACCGGGATACATGCGGTTCCCCTGAAGTCTGCCGACTGCGCCGGAAATCCACTCGTGAAGCGGACACGTCCGGAAGCGTCGAAGCCGGACACAACGTCATGGAAGTTCAGGCCGAGCGACCCCTTGTCCTTGGGTGCGTTGAGCGCAATCGGTGAGCCACCGGTGATCTGGAAGTAGTCCTGGCTCATGTGCGAGTACGAGCCGCCTACGTCCCACCGGTTGGTGATCCTTAGCGAGAACGCGATGTCCGCGCCCCAGAGGTCGATGTCGCCCACGTTGCGATACGACGCGATCAGATCGGCGGCCTGCGCGCCCACCTGGTCGGACGAGACGACGCCGATGGGGAGCATAGCAATGCCCGCCCCCAACGCTGCGGCCGTAGGGGCGCCCACGAAGGGGGTCAGGAACGTGACGATTTCACCTTCGTTGAGAAAAAGGAGCGGCGTCTCTACGACAAGGGGCGACACGAAGTCGTTCTTCTTCATGTAGTAGACGTCCGCGGTGATCGAGAGACGGTCGTCGGCCACCAGTCCGGACCACCCCAGTTCGAACGTCTCCGTGTACGATTCACGGATGGGCGGAAGGTCTGGAAGAACCGCGCCGGGCGTACCCACCGTCTCGCGGAGGCCAGTGTTGACGTCGAGCTGCTCGCGTGCGATGTCGCTGTTCGTGGGCGCCAACGAAACCAATAAGGCGGCCGTGCCCGAGTCGATGACACCCTGGCTCTCGAGCACTCCGATGGCCAGCGGCCACATCACGTCGACGTCCGCGGGCAAGAGCTGACCCGCCCCACCTGGGTTGAACGGCGAACGCATGCCCCTAAGTGTCCCGTCCGGATTCTGGAGCGACCATCCGTTGCGCCCACTCCCGTACGCGCGGCCGGTGTAACCCAGTGGCCCGATGGCCCCACGCGCGACGCCACCCGAAATGTCGAGGAAATAGTTCAGAGAGCTCGGAGTCGAGAAGGCCCGGTTGTAGGAGAGGCGAATGTTGTGTCCCTCCTGCGGCGAGTACACCAAAGCTACCCTGGAGGAGAACACACTGTTCGGCAACACCGAGTTCTTATCCAGACGGCCCGCCAGCACGAGGTCGAGCTGAGAGGTAAGCCCCGTCCTCGATAGGAGGTAGCCTCCCCACTCGTTGATGTCGTCGTCGTCCTCGTACGACCCGTAGATCGTGCCCCGCGAATCGGGTCGCGTCGCGAAATAGTCTGCGCCAACCGTGAACTCCTGACGACCGTCCGCCATCAAGAAGCCCTGCTGGACTTGCCCCACGAAAAGTGACGACTGGTCCACGAGCGGAACGCCGTCACCCAGCAGGAAGCTGTCGCCCGCGTCACTCGTGTTGTAGTACGCCTGTGAGAAAAAGCGACCTTTTCTGACACGGGCCTGGAAAAATTCGTAGACCCAATTCGAAGTCTGGCCGGCTCCGAGGCCCGTGAGCTCGATGCCCGACGAGTTGTTGCGGCCGTACGTCCCCACGACGATTCCGTCGTCCGCGAAGCGGTAATCCGCTCTCGCCTCCAGGCCCCACCGTTCGACGTCGAAGTCGCGGACGCCGATCCGGGCGCACGCGGTCTCGGCGTCCGTGAGGTCGAGACCACGCACGGCCTTGTCGGCGAGGCACGCGTCAGGGTTGGCATCGGCGAATTCTCGGCCCGCCTGCTCCGCAGCGTCTTCGTAGTTCCACTCGTCTCCTCTCATGTACTTACCCGAGATCTTGAAGCCGAAGTTCTCGTTGATGAGAAACGCCGACCTGAGACCGCCCTCGAAGAGGGAGCGCCCACCGCCCCCGAGCGTCACCGACGTGCCCTGACTCTCGAGAGGGGACTTGGTGATCATATGGATGATCCCGTTGGCCGTGTTCGGTCCGTAGAGCGCCGAGCTCGGCCCCAACACGACCTCTATCCTGTCGATGTCCTCAGCGATGGACGGAATGAAATGCAAGAGGTTCACGCGCAGGGACGGTACACCCGCCAGACGATAGTCCGTGAGCATATGGAGTGCGCCGGAGAAGACGTTGTTGAAGCCCCGCACAACCGGGTGCGAGCTCTGGAGCCCGGCCGTGATCACGCTGACCGGGCCGACGGCAACCAACGCATCCGACGGGTTGGGGCTCGAAACGATATTCCGGAGGATCATGACACCCTGGACGGGGCGTACCACAGGCTCACCGAGGGGTTTCCGGTCCCCAGTTATGGACAGTCCATCCAACAGGATGGCTTGAGGAACGAGTTGGAGGTCGAACGTGGTCGTCTCACCTGCCGGGACCCGTACGTTTTGGAAGGCTCTGTCGTTATACCCTAATACAAGGGCCATGGCCAGGTCGTAGGTTCCCGCCGGGAGCTCGACACTGTACTGGCCCTGGTTATTGGTCTGTACAATTCGCGTCTCGCCTCCGCCCCGGATCTGAACGTCCCTCCCGGTGAGTAAGGAACCGCTCGCTTCGTCGGTCACCGTTCCGGTCAGCGTCCCCTGCTGAGCCGAGAGGGAGAAGGGTGCTACGGCCAAGAACAGGCCGAGGCTCAGTGTCCAAACAGGTAGCTTAGTACACATGGTACGACCTCCGGTGTTGGAGTCGAACAGCGCGAGAAGTTACTTCGGGAATAAGGTGTGGGCAATGAAGACATCTTCAGTTGGCCCAACCCCCTATCTCTTTGGAAACTTCGGAGTTGTGTACCACGATACGGGAAGTCATTCGCGGCCCCCATACGTCAAATGACGTAGCCATGGGCTTCGGACTACGTAGTCGTTTCACGGGACCCCCCTGTTGCGACTGACCTCACGGACTTGGTAGCGTCTGGGGTAGACGAGGTGTTCGAGCTACTTCGGGTGAGTTTTCTCAGGATGGAAGTCCGACAGTCTTATCACACGCTAACTCAGCATCACACGCTAACTCGGCGTCACGTGGGCGATACCAGGGCCATCGCGTAGAGCCCGTCCTCATCCGTACACCAGCGCACGATTTCCAAGGAAGCCGCCTCGAGCATTCCGGTCAGTACCGGGCGGTCATACTTGCAACTCAATTCGGTTCGGATCGACTCCCCTGCCCCGATCCGTGCCACGTCGCCTCCGGGGATCCGTACCTCCTGAGCGGTCTCGGCCACCAGGTGCATCTCGATCCGCCCCTCTCCCTCATTGTAGAACGCTCTGTGGCGAAAGGCCGACAAGTCGAAATCCGTACCGGCGTCCCGATTGAGGACTCGAAGCATATTGAGGTTGAACTGGGCCGTGACTCCCTGCGTGTCGTTGTACGCCGCCTCGAGGCGCTCGATCGTTTTTCCCTCACCTGGACGAAGATCCGCACCCAGCAGGAACAGGTCGCTCTCCCCCATCGCCGATCTCACGTTGGAGAGCAGTTCCCTGGCTGGCTTCCCCACGAAGTTGCCGATCGTGCTGCCCAACAGCGCGATGAGCACCGGACCCGGCAAGTCATCTACGAAATCCAGGTCCCACGTGATGTCTCTTACCTGAGGCCGGATATCGAGTGAAGGATCTTCCACTCTCAGCAATTCTGCGGTCGCGAGCAGAAAATCCCCAGCGACATCGACGGGTGCGTAGGTTCGTTTGTAGGTGCGTTCGTAGGTACTCTTGTGGACACCCTCTGGTATCCCGGGGGCCATGGCGGCGAGTAAGATCCTCGTCTTGCGCGCGCTTCCGGCTCCCAGCTCCACGAGAGATGCCGGCGCCATGTCGGCGACCCAGCCAGAGACCGGCGTCTTGAGAAGGCCGGTCTCGGTGCGGGTCAGATAGTACTCCGGGAGCTCCGTGATGGCCTCGAAGAGCTCAGATCCGCGGGTGTCGTAGAAAAATTTCGAGGGGAGTTGTTTCTGAGGCCTGCTCAGTCCCCACCGGATCTCTTCCAGCATCCCCTTCGCCATGGACGCCTTCATGGGCGCCAAGCTCGGTCAGGCCCGCTCACGCCCTCCACCTCTCGCATGGACCACCCCGGGGGGCGCTCAAAGATCACGGACACAGCGGAACCCACTGAAAGATCTGGCGTCGAGCCGTCGTCCCATAGGAAGATCCATCTCCATCGTCCTCGTCTCGATATCGATCCCGGTCTCGATCCTGCCCCCTCTTGATCGCGCCCGGATGCTCGCCTTTCGCTCGTATGCAATCGCCACGACAAGGCGTTTTCCGGTCGCAACCTAACGGTCGGTGCAGAACGGGCGAACCCCTGCAACAGCCTTCTGCGTCACCGATAACGGTGCGCACGCGAGCGTCCGACGCTATCGTGAAGCATGCGCGATCAGGTCCTGCCCACCGACGCACCGGCGCTCTCGGCGAAAGACGTCGTGAAGCGGTTCGGTTCCGCACCCGTTCTCGATCGGGTCAGCCTATCCGTCGAACGCGGTGAAATCGTCGCGCTCGTCGGTGAAAGTGGCGCGGGAAAGACCACGCTGCTGCGCCTGTTCAACCGGATGATCTCCGCCGACGAAGGCGAGGTTTGTGTCGGGGGACAGAACGTCCACACCTTGAACCCGGTGCAGCTGCGCCGCTCGATCGGGTACGTACAGCAGGAGGGGGGACTCATCCCGCATTGGACCGTGCTCAGGAACGCCGCGTTGGTTCCGCGGTTACGGAAGATGGCATCGCCGGACGACCTCGCGTCCAAGGCGCTGCAACTCGTCGGCCTGCCACCCGAGGAGTTCGGCGCCCGCAGGCCCCGCGAGCTCTCCGGTGGACAGCGGCAACGAGTGGCCCTGGCCCGTGCGTTGGCGGCGGAACCGGAGATCATTCTGCTCGACGAGCCCTTCCGAGCGCTCGACGCCATCACACGCGCCGAGCTTGTCGAAGGGGTGCACGCGCTTCTTCGAGACATCGGCGTGACCGCATTGCTGGTCACTCATGACATCAGGATCGCGCTCGAGATCGCCAACCGAGTGGCGGTGCTTCGGGGAGGAAAATTCGAGCAGATCGCCCCGGCGGCCGAGCTTCGCGCCTCTCCCGCATCACCCTACGTGCGACAGTTGCTCCACCGCGCGGGCGAGGGGACCCCCGCGTGACCCGGCTCCGAGCTCTCGGGTGGGTTCGCTCCGCCGGCCTCGCCATCTTCTGGTTCGGGCTCGCCCAGGCGTTGTCTCCTGTCGCCACGTTGGCTCAGCGCCCACCCATCGTCGTCGCCTCGAAGCCGTTCGGAGAATCGTTTCTTCTGGCCGAGATGTTCGCGCAACTTCTGGAAAGCCGCGGATTTACGGTGGACCGCCGTTTGGGCCTGGGAGCCACGGAGATCGCCTTCCAGGCTCTCCGCACCGAGGCGATCGACGTGTATCCCGAGTACACTGGAACGGGATTGGTGGCGTTGCTCGACCAGAGCCCGGAAGGAACGCCGGGCGACGTTTTCCGCACGGTGTCCAGAGCGTTCCGCGAGCGCTGGGGGATCCATTGGCTTCCACCGCTCGGGTTTGAGAACACCTACGCCATCGCCGTACGCCGCGAGTCTGCGGAGGCGGACGGGTTGCGCACACTTTCCGATCTGGCGCGTGTGGCCGACCGGTACGTAGGCGGGTTCTCCCCGGACTTCATTGGCCGCTCGGACGGGCTCCCGGGGTTACAGTCGGCGTACGGCTTACAATTCCAGGCACAACGGTCCTTGCTCCAAGCCGTGAAGTACGAAGCGCTGGACCTCGGGGAGGTCGACGTCGTCGACGGGTACTCCACCGACGGTCTCATCGATCGGTACGACCTCGTCGTGTTGGAAGACGATCTGGAATTCTTCCCGCCTTACCAGGCCTCGGCCGTGGTCGGACGCCGACTTTGGGACACCCGTCCTGACGCGGTACGAGCTCTCTCCGAGCTGTCCGGCATGCTGGACGAGGAAGAGATGCGGGCCCTCAACCGCAGGGTCGAAGTCGAGGGAGAAGAGTTCCAAAACGTCGCGCGAGACGCGCTCACGAGAATGGGTTTGGTGGCGGGCCCCGCCATGCGCATGGTGAGGGAGGCCGAGGGCCGCGAGGGGTCGCTCGGAGCCTACCTTTTTGCCCGCCGAGCCGAGCTACTCGACCTCACGATACGGCACTTATTTCTGGTGGTGGTGTCGCTCGTGGCCGCCACCCTCGTGGCCATCCCGCTCGGGCTCATCCTCGAGCGAGTCCCACGAGGCGCAGAGGTGATCATCCGGACGATCGGACTCTTCCAGACCATCCCCAGCATCGCCCTCCTCGCGTTCATGATCCCGCTGCTCGGGATCGGGGTAAGGCCGGCCTTGGTGGCGCTTTTTCTCTACGCACTGTTCCCGATCCTCCGCAATACCTATACGGGTATTTGTGATGCCGATCCCGCCGCCGTGGACTCGGCCCGATCTCTGGGGATGACGGAGGGACAGATCCTGAAGTACATACGTTTTCCGCTCGCTATCCCCGTGATCATGGCCGGCGTCCGGACCGCGGCGGTCATTCTCGTGGGAACCGCGACCCTGGCGGCGTTCATCGGCGCCGGAGGCCTGGGTGACCCGATCGTGGCGGGCCTTGCCCTGAGTGACTCCTGGATGATTCTGTCGGGAGCGATTCCCGCCGCCGTGCTCGCGTTTCTGGCGGACGGTGCCCTCGGAATCGTCCAGAAGGTCGTGACACCTACCGGTCTCGAAATCGCGGGATGAGGTCTGTTGATACAGTGGAGTGGGGCCCGTGACCCATGGGACCGGAGCGGGTGAAGCCCCCGCGCCCCAAACGCTGGGTCGCGCTTGGATAAGGAGATCCGGCCAGGCCCTCGGCGCGGTCTTGATCGTCCTCGCGTTCGTCCCGGTCTACCGATTGATGGATACGTCCGGCGACGCCCCTCATCGGCGGGTCAGCGTCGAAGTGGCGGAGGTCACGCTCCAGCTCGCGTGGTGGGGCACCATCGTGACTCTGCTTCTCGCCTTTCTCTTCGCGCGGGTCCTGCCCGGCGGGGGCATCCGCAAGATGGGCAGAGTCTTCGTGGCGTGGCTTTCCAAGCCGTCAGCGGCGACCTACGCGCTCATACTCTCCGGGCTCTCCTTCGGGCTCTCCGTACTCACCGGTCGTTTCCTGTATCAAGGACTCTTCACCAACGTCGACGAGATGGCGTCCGCGCTCCACGCCCGTTATCTCGCGAATGGCCTCCTTGCCGGGCCCATTGCGGACGCCCCGGAGGCCTGGCTGATCCCCAACACCTTCATGGTTGCCGAGGGGTGGGTGTCTCACTTTCCCCCGGGGCACCTGTTGGCCATGGCCGCGCTCATCCGGGTGGGCGTTCCGATGCTGCTCGGTCCGATATCCGCAGGGGTGCTCGCCGGCCTCATCGCTCTTTCCTTGCCGAGGTTGCTACCCGGGAATCCCGGCGCTGCCCGGGTAGCCTCCCTGTTGGTGGCGGTGGCCCCGTTCGTTGTCTTGCTCGGCGGTGGTTCCATGAGTCACGTCTCCGCCGGCGCGTTCGGAGCGGCCGTGTTGTATGCGGCGCTCAGGGCCAGGGATGGCCAAGCCTGGTGGGGCGTCGCTGCGGGGGCGGCGGTTGGGCTCATGGTTTCGGATCGTCCCCTGATCGGCCTGGTCTTGGGAATCGTGTTCACTTTCGGTCTCTGGGGCCCGGCCGCACTCGGAAACCACGGACACGGCCGGATGTGGTTTCTGCGCCGCGTGGGGGCCACTCTGCTCGGAGGAGCGCCCTTCGCGGTGTTCCTCGGCTGGTTCAATCAGCGCCTGTACGGGAATCCCTTCACCCTGGGTTACGTCGCCGCCTTCGGAGACCGCCACCGTTTGGGTTTTCATGTGGACCCCTGGGGATACCCTTACAGCATTCGAGAGGCCCTGGCGTTTACCTCATCGGACATGCTCAGCTGGGGAATTCAGCTGCTGGAGACGCCATTCCCCATAACCGCCGTAATCGGGCTATACCTCCTTCTCACCCCCCGACTCCCCAACGGGGTAGGGGTTCTCGTCGCCTGGGCTGTCCTACCAGTGGTGGCGAACGGATACTACTGGTTCCACGACGTGCGGATGCTTTTCGAGGCAGGCCCCGCGTGGATCGCCTTGGCTGTGATCGCAGCCCTGGAGTTGGCCGGCGCCTCGGGCGGCGACGTCGACGGGTATGCCCCTGGCCCGGGCGACCCGGGCGGGGGACGGCCCGATCAAGGTCCCCCGCGCGGGGGACAAGTGAGCGATCGGAGGGGATGGGCGGCGGACATGGCCATGTGGACCATCGTGTTCGGCGTAGTCTACGCGGTGGCGTGGGGCGCTCCGACCCGATGGGGCAGTTACCGCTGGAGCGAAGAGACCCTACAGCGCATCACGGTGCCCTCCCTCCCCACGCAGGAGCCCGCCATCGTGTTTGTACACACTTCCTGGAACGAGCGCCTCAGCTCGCGACTCCAGGGCGCCGGTGGGATGAGACAGGACAGCGTCATCACGGCGCTACGCCGGAGTACGAACTGCGAGCTCCATCGATACACCTTGGCTCGGGTAGCTCGCGCTGCCGGGGCTCCGGACATTGAACCACCGCCGTCGTCGCCGGGTGCAGCGCTTCGAACCGCGGCCCCAGAGCCCTTTGGGAACGGATGCATCCGAGAGATCAACGCAGACCGCTACGGGACGGTCGCGCTCGCTCCCCTGATCTGGCAAGGTGACCTTCCCGGACTCGAAGAGGGACGCCCCATGTTCGTCAGGGACTTCGGACCTGAACTGAACCGGCGCCTTCTCGAGGCCTATCCGGAACGACAGCCGTTCGTGTTCGTACCCAAGGATCCGAACCGTCCGCCGGAGATCGTCCCGTACGCCGAAGCCATGGCGCAGCTGTGGGGAGTCGTACGCGCCGTTGCGAGGCCGTAGAAAAGACTGTAGCAAGGAGTTCGGCGGGTCGCAGTTACGCTAGAAAAGCGGCTTCCCCGCGGCAATCAAGTCTGAGGCGACCGAACTCTCGACAGGCCGAGAAAGCAGGTAACCCTGGGCTTCTTCACATCCGAGATCTATCAACTGCTTCAGCTGATCTTCCGTCTCGACGCCCTCCGCGATGATCGACAAGCCGAGGTTCTTCGCCAACCGGACGATCGTCTTCACGATTTCCAGGTCGGAGGCGCCGTCGCTCATCCGGTCCACGAAGGACCGATCGATCTTCAACGTGTGGATCGGCAAGCGGACCAGGTAGCTGAGCGAAGAATAACCTGTGCCGAAGTCGTCGATGTGCAGGCGCACCGAACGGTCCCAGAGCTTCCGAAGAACCTCACCGGAGTCTTCCACGTTCTGCATCAAGGAAGATTCCGTGATCTCGATGTGCAGCGCGCTGGGGGCGATCTCGAAGTTCGCGAGTTGCCGGTCGATGTGAGCGACCAATTCGGGCTGCTCGAGTTGTTTCGGCGAAATGTTGATCGCCATGGTCAGCGGCACTTCTCGTGGAAACCGGTCCTGCCATTCCTTCAGTTGGCGGCAACCCTCCTCCAGGCCCCACCACCCGAGGGGAATGATCAGGCCCGTCTCTTCGGCAATGGGGATGAACTCGTCTGGAAACACCCGCCCGCGATCGGGATCGTCCCAGCGCACCAGAGCTTCGAAACCCGTGATTTCACCGGTCTTGAGCGAAACGATGGGCTGATAGTGATGGAGCAGCTCATTTCGTTCCACGGCCGCCTTGAGGCGAGACTCCAGATGAACCCGCGCGAGGGCCCCGGCATGTAACACGGGATCGAAAATGCGGTGGGAGCTCCCGCCGTCTTCGTCGCGCGCCATGCGCGAAGCGGCCTTGGCGTCGCGGACCATGTCGCTCGGCTTTTCGAAGCCCGTCTGGCTCAGGGCGATTCCGATGCTGGCGCTGGCAAACACCTCCTGGTCCTCGATACGCATCGGGGCCGAAAGGGCCTCATGGATGCGGTTGGCCAGCCGCACCGGCTCGCTGGTGTTGTTCACACCATCGAGCAACAGAATGAACTCGTCCTCCTGCATGCGAGCCACCGTGTCGACGGGACGCACACAGGGCTCCAGGCGCTGGCCTACCTCCCGAAGAACGCTGTCGCCAACGTCGCGTCCGTGCTGCTCGTTGATTTTACGAAACTGGTCGAGGTCCACATACAGGACCGAGAATGCCCCGTCCTCTCTCGCGTGGCGCCGGGCCGCCCGATCGAGCCTCTCGAAAAAGAGCTGCCGGTTGGGAAGATCCGTGACCGGATCGTGGAGAGCGTCCCGCATCAGGTCGAGCTCCCTCTGCTTTTGGCGCTGAAGGGCACGAACCTGCCGCTCGGCAATCGTCAGTCGCACATGGAGGAGGTCCGCGTTCAGCGGCTTGGTGATATAGTCGTCCGCTCCCGCCGAGAGCGCCTCTTCGAGGCCCTCTCTCCCCTCCACTCCCGTCGCGAACAGGATTACGGTCTGGTTGGACTCCGGCACCAGCCGCATCTCGCGGCACAGCTCCATCCCGTTCATACCCGGAAGCATGACGTCGAGGATCACGAGCGGAAACAATTCGCGCTGATACGCCGCGAGACCTTCCTCCGCCGCGCCGCACGCCACCACCTCGTGACCCCGGCTCTGAAGGATACGCTTCAGCAGAATCCGTTGGTCTTCGTCATCCTCTACGATCAGGGTCTTGAAAGACTCTTGGCTCATCAATTGGGGAGTTGGTCGTTTCGGGGGCGCTCGGACAGGCACTTTACCACTCTACCGATAAGCTCTTGAGCAAGCAACGGAAATCACACCGAGGTCCGAGCAAGCTGGTGCTTGATTCGGAGTTGTCGTTTTCATGAGGCTCTCCCCTATCCGTCCGGGCCCGTGAGGCGCCGGAAGAGTGTCACCGTGGGTCCCGGTCGCGTGACACCACCGAAGCCACTGAACGGGACGAAGAACGCATCGTGCTGGTCATACCAGCCGGGTCCGTCCACCGGCACGCCCTCCACACGGTGGGCCTCCGTGTACTCGGACGCGATGACCCGCGCCAGAGCTCTAGGAACGTTCGTGTATATAACCAGAGGGCTCTCCAGCAAGACGACCCAATCGGGTAGGTCCCCTTCCGGAAAGCCGCTCACCGAATCGAAGGGCACGGTCCGGAAGCCGCCGATCTCGGCCACTGATCTCGTGCGCGCCTCGAGCCGTGCCCCCACCTGAAACCGCTGGTACCTACGCACCCGCTTACCGTCGGGCGTGTAGGCCTCGGCGGCCACACGGGATACGAGGGTGTCCAACCAAGCGACTCGGGGAGGCAGATCGAGGTGCGCCCAATAGATTCCATTCTGGTATACCGTGGCAGGCTGAGCACCCGCCTCTGATGTGAGCCACTGGGTAGCCAGAACTCGGCTGTCGGTCCTGGAGAGCACTCGGTCGATCTGCACAGAACGTGCTGCCGGGAGCACGGCCAGAGCGACGATGAGGAGACCCCTCGCCCACGCTCGATCATCGAACAGCCTCACCGGAATTGCGTGGACCGCGTAGGCAGACAGGACGCACACAAAAGGCAGAAGCGGAATCATGTATCGCAGGAACAACGTCTGGCTCGTGGCCGTGCTGGCGTAGAACAGAAGCGGGAACGCCAGCAGGATGGCGGCTTTGGCCGGCTCCTTCCGAAGGGCGAGCAGAGCGCCGCCGGATGCTGCCAGGAAAATGGGCCAGCCCAGTCCCTTCGGCAGCGTGTGCCGGAGGTGATAGACGCCACCGACCCCCAGGTCCAGGCCCTGGTGGCCACCCGCCAGGTGGTTCAGCTGGAACCGGAAATGGCGCGTGAACAGCTCCCAGTCGAGGAGCGCGTACGGGCTCGTGAGCACGAAAATCCCAATTCCGGCCCCGAGGAAGACCCAGGGGCCTGGCGCGTTCAACGCCTTGCGAGCCGTCACGACCAAGCCCAAACCACGAATCTGCGGAGCGTATCGCAGCGCGTGTGCCACCACCAACACCGCGGGCATGACGAAGCCAACGTACTTGGTGGAGGCAGCCAGACCGGCGAACAATCCGGCGATCGCGTAATCCCGATTTCGGCCTTCTTGATAGGCACCGAGCAGCGCCCAGACGGCCAAGCTCAGAAAGAGCGTCATGGTCACATCCGTGACGCCGAAGTGTGAATCACGGGTATGGAGCGGTGAAACGGCCAGGAACAACGCGGCCGCGAGCCCGACCGCGGGCCCAGAAAATCGCCGCCCGATCCTGTACACGACCGCGACCGTCCCTACTCCGGCGAGAACCGAGAGCCACCGAGCCATCAGGATGAACGGGGAGAGATCTACGGCGGCCGCGGTGAGGACCTCTTCCACGGTGCCACCGGTCAGCACCACTATGCCGCTCCAAACGGCCACGACCGCCCCGACGAGATACAAGAAAAAGCTCGGGTATTGAAAATAGTGCGGGTTCAGGTCACCGGAGAGGAACCGGACGGCCATCCCCACGACCAAGGCCTCGTCGGGACGCGCTTCCACGGCCGGCACTCCGAACCCGATGC
Organism: Gemmatimonadota bacterium; assembly: GCA_022563405.1. Lineage (GTDB taxonomy): Bacteria > Gemmatimonadota > Gemmatimonadetes > Longimicrobiales > Gaopeijiaceae > UBA822. Next base: position 30,658 of record JADFNK010000010.1, on the reverse strand, counting down.
CCCACACGCGGAGGAGGAAGGCGAGCGCTAGGACGGCGGCGAGAGCCCCAGCACGGAAGCGCCCCTCGACTGAGTGGTCTTCGTTCGGGTGCATGATCGAAGATAGGCCCTCTCCTCCCCCGGGCCGCAAAGTTTGTCCGTTCGGCATGAGGCACACCCGGGCAGCCTGAGCCTGGGAGGCCGATCCGAAAGAGAGGTGGGCCGCTCCGGGAACGAGTCGAGCCCCCAGCGCGTTCGTACTTAGACCGTGCCGAGTTGCATCATTACATCACATCGAGGTCGATCATCGACATATCGAGGAGCCAGCTCGGCGCCTATGTTCGCACGAAGAACAACGTCTTCTTTCACACGGAGGCTATATGCGCTCGTTCTCTCGAGATGTCTCGCCGACGCCCATCGGCACGACCATGGCGATCGCGGTGCTGATCGCCTCGTTCGGGGCACCCCTCGGTGCCCAGTTCAGCGACCGGCTCGAGGCCGATCCCAACATGCCCGTGAAGGAAGGATTCGACACGGATCGAGCGATCTTCTGGGCACGACCCAACTTCATCCCCCTCCGTGACCCCGTGTTGAAGTCATTGCGGGGAGCGCGGAGGGCCGGCGAGGTCAACGACCAAACGACCGTGGTGACGTTCGACGTGGGGGGAAAGACGCTCGTGTTGGTGTCGAGCCAAATGGCGTACCACCATGTGGCGCAGGGAGAGATCGGGGGCGAACCGTGGATGGTCACTTTCTGAGTGGTTTGTAACTCAGGGGTCAGGATGGCTCCACGCATCGACGGCGAGGTCCACCGGTTCGCCGAGCATGGCTTGTACAACGGCCTTTTCCTATTGAGGGACGAAGAGAGCGGAACGTTCTGGGATCACATGACCGGTGAAGCCGTGTATGGTCCGCTGGTCGGCTCCGCCCTCGAAGTGTCCAACTTGATGCAAACGACCGTCGCGCAGGTGCTCGGACGGGACTCCGAGGCGCTCGTGGCAATCTCGGGGCAGGCGCTGCGCACCGACCAGCAGATGACCACCAGTAGCCTACTCGCCCGTATCGGCGGACGTCTGAGCAGGATGTTCCGAGAGACGGTGCAGGAGGAGGACAACCGCAGGCCGACCATGGACCTCGGCATGGGTATCTGGGACGGTGACGAGGCACGTTATTACCCCTACGACCGCATCACGGCTAACGGAAACGCTGTGCTCGACGAAATCGCCGGGCGCCAATTGGTCGTCTACCTGGACCCCTCGGCCTATGCCCTCGCGGCGGCGTACGTCGACACGGACGGTATCCGGTGGGAGGAGAAAACACTCCGTTTCTCGGACGGCTCCTACATCGAGGACGGTGTCTTCCACGACCCGTCCGGTGAACGCGCTCCAATCGAGCGACCGCGCCAGGTGTTCACCCGCTGGTACGGTTTCTCTTTGACGTTTCCGGAGACGGAGATCTACGGCGACGCTGACGGTCGGTGATGGGTTGCTCAGCCGGCCTTGCTGCCGGCGCGTAGCTCCGGCCTTACTGCCGGCGTAGCTCCGGCCTAGCTCCTCCGGGCGCGCGTCAATAGCGGAGACACTTCGGCAACACCGTACTAGATTCATCCGGCGGCTCGACCTCGGCCCGCCGGAGTCCAGTTGGCCCTCACACGCTCCCGATGGAGGAACTCGTTTGCCCTCGGCCGTACGACGCCGCTTCGCACTCCCAATAGAACGTTCCATCCGTCGACTTCTCCGTCGACTTCTCCCTCGGCTTCTCCCTCGGCCCATAGCGGCCGCCAGGTACTACGCTGTGGGGCTGTTCAGGGAGTTCCGCGTTCCATTGGTCGGATTCCTTCTTCTTGTTCTTGTGGGCGGATTCATTTACGGCGAGGTGTACGAGGCGGTGAGGGGGAGCACGGTGCCCCTGATCGACCGCCCTTATATAATTCTGCAACTCATGATTCTGGAGGCTCCGGAGACCGTGCCGCCGGAGGGAGCCTTGGTGGTGTTTTGGTACATCATGCCCGTGGGCTTTGTGCTGCTGGCCGGACTCGGCGCGGCCGACTTCCTGACCCTGGTGTTCAACCGGGACGACAATAGAAACCCTTGGGCGGAGGCTTTGGCGTTGACCTACCGGAATCATGTCATCGTATTCGGCGCTGGGCATGTGGGCCAGCGAGTGATCCGAGACCTCGTCGAGATGGATCTGGACGTTGTCGCCATCGACAACTCGCCTAGCGCGGCGGCGAAGAAGCGCTTGGGAGAGATGGGTGTCCCGATCATCCGTGGAGATGGAAGGCTTCCCGAAACGCTGGAGAAGGCGCGCCTGAGCCGCGCGATGGCCTTTGTCGCCTGTACTGGAAAAGACCAGGCGAACATGGAGGCCATCATGAAGGTCCGTCACAGTAATCCCCAGATCCGGATCGTGAGCCGTATGTGGGACCGCCAGTTCGCCGCTCAGCTCGAGAAATTCCTCGATGTCGATTCGGTTCTCAGTTCAGCCGATCTGGCGGCACCCGCCTTCGCGGGTGCTGCGATCGGTGTCGATATCACCCAGACGCTCGAGATCGAGGGTGTAGCGTATTCGACCATGCGCCTCACGGTCGCCCAGGGGTCGTTTCTCGCAGGAAGCACCGTCGGATATCTTCAGACGGAACACGAAATGGACATCGTGCTGGTCAACTCCGCCGGCATTGCGGCCGTACAACCCTCGCGGGACCTCGAGGTCAAGGTGGGAGACAGCGTGGTGTTTTTTGCTCGCCACGACCGAGCTCTGGAGGTCCTGTCCCTCAACATGGGAAGACGCTCCAGCCCAGAGAGCAGAGCCGATGCGCAGAAGAGGTCCGGCGCGGAGAGGAGGTCCGGCTCCGAACGGAGGTCCGGCGCCGAACGGCGGCACGGAGCCCAGCAGCGGCGCGGTGGGCAGGGCACATCCGACCGGGAATGGACTGGTCCCGAGAGAAGGTCCGGCCCGGAGAGAAGGTCCGGTCCCGGGAGAAGGTCCAGCCCCGAGAGAAGATCCGACACAACGTAAGGGGCCACCGCTCGGTCCACCGCACGGAGCTGATCCGGCGATGAGCGGAGGTCGAACGGCGAGACGGTCAGCTGAGGTTGGAATCCAACTTTCGAATCGCAGCGATCCCTAGGATCGGACCGAGCGCGAGGACCGGAAACGCCAAGCTCCAGCCGAATGACTCCTGAAGCACCGGCACACCCTGAATGGTCACCATGGTGAGCAGGAACCCCACTGAGGTCTGGAGCGTCAGCGCGGTGCCCACACCCTGTTGAGGCGCGACTTCGGTGACCATCGTACTGAATTGCGCCGAATCGGCCACGACGAACAGACCCCACACGAGCACCAAGGGGAGCAATATCCAAAAACTCTGCCCGAAGAAGAAACCGACGAGCAGCGCGCACGCCCCGCTCGCCGCCATGGCCAGGTTGACGAATCGACCTCTTCCGATCCGGTCCGCCATCCACCCGCCCCAGACGCAGCCGAGGCCGCCTACAGCGATCGCAGAAAAAGCAGCTAGATCCACCGAACTTGCCGGGAGGACGGCGACACCCATACGGTCGGCCCGCGCCACTGCGCTCGCCGACAGAAAGGCCGGTACCCAGGTCCACATGGCGTAGAGTTCCCACATGTGCCCGAGGTAGCCATACGTGGCGAGCCGGGTGGGCCGGTGCCGCACCACTTCGGCCACCAATCCCCAAGAAAAGGACGCCCGTCCGAACCGGTGTGGCCCTTCTCGATACGCGATCGCGACCAGGAGCCCTCCGAATACAGCGCCTCCCGACGCGCCCCATACCACCGCCGAAAGCGGAGCAGCACCGAACAGCTTGAAGAGATAGGGGGTCGCCTTCCCGACCGTGAGCGCCCCCACGACCATGCCTATCGCTAGTCCCCGCCCCGAGCGGAACCAGGTGGCCATCATCTTCATGGCCGGTGGGTAGACCCCCGCTAAGAAGAAGCCTGTGAAGAACCGCAGGATCAGGGCACCCTCATAGCCGGACACACTTGTCAGGAGCGCGTTCGCGGCCGCGGCCAGAACGGCGGACACCGAAAAATAGATCCTCGACGGAACGACGTCGGCCAAGTTCAGCACGGCAGCGACGATGGTGCCGGCCACGAAGCCGAGCTGGACGAGTGTCGTGAGCCACGCCACCTGACTCGAACTCAGGTCCCAACGGCTTTCCAACACGGGTGCTACCGCGCTGGCGGTGAACCAGACGGACATCCCGAGAAGGACCGCGAGGGAGACAATTGCCAGAGCACGCCAGCGTCTCGGATCGCCGTCGGCGGTGCGATCACCAACGATATCGCTGGCTCGGTGGCCGACGCTGTCGTCGGCACGGTGGCCGTTCAGCGTGACACCATCTTTCTCATCACGAACCACACGTTCGCGGGCCTCTCGGCCAAACGCCTCATATACCACGGGAACCAGGCGGTCCCATAGCTGATGTGTACTTGGACCCTATGACCCTGCGCCGCCAGCTCTGCTTGTTTGGTGGTCCCAATTCCATACAGCATCTGGAACTCCACGTCATTCAGCGTCATGCCACGGTGGGCAGCCTCTTCCTGGATCCTCCGAATGAGCCCTTCATCATGCGTCGCAAACGCCGCGCGCACCCCACCGCTGCGGACCTCGTCCAGGAGCGTCTGGGCTAGCTGGAGGTAGTTCTCGTCGACGTCCCTCTTTCGAGGGAACGCCACCTCCGCAGACTCGGCGTAGGCACCCTTCACGAGCCGGATCGAAGGGTTGATCGGGAGCAAGGCGGTGAGGTCCTCGGCCGTTCGATACAGGTAAGCCTGGAGACAGACACCCGTGTCCTGATGGCGTGAACGCACGGCCCTGTAGAGGTCGAGCGTTCTGTCCACATAGCTGCTGCCCTCCATGTCGATCCAGACGAAGCGCCCGTGTTCCTCTGCGACAGTCAAGATCCGTTCGAGGTTGGTCGCCACCACGTCGCTGCCGACATCGATCCCAAGCTGCGTCGGCTTCACGGAGATTTCAGCGTCCAAATCCCGAGCTGCGATTTCCTTCAAGACCCCCTGATAATGCCGAGTGACTTCGTCGGCCTCATCCGCTTCGGTGACATTTTCCCCGAGGAGGGCAAGCACGGACTTGATTCCGGAGGTGCTCAATCTCGCCGCCTCTTGGATCGCCTCTACGGATGTCTCCCCTGGCATGAAGCGTCGTACCGCCCTCCGTACGGACGGGAGCCGGGCCACGTGATTCGCGAAGAAATCGTTTTCCGATCCCCACAGGAGAAGCTTTCGAAGCATCGAAATCAGACGCTGGATGAGGACTAGCCGATAGGCCCGACGAAAAAGGATACCTCCAGTCCGGAGGTCCCCACCCTTCGAGCGAAGAGGTTGATGTCCAAAATGAAGAAATCGCCGATCCTCTGCGTGAGGACATCGAGTTCCTCCTCCATGCGGATCAGATCGAGGCGCTGTCCCTCGGTCGGCTTGTCGTAAGATGTGGTCAGCCCAAGGACCCCGGAGCGATATCTCATCACACTTCGAAAATCGGATAACTCTCTGAGCTCGTCGCCCAGGGCTTGGCCGGCTTCGAGTAGCGCCACATCCCCCGCGAACCCACGCTCACGCACCAAGTCGATCACTCTTTGGAGTTCGTCGTGCACGCTGCCGATCGCCGCCCGAAGTGCCCTCAGTCTTGCGTCGAGGTCGACGCCGCGCTTCACCGCCTGGTACTTGTTGATCCGGTCCACGAGCTCGACGTGCACGCGGGGATCCTCGTGTACCTCCAGCCCCCGAAGGGCCTGGGTGCCCTCCCTCGAAATCCGAACGGTGAACAGGCCGGGTACTACCTCTGCGGATCGCACCCAATCATCGTCGGTTCCGATGGCCACGTCGGAGAACAGGCCCAGCGGTCCACTCGGGGTCGGCGCATCCTCCCGGAGGTCCCAGACGACCCGATTCATCCCGGGTGCCCCGGGCCCTTGGAAGGTTCGTACAACCTGCCCGTCGAAATCCAGGAGCTCGACGGTGACGCCGCGCTGCCCTTCCCCGGCATCACCGACCGGATCCTGGGCGTCGTCTCCCGTGTCGCCACCGTCATCACCGTCGTTCCCATTTCTGCCCAACCAATACGTCAGGAGCACGCCGGCAGGGCGCTCCTGGCCCCGGGGAGCTACACCCACCTCCGGGCCGCCGTCTCGATCTCGGACCTGTGTGCTGCGGATGAACGCGGGAGGCGGTGGAAAGAGGAAGAGCTCGACGTCGAGGATTCTCAGATCTCTGGCGAGCTCCCGAAGAGGCCTGATGTCGTCGAGCACGTATGCGCCCCGCCCGTACGTTGCGATCACCAGATCGTGGTCTCGGGGATGCTGGACGAGGTCGCGGACCGCCACCGGCGGCAACCCGTGAGTCCACTTGAACCAGTCCTCGCCTCGATTCAGAGATACGTACATCCCCTGATCCGTCCCGGCGAAAAGCAGCTCCTCCACGATGGCGTCCTGCAGGACCGTGTGGACAATCCCTTCGAGGTTGGATTCCCCGCCGATTCTCTCCCAGTCGCGCCCGTAGTTGTCGGTCGAAAAAATGAGCGACTCCCGATTCCCCGTTCGATGAGCGTCGAAAGCCACGAGGGCCGACCCAGGTCGGACGGCGGAGGGTTCGATGTGGGCCACCCAACTGCTGTCCGGAACGCGGCGGATTCTGCTCCTCACGCTTTCCCACTCCCCACCCGCCGACAGGGTCACGTGAACGTCGCCCTCGTCCGTACCGACCCAAATCACGTCTCGGTCGAGCGGGCTCGGCGCGATGACCGTGATCGTGGCGCCGCCCTCTTCTTCCGGGCCATCCGTGTTCCCCGCGTCGGTGAGGCCGTCGTTGTTCCGCTCGTCCCGAGAAACCTCACGTCGTTGCGCGGGATCGTTGGCGGTCAAGTCACCGCTGATGATCTGCCAGGTTTCACCCCGATTCAAACTCTTGTGGACGAACTGACTCCCATAGAAGATGGCTGCGGGGTCGTGTGGATCGAGCGCGATGGGCACGTCCTGATTGAGGCGAAGTTCCGTGAAGGCCGGAGCCCACGGTCGAATGTGTTTCCGCTCGCCCGTCTGAAGGTTGAACCGAACGAGGCCCCCACCTTGGGTAACCGCGTACCCATGGCTCGCCTCGCTTGGATCGGCCAGGATCCTGAAGCCGTCGTCCGACCCCAGCTCCGTCCAGTCACGGTTTCGGACGCCACCCTCCTCCCACCCGTACGCAGGCCCCATCCAGGACCCGTTACGCTCCAATCCCCCGTAGACGTTGAAGGGGACCTCCATATCTACCGAGGCATGGGTGAACCTGCCGACCGGGAGTCCCCCCATGGTGCTCCAGTGCTCCCCGCCGTCGCGTGAGAGATACAGCCCTCGGTCCGTGCCCCCGTACATCAACCGCGGGTCTTCGGGGTGGATCCATAGAACTCGATAGCCCAACTCGGAACCGCGCCCGTTCGGGCGGAAAGTCTCTCCACCGTCGTCGCTCACGGAGAGACGAGAGGAGAGGTGAAACAGCCTCGACTCGTTGACGGGATCGGCCACGATGCCGCTGGGGTCACCGACGGGTGCAACCAGGTCGGGACCCCGCCTCACCGTCCTCCACGTGCGCCCCCGATTGAGCGAACGAAGGAGCACTCCCTCACCGGAATCCACGAGAGCATAAACGACCCTCGGGTCGCCCCGGAACACCTCGAGCGTGATGCGCCCGAGCTCGCCCCCGGGAACACCGTCCCCTTCCTCGAGGCGGATCCAACTGTCGCCCCCATCCTGCGTCAGATACAGACCGCTACCCGGACCCCTCGGCTCCAGGGACCATGGAAATCTCCGGCTGGACCACATGGCCGCGAGGAGGCGGTTCGGATCGCTCGGGTCCATGACCAGATCCGAAACGCCGGTTACTTCGTCCACGAAGAGCACTCGGGTCCATGTCTGCCCACCGTCCGTGGTCTTGTAGACGCCGCGGTCGCCCCCAGCTTGCCACGTCCGACCCAAGCCACCCACATAAGCGATTTCGGGGTCTCCGGGGTGCAACAAGATCCGGTGTACACCCTCGAGGCCGGCGAGCCCTCTAGCCACCCACGTCTCGCCACCATCGAGCGAACGATAGACGCTGGCCACCGTCGGATCCTCGTCGTCGCCGTCGTTGTTATTGTTGTTGCCGCCTCCCTCCCCGATCCCGACCCACACGACGTCGGGGTTGGTTTGGTTGACTACGACCGCGCCGATGGCCAAAACGGGTTGGTCGTCAAAAACCGCCCGCCATGTTTGGCCCCCGTTGACGGACTTCCAGAGCCCCCCGGTCGCCGCCCCGACATAGACGACATTCGGATCCGACTCGACCGCGTCGATCGCGGAGATCCGGCCTATGGCACCCGTCGGACCGATGCTCCGTGCGGGCATGCCCGCGAATCGGTCGGCACTCACCTGGCCCAGAACCGGCTCGGCCATCAGCGCTACGGCGACGGTCGACACCAAGAGAGGAAGAAGCACACCGGACGTGGATCTCAGCTTCATACCCGACGTGGATCTCGGCTTCATATTGTGCTCGTGGTTCCTCGCGTGTGGGTGCGGTTTCTCGCGGAAGGGGCGGCCCAGCGGTCTAAAACGCCAGGACCAAGCCGACGTCCACAACGATGTATCGTGTCTCCAGGGTGCCCCGGCCGGTGAAATCGACATCATTTCGCCCGTAGCGCACTCCCGGGTTGATAAAAAACGGTCCTCGCAACGGAACAAGAACCCCGGCCCCGACCTCGTACCCCCAGCCTCGGTCGGAGGCTTCGGTCAACACGACACTCCCGGAGTCGACGTGAGCGTCGACCACAGCAGCGCTCGCACCCAAGCTCACCCACGGCATGATCCCCTCTTGGCGAAAATTCACGCGCACGCCCAGATCCCACGCCGTGGAAACGAAGTCCACCTCCTCCCCGCATTGGACCTGCGTGCAGCCGAAGCGGTGCTCACTGAATCCGACCACATAACTGATGAAGCCCCTCTTCAGGATGAAGTGAACGCCGAAGCTGGCGCCGGCGGACGCTTCCCCCCCGAACCCCGGAGCCCCGACGAGATCGGCGTTGGGAATCCAAGCCCCCCCGCCCACTTCCAACTGCAATGGAGAAATCTGTGCCTCACCCCGGGTCACGATCAAAAGTGCCCCCAACACGAGGACCAGCAAAGCTGCCGTACGGTCTCTACTCCTGTGATCCGGCCGGCTGGGTCTGGCAGTGTTATGCTGCAGAAGTGACTCCGTACGTTTAGTGGCCCGCGAACTTCTGAAACTCCACACTATGGAGTCGGCCTCTTCACCGCCACAATCTTGCCCCGGAACCCCATGGCCGCACAACGGACAGCACGACGGACGCACAACTTCACGGAGTCGGTCATTCGTGAGATGACCCGAGTGGCTCGAGAATACGACGCCATTAATCTGGCTCAGGGGTTTCCCGATTTCCCCGCTCCCGAACTGCTGAAAGAGGCCGCCTGTGACGCGATTCGCGCTGATCGCAACCAATATGCGATCACGTGGGGATCACCCCGGCTGCGCACGGCACTCGTAACCAAGTATCGGGAGTGGTACGGCATGGAGGTGGAGGGTGATCAGGAGATCACCGTCACGTGTGGTGCGACCGAAGCGATGGCCGCCATCATGCTGGCGGTCATCGATCCCGGGGACGAGGTGATCATCCTACAGCCGTTCTACGAGAATTACGGACCGGACGCCATACTCTGCGGCGCCAGTCCGGTCTTCATGCCGCTCGTGCCGCCAGAGTACCGTCTCGACACCGACCGGCTGGCCTCTCTGGTCACGAACCGTACACGGGCCATCGTCGTCAACACTCCGAACAATCCGACGGGCAGGGTTCTCGACCGATCCGAGCTCGAGGCGATCGCGGCTCTCTGTATCGAACACGACCTCCTCGCCATCACCGACGAGATCTACGAGCATATCTACTACGAGGGCGAGCACATTCCGATCGCCACTCTGGACGGAATGCGCGATCGCACGATCACCGTCAGTGGGCTCTCCAAGACGTTCGGCATCACCGGCTGGAGGATCGGCACGATCATCGCGCCGCCCGATCTGACGGGGGCCATCCGCAAGGTTCACGACTTTCTCACGGTGGGTGCCCCAGCGCCCCTCCAGGACGCCTGCGCGGCCGGATTGGAATCTCTGGGCCCGGAGTACTACTCCGGCATGGTGGAGGAGTACCGGGCACGGCGGGAGGTGCTGTACAGCGCACTCGTGGACGCCGGATTTCGGTGTGAGAAGCCCCAGGGGGCCTATTACATCCTCGCCGACTTCTCGGGGCTGAGTGACGAACCGGACGATGTCTTCTCGAGGCAAATGGCGAGAGACCCTGGGGTCTTACCCGTGCCAGGGTCCAGTTTTTTCTCACCCCCGGAACTCGGACGATCCCTCGTGCGGTTCGCGTTCTGCAAGCGGATGGAAACCCTGGAGAAGGCCGCCGAACGGCTCCGTGATTTTTCTGACCGGCGGGGATGAGCCTGAGGAGAGGCTGAGGTGTCGGACGAGCCTGGTCGTGCGGGAACGCGGATTCGAGCTGGTGGAACGCCTTACGCTTCGGGGACGGACGGGAAGTCCCTCATGATCTTCCCGACGACCTCGTCGATGAAGTCTGCGAGCTGCTCTGGCGAAACCGGCTCGAACAGCGCGCCCTCGGCCCAACCACGCCACACCAGTTCGTCGGAGCGCCCGTCGGTAACGTCTATGGTGAGCGTCCCAGGCACGAAGCCCGACGCCGACATGGGATAGCCGTACCCACGATAGGGATACCCGCCAAAACCACCCACCGAGTAGAAACCGACGCCGAAACCCGGGTACCCAAAGTATCCCGGGTACCCACCGTATCGAGGGTAGCCGAAACTACCATAGGGATAGGCGAACGGGGCATAGGGAGCTCCGTAGAAGCCGCGGCAGCAATAGCCACCGCCGGCAAAGCCCACGGACACCGCAACACCGGAGGTGCGCACCGGACGCTGCACGACCTCGACGGATCCATCGTCCGCTTCGTCACTCATGGGAACGACGGGGTATGCGGACACCCAAAAATCAGGAGTGTCATTCGTGGTCTCGACGTAGCCGCGGTCTGTGAGCTCGCGGTCAAGCGCTCGTGTCAGCCGCCGCTCGAGGAATGGGCTGATGCGATCGAGCTCCTGCTGCTCCTCCTCGGTGGGCAACATCCAGCCATAAGTCTCGAGTTGTACGAAGTCCGCCTCGCGATCGTAGTCTGTGCCGTACTGGACCGTCGCACACGCGGTCGACGCGAGAGTAACTCCTGCCACCAGACAGAAAAAAGAAGACGGACAACGGCGCATTCGACGCATCCTCTGCGGCTGTATTGCTTCCGTGATTCTACTCGGGCCCAGACCCGAAGTACGGCTTGGGACCGTTACCAAGGTCAATGATCCTACTAGAGGGCCTTTGGCAATATAGTTCCTCATCAGAACCCACACCGAAAGGAACGCCATGGGCGAGACGCCCGACCCTGTTTCGTCCGATGCCTCCGCGGCCGGAATCTTGGTGCCTGCACGTATCACGCTCTTCGGTTTCGACGTCGTACCGGCCAACGCCCGAATCGAGGCCCGAAGTACGGGGTGGAGGGCGAGGCGTGCCTCGATAGCACTGGCCGCGGGGCTGATCGTGGCTCCGGCCGTCGGCCTGGTGCCGCCGCACGCGCCCTGGGCCGTGGCGGCACTCGGGATGGGGCTCGTAATGGCCCGTAAGCGCTGGGCCGAGGTACACACGCTCCACTTGGTGGACGGCGCCTGCCCTCGGTGTGGAGAGAGCGTCTCACTTTCTCGCCCGGCACGCCTCCGTCACCCACACCCCATCTCCTGTCCATCCTGCCGATACGAGTTGGCGTTATCCGTCGATCTCTGAACCGGCGGCGGTAGGGGCGCCTACCGGTGAAGGCCCCATTTGCGCGCCATGCGCAAGACCGATTCCTCGCTCGTCACGCTGGCAAGTTCGTCCATCGCCACCCACTTCAGATCCAGGCTCTCTGCGCTGACCTGGTAGGCGTCCGAGAGCCAGCGCTTGAGCTTCGCGTGATGCGTCAACAAGGTGCGAACGCCGGCCGTATCCACCACCCAAGCCGAGCCGGTAACGTGGCCATCGTCGAAACAGTCGCGTTCGAAGCACCGAGGTTGGCGACGCACAAAACCGATGAAACCCGTGACGTCCTCGTCCGGGAAGCGCGACGCATAGTCGTCGAGTAAGTCGAGAAGCTTGTTGCGATGCATGGGCTTGCTGTCCTTCCCGGATCCCACGTTCCCGTCAAGACGTCGATCGATCTGACCAGCCCCAAACGTGCGCTCGGCTATCCCGCCACATCCCGCAGCACCGCCAAAGGCGGGCGGGAAAGTGCACCTCGGCTTCCGATCAGGCCTACGACCACCGTCACCGCGGTGACCCACAGCCACACGCCTCCGATTCGGACGAGGTCCAGTCGGAACGGAACTTCGAAGACCGTCCGCGCCATCATCCATCCGGCCCCGATGGCCAAGACGAGCCCCGCGGTGGTGGCGAGTGAACCCAGCACCGCGTATTCGACGGTGAGAATCTGGAGAATCACCCGCCGCGTAGCCCCCAACGTCTTGAGCAACGCGCTTTCACGCATCCGCTGATACCGCGACGTCGCGAGCGCCCCGATCAGTACGAGGACCCCTGCCACCGTGCTGAAGACGCCGAGAAAACGGATCCCCTGGTTGGCCTGCCGCAGAATCGCGTCGATAGTCTGTTGCAGCAGCGAGAGATCCAATACAGCGACGTTGGCAAAACGTACGACCAGATCCCGCTGTAGCTCCGCTCGTTCCTGCTCCCCATCGACACGGGCCAGGATGACCGCGGTCTGGGGAGCCTCCTCCAACACGCCGGGTTCGAAAATCACGTAAAAATTCGTCTCGAACCGGGCCCAATCCACGGATCTCAGGCTCGTGATCCGCGACTCGACAGGCACGCCCGCAAAATCCCACGTAACGTGGTCACCGAGCCCGACACGGAGACTCTCGGCCAGCTCGACCTCCATCGAGATCCTCGCGATACCGGCCACACCGTCGCCGCTCACCCGCTCCGCGCCCGTCCCCCGGCCACCACCATCGCCTCCAACCGCCACTTCGTCGTCCCACCAGTCACCCGCGACCATGACCTCTGAGCCCGAGAGCTCGGCCCGGTAGGTGTGCCGGAATTCCCTCCGCATGGCCCAGGACGAGGGCCGCTCTCCCTCGGGCAGCGTCAGAAGGGTTTCTACGGGAATCCCGTTGATCGCCGACAGTTGGGAGGGTACCAGCGGTGTCACCTCGAGGGGTCCGGAGGAACGGGAGCCGACGAAGCTCTCGACGCTTTCACGCTGGTCCGGTTGGACGTCGAAGAGCAGCAGATTCCACCTGCCTGCGCCGGCTTCGAGCGTGAACGCCTGAGTGAGGCTCGCCTCGACGAGCCCCACGGTTCCGATCACAAAAGCCCCGAAGCCCAGAGCCAGCGTCACCGATACGGTCTGATTCCGCGGACGGAAGAGGTTGCTCACTCCCTGGCGGATCGGGTAGGACATCCTGTGTGGGAAAAATCGTCGGGCGGCAAGGATCAGCACACGCGCCATCGCCCATAACGAGAGCCCCACACCCCCCAGCGCTGCTGCGAAGCGGATCCCCTGGTCGGGAGTCGGCGCCTCCAGAACGGTGAGCCCCACCAACGTGAGCGCCAGCAGGAGGAAGGCTCCGATCCTTCGAAAATCGGTCCGTTTCGCGGGCTCGAAGTCGTGCCGGAGCGCGATCAGGGGGGAGACTCCCCGAACCTCCAGGAGCGGGCCCAACGCGAACATTATCGCCACCCAGACACCGAGAGCGACACCCGCCCCGAGGGCGAGCCAGGACACCTGCGTCGTGACCCCAGCCGGTAACACGCCGGCAAGCGCCAAGGGCAGCCCCCATTGGACCGCCGTCCCCAATCCGACCCCCAGAATGGAGCCGATCAGCGCCAGACCGGCGGCCTGAAGGAGGTAGGCGGTGAAGATGGTCCCCTGGAGTGCGCCCAAACAACGCAGGACCGCCACGCTCACGACCTTCTCACGGATATACACGTTGATTGCGCTTGCCACCCCGATCCCTCCGAGGAAGAGCGCCGTCAGACCCATCAGGCCCAGATACCGCGAGAAGTCTTCCACGGCCGAACTCATTTCCTGAGCACGAATACCCGCGGTGGTGAACTCGAGCTGGTTCGCGTCCAGAAGTTCTCCGTTCCGATCCCAAAACTCGTCTCGGTCTTCCCGCTCCGGCATCCTGAAGTTTGCGTGATAACGAGCGATCGACCCGAAGGTCAACAGCCCGGTCGAGGGCAACCGGTCCAGGGAGATGTAAACCCGCGGGCCGATCGCCGTTTGGAATCCGAGCTCCGTGGGCAACCCGGTGACCTCGCCCCTCAACACGAATCGGGCCTCCCCGATCAACAGGGTGTCACCCACGGCCGCGCCCAGTTGGATGAATACCGCGGGGTCGGCCACGACCGAGGGACCCTCGTGGATCTCCGCCCAGGCAGCATCAGGCGTTGAGGTGACCTCCCCGTAATACGGGTAGCCGGAAGCCACACCCTGAACCTGGAGCAGCCGTATACCCTGGCTTCGGGTGTCGAGCACCATCGAAACGAGGGTGGTCGTGCGCGCGACCTCCCTATCTTGTTCCGCCATGGAGTCGAGCACCGCGTCGAACGTCTCGGGGAACGCCCGGTTGGACGAAACCCGCACGTCCGCTCCGAGCAGGGTGCGGGCCTGCTCTCCGATGGAGCGCTGCACGTCCGCCCGAAACGAGTGAATCGCGACCAGCGACCCGACGCCAAGGGCGATGGAACTCACGAAGACGGTGAGACGCCCGTACGCCGCTCGACCCTCCCGCCACGCGAGCCGAGCCGCGAAACCTCGGATCACGGCCCGCCCTGCTTGGACGGGCCCGACGGTTCGTTGTCCGACCGGCCGTCCCTTTTTGCGGCCCGTCCCTCCTCCGGATTGGCCCGGTTCCGCTCATCGGCAACGACCCGTCCATCCTCCAGGGAGATCGTCCGATGCGCCCGCGCGGCGAGATCGACGTCGTGTGTGACCAACACCAGTGTCGTGCGGCGTTCCTGGTTCAGTTCCTCCATGAGGTCTACGACCCGCTGGCCAGTCTTCCTATCCAAGTTTCCGGTCGGCTCATCCGCAAACAGAATCCGGGGCTCGTTGGCGAAGGCGCGTGCAAGAGCAACCCGTTGCTGCTCACCACCCGAAAGCTGAGCCGGATAGTGGCTGGCGCGGTCCGCCAATCCCACACGCTCGAGAAGCGCCATCGCCCTCGCACGAATGGAGCGTCCGGTCTCCCGCGAAGCACGCTCTCGAAGCTCCATCGGCACCATCACGTTCTCGAGGGCGGTGAGCGTGGCAAGGAGATGGAAGGTCTGGAATACGAACCCTATGTTCTCGGCACGAAACCTCGCCCGACCGTCTTCCGTAAGAGCCTGGAGATTTTGGCCCGCTACGGTTACCGTGCCCTCGGTCGGCTCGTCGAGCCCGGCGAGGAGACCCAGGAGCGTGGTCTTGCCGCTGCCCGAAGGGCCGACGACCGCCACGAAGCTCTCCGGTTCCAGGTGGAGATCGACTCGGTCCAACACACGGAGGGGCTGACCCCCACTCATGTACGTCTTTGACAGACCCTCGGCGCGAATCATGGCGGCTATCGGGGTTATGGTGTTCGGGTTCGCCCAGGCCGGGTGCGGCCCGGGTAGTGGCTCCAACGGCGACTCGGACCTGGTACGCTCGGGGGGCCAGGAAGGTTCAAGCCCGGGTGGCACAGCACCGTCGGCCGCCGGGGGCCGTGTGGTCTTCCTCGGCACCAGCCTGACGGCTGGTTTTGGCCTGGAGGATCCCACGGACCGTTTCACGGATCGAATCCAAGCCCTGGCGGATGCCGCCGAACTGCCCTTCCGGATGGTCAACTCCGGGGTCAGCGGAGACATGAGCGCGGGAGGACTCGGGAGAATTTCCTGGCTTCTCCGGGCTCCGGTTCAGGTGCTGGTCCTCGAGCTAGGAGCCAACGACGGCATGCGAGGCATCGCGCCGGACTCGATGAAGGCCAACCTTCAGGCGATCATCGACAGCACACGCATCCACTATCCCGAGGCTCGCTTGTTACTGGCCGGAATGCAGGCCCCTCCCAACCTGGGCCAGGCGTATGCTACGGCGTTTTCGTCTGTGTTTTCAGAGCTCGCCCGCGCGAACGGAGGCAGCCTGATTCCTTTTCTGCTCGAGGGCGTGGCCGGCGTCTCCGAGCTGAACCAGGCCGATGCCATTCATCCCACTGCGGAGGGCCATCGGATGATCGCCGAAACGGTATGGGGTTACCTTCGTCCCATACTCGATGACCTCAACACGGAGCAGAGGACCGGCCCATGATGGCTCCCCTCGCCAAGATTTTCGGTGGTATCGCCGCGGTGCTCGTCACCTTCATGCTCATCGGTTTGGTGCTTCCCGGCACGTGGTCCGCAGAGGCCTCGGTCGAGATAGAGGCCGCCCCGACAGAGGTCTTCCCTTACCTGAATGACCTGAGCCGATGGGATACGTGGACCAACTGGGGTGATATCGAATCGGAGTTGAGTGACCCGCCTCGCAGTGTCGGCGCGTCGAGAAGTTGGGACGATCCGAATTTCGGGTCCGGCTCGGTGACCATCACCAGCAGCTCGGCCCCGACGTTGGTGCGTTATGAAGTGGAGGTCGAAGGGGGAGCTTCGGTGAACGGGGAGCTCAGGATCGAGGCTCTAGGGGGCATGAGCCGGGTGACGTGGCGGGAAGAAGGCGACCTCGGGCGTAATCCACTGATGGGTTACGTGGCCCGCAACATGTCCAAGTCTCAGGCAACGCAACTTGCGGAGGGCTTGGAAAAGCTGCGTTATATTTTCTGACTGGCGATCGCAATAAGGCCTTCGTTCGTGCGGGTCCTCTTCATCACACCCAGCAATTCGGTCATCGCGTCCGATGCCGACACGTCCGCCAACTGCCGCCTCATGGCCCGTGACACCGAGAGCGCATCGGGCTCGAGGAGGAGCTCCTCCTTCCGCGTAGCCGATGCGTTGAGGTCGATGGCAGGGAAGATTCTCTTGTCCGCCAATTCACGGCTGAGCACCAACTCGCTGTTCCCGGTGCCCTTGAACTCCTCAAAAATCACCTGATCCATTCGCGACCCGGTGTCCACCAGCGCCGTGGCGATGATGGTGAGGGATCCCCCACCCTGCCGAGGATCAATCTTTCTGGCACTTCCGATGAACCGCTTGGGTTTTTCGAGCGAGTTCGCGTCCAGGCCGCCGGACAGCGTACGACCACTTCCCTCTTCCACCGTGTTGTACCCCCGGGCCAGCCGGGTGATGGAGTCGAGGATGATCACCACATCCTCCCCGCTCTCAACGTAGCGCCGGGCCCGCTCGAGTGTTATTTCGGCGACTTGACAGTGCCGTTCCGCCGGCCGATCGAAGCTGGAGGCGATCACCTCTCCGAATCCGCACATCTCCATATCCGTGATTTCCTCCGGCCGCTCGTCGACCAGGAGAATCATGAGACGGCATTCCGGGTTGTTCGTCACGATGCCTTCGGCGACCGACTGAAGCACGGTCGTCTTACCGGCCTTCGACGGCGAAACGATCATCGCCCTCTGGCCCTTACCGAAGGGACAGAACAAGTCGATCACACGGTTGGTGTAGTCAGGCTGACCCGCGATCTCACGATCACACGCCAGAATGAGCTGCTCGCTCGGGTGTACCGCGCTGAGACGGTTGAAGTCGGGCCGTCTCAATGCCTCATCCGGGGGCTTCGCGTTGACGAGCGCCAGGTGCGTGAGGGGCGGACTCTTGCCGCTGTTGGGCGTCCGGCCAACACCCCCTGTGAGTTCATCGCCGGTCCGAAGTCCGAATTTCTGAATGACCTTCGCTCCGACGTAGATGTCCTCGTTGCTGGGCGTGTAACTCGCCTCACGCTGGCGGATGAAGCCGGAGCCACTACCCAACACTTCCAGAACCCCGAGGTGCTCGACCGAGGCGTCGTCCGGACTCGCTAATTGCACGTCGACGTTTCGGCCATCATCCTGGCGGTTGCGGTCCTGGCGATCGCCGCCGCCTTGCTGCTGATCACGTTGTCGCCTCCGACCCCGACCCCCGCGATTCCTCTGCCCACCCCGGCCTTGCCGGTTACCGCGGCCCTGGCCTTGCCCCTGGCGAGACCGGCCCCTCCCCTGGCGACCCGAAGCCCCGGAGGCGTTCGAGCCCTGGCGACCCGACGTGTCCTGACGTTCGTTCGAATCGTCTCGGGTCTCGGAACGTGCCGCCCGGTGCGAGGAGTCCGCTTCGCCGGAGTTCTCGCCTCCGGACTCGGCTTGAGCTGCCCCCGGACCATCTGTCGCGGCCGGGCCGTGCTGTTCTTGATCGCGCGGGTCGTTCTGCTCCCGCCCATCGTTGGGTGAATTACCGTCCACTGTTCTGGATTTCCTCATGTGGGCCCACGCACTGGGCGGGCCTGAAACTGCTGCCTACGAAAAAGGAACGAGAGAAGCTGGCTTCTCTTCCCGCCGCGACGTATAACGTCGGAAACGGTGGAATGGGCCACCGACATGCTCAGGCCGAAAGGATCCTGCCCCGACGGTGCTGGGGCAACTCGCCCATCGTCTGGGCCCGTGCTCAGTCTCGCTGCACGGGCGTTCCCTACGGCCGAAGCCGCAGGAGGACGGTGTCCGAGGTTGGAACGACTCGAGTTCGGCCTGTTGAATCGAAGACCTTCGTTCCGGGCACCCGATTGGGTGGATCCTAATTTCCGCTCTTTCTCTCTCCGGGGCAAGGGTCTTGAGAGCGGGCACACTGGGGTCGTGCGAAATTACACCGGCTCCCGCCGCCCGCCCCCCTGTCACGTTATCGGCGTTTGTCCGTCCCCATGCGAGGACAACCCGGCTCCGGCCACACCGGCCGGGGTGGCCCTTTACCCCAAGAAATATGAACTTCCGACTCCGGGCGCCGGATGGCACGGCCTATGCAAAGGATCGGAACAGGATCTCCCAAGGAGAACATCGTGGCGAAACTGATGCGGACGGCTTTCTTGATTGGACTGGCGGTCACCTGGCGCCCGGACGCCGCGGCCGCACAGTATTCGTGGAGCACTTTCTCCGTTTCCTTTGGCCTCGGATTCGGCGCTGGTTTCGGTGTCGGAGCATCCTACACGGCGGTGAATCCCTGGTACGGCTCTCACTACCCGGATCCCTGCTGGGACTACGCCTACTATGAGATGTACTGGTACGAGTGTCCCATGGGCAGTTACCGATACCCGTGGAGGACATCGTACTACCGGCCGTACGGCTATTACCCCAGCCACAACCATTTCTCCGTAAGCCTGAATTTCGGATTCGGGTATCGGACTGGGTACTACCCCTATCACCCCGGGTATTATGGATACGCTCCCTACGGGCTCCACTATCCCACGTACGGGTACGCGCCCTACGGGTACGGGTACACGCCTTACGGCTATCCGCCATACGGTGTCGTGTACAGGGGAGGGAGGACCGCGTACGTGCCGGTGCAGCCCTCGCCCGTCTATCGCGTGTCGCCGCTGGCATCCTCATCCCCGCGGTACAAGGAGGCTCCCCAGAGAAACGGGCAACGCACCGCGGTGCCTCGCTCGGTAACGCCGGCAACAACCACCGCCACGCGGTCGCTCTCCGCGGCGAGGATCAGGACGCCCAGCGCGCAGACGAGCGCCCGGGTGCAGGCCCCCCAAACCCAGACCCCTCGTACCCGCGTCGTCGCGCCGAGCACGTCTCAGGGCACCCGGGTCGGTTCCACGCGGCGGACCACCGGCAGCTCAGCGCCAACGACCGGTACACGTGCAGGCCGAGTGCAGATTTCTGGGCAGACCTCCAGGGTGATCATTCGACATGCCCCGCGGGCCCGACCCACAACCGCGGTAGTTCGTCGTACAGGCGCGGTTCGGCCGACGGGCACCGGGCGTCGAGTTGTTACCTCGACGTCTCCTAGAGATGCGTCGAGCAACACAACACGACGGAGCGCACCGACATCGACTGTGAGACCCAATCGATCCTCACGGGCGCCGACGGGCGCCATCACCTCCAGGGCGCCCACTCCTTCGAGAGCGGCGCCACGCCCGACCGCCCCGTCGCGCTCGGGAGTGGTGACCCGTTCAGCTCCTTCAAGACAGCGGGCACAGGTGACTCGATCCGCTCCCAGTACACGATCTCGAACTTCGAGCCCGTCGCGAGCACGCACGGCCTCTCCCACCCGGAGCCGGGCGACACAACCCTCGGCCGGTAGGGCTCCAACTCGCACGCAGACTCGGGCGCCGGCGGCCACTCGGTCGGCCGCCCCCCGAGCGACCACTCAACGTTCGAGGGCATCCTCCGGGGGAGCGTCGAGGGCGGCCCCGAGGGCAAGGGCGAGCGCACCGGCTCGCAGCCGAAGTCCTCGACGCTAGGGTGCATAAAACAGCCTCCTTTAACTCCAAGGCCGCGGCCCAACCCTTCACATGCCCCATTCGGTGGGGTATAAATTAGGACGGTCCTAGCCGTAGGTCGGCCTGGGAACGTCATCAGGCGGGAGGGTGAGATCGATGGACGACTCTGGTCCAGAGGAACGTCGTGAGGAAAGTCGGCGGCAGGGATCCAAAAGGCGCCTCCTCGACGACAGACGAGCCGGTCCGGGTCGCAGGATCTGGGCGCGCCGAGCCGCGACGGAGGAGGTCGATGTGGAGAGGCGCAAAGGCAAACGGCGGGCAGGCGATCCCCGGCGCAGCGGGGAGGTGCGGCGAAAGGAGGAACGCCGTAAGGGTGATCGGCGCCTCGATTGAAGCAGTCCTCTTGCTGAACTCCGTGTCCCCGGCTCACGTACTCCTGATACATACCTCCTGATACTTACTCCTGATGCGGGGCAGAAGAACCGCGCGTTGACACCTTCTTAATAATCAGTATCATTATTGATAAGGATCGCTGGGGACCCCTCAACGGGGCTCTTGATGAGCTTTCCCCGCCAAAGCGCCATCCTCGAGAGGGGATGAAACAAGCAGGGGCTGACCGGAAACGGTCGCCCCTGCTTTGTTTTGGCCCCCGGACTTCCGATCCGTCAGAACGGCTCCGGCAGGCCGTTCAGACTGA
Organism: Gemmatimonadota bacterium; assembly: GCA_022563405.1. Classification (GTDB taxonomy): domain Bacteria; phylum Gemmatimonadota; class Gemmatimonadetes; order Longimicrobiales; family Gaopeijiaceae; genus UBA822. Next base: position 9,506 of record JADFNK010000010.1, on the reverse strand, counting down.
CGCGCCATCGGTGGTACTCACGTCCTCCGGCGTCCCGGACAAGAAGCAACATTTCGGTAGCCGGCCTCTCGAGGTCCACCGCCAAGAGTTTGCCATCGTAGCGAGATTCGAGCGTTCTCACAGGCGTATGGGCAACCACGTGGATCTCCGCCCCGAACTCGTCCAGAACGTCATCGAGCGCCGACGTCCACGTGTCCGATTGTACATAGCCACGGAACCAGAGAATGCTCTCCTCCTCGAAGATGAAGTCGGAGCGCCGCACAAAAGCGAGTGAGTCCATGACGATCACGGTGGTGTATCGATCCGCTACCAGTGCGGCCGCCACAGAGTCCGTAACCACGGTCATCCCATCATCGGCCCACTGGTAGAAGAGATCTTCGGACATGAACACCCGCATCGAATCGTTCACCGCCTCGACGGAGCGGGGGTTCGAGCCCGGAATCACGCCGCCGTGTGCCAGAAGGACCCCGTCTACCTTCATCAGAACCGGCCGACCGGCCAGCCAGCGGCCCAGCACGGAGCGCCGGATATCGTACAGTTCGGGATACGAAGCGCCGTGTAGGTTGGCAATCCGTTGCTCTTTCGGAGAGACGTAGCGGAGGTCGTGTGTGAAGATCATCGTCTCATGGTTTCCCAGCACGAGATGGGCGCCTCCACCGGCCGTCCGGGCCTGGCGCTCCAGTTCATAGAGAAACCAAAAAGTCCGTGTGACGTCCGCGCCACGATCGAAGATGTCGCCGAGGAAGACCACGTGGCTCCGTCCCCCGACCCACTGGCCCTCCGGGTCGACGAGTCCGGCGTTCTCCAGGAGACCGAGGAGCCGGTCGTACTCCCCGTGCACGTCCCCCACTACGTACAGGGAATCGACCCCAGTGAAGACCGCCGGGCTTCCGGTTGTCTCCTCGCGTAGATACAGCACCGTCGAATGAAGGTCCTCCGCCTCCAAGGCACCGTAGCGCAGGAGCACCACATCTCCACTCGGACGGGGAAATTTCGTGAAGTGTGACTCTGCACTTGGTGTCTCGACCCGATAGACGATACGACCTTCGGAGAGAACCTCCAGGACCCCTTGCTCGGCCCCGGAGAGGAGCCACCCTACGCCCCATTCTCCCCCGTCGTCCGTCACCCAGAGTCCATACTCACCTTCGAACTCACCTTCGATCTGGCCGGCCGAAGGCAGAGGGGCCAGAAGCACCAGGGTCGCGAGTACGGCCTGCCGCAGCGTCCTGGACCCGATGGTAGTCACATATTCTCCCCGTTGGAGGAAACCGTGGAGGCCCGCGAAGAAGAGACCCGTTTAAAAAAGCGGCGAGCCGCCCGTCTACCCGTGGACCGTAGGTTCATACCATCTACCCGTGGACCGTAGGTTCATACCAACGTTAGACTTGGTTGGTTCGAAATCGGTGGCTCAGCGAACCGTGTGTCTTTCCCTGCAGCCTGGCCAGCAACAGGATCTTACTTCGATGCCCAAGATGACTGACCATCCTGACCGTACCGCTGCCGGCCGAAATTTCATCCGTGCGATCATCGCCGCCGATGTCGAAGCGGGCAAGCACGGGGGCGCCGTCGTTACCCGTTTCCCCCCCGAGCCGAACGGTTTTCTACACATCGGCCACGCGAAGGCGATCTGCCTCAGCTTCGGCGCCGCCGCCGAACATGGTGGTGTCACTCATCTTCGCTTCGACGACACAAACCCGGAAACGGAAAACGAACTCTACGTCCGCTCGATACAAGAGGACGTACGTTGGCTCGGGTTCGACTGGGGCGATCACCTTTACTTCGCGTCTGATTACTTCGAGCGCCTCTACGAATACGCCGTCGAGTTGATCGAGGCGGGCCTCGCTTATGTGGACAGCGCGAGCGAGGAAGAGATCCGGGAATATCGAGGGACGGTGACCGAGCCGGGGCGGCCGACCGCATACCGGGAGCGATCCGTCGCAGAGAATCTGGATCTGTTTCGACGCATGCGCGAAGGCGACTTCGAGGACGGCGCACACGTGCTCCGGGCCAAGATCGATCTCGCATCATCCAACATGCTCATGCGCGATCCCGTGCTCTACAGGATTCGGCATGCGGACCACTACCGCACCGGTGGGGACTGGTGCATCTATCCGCTCTACGACTTCACACACTGTCTCTCCGACTCCATCGAGGGTATCACACACTCTCTATGCACCCTGGAGTTCGACAACAATCGGGAGCTGTACGATTGGATCCTGGATCACCTGGAGGTCCCCCAGCCCCAGCCGAGGCAGTACGAGTTCGCCCGCCTCAACGTGGAATACACGCTCCTGAGCAAGCGTAACCTCCTCCGGTTGGTCGAGGAGGAGCGTGTAGAGGGATGGGACGACCCGCGGATGCCCACCGTAGCCGGAATGCGACGGCGTGGGATTCCGGCGAGCGCCCTCCGCGCCTTCTGTGACATGATCGGCGTGGCCAAGACCGAGAACCGGGTGGACTTCGCGAAGCTCGAGTATGCGATCCGGGACGAGTTGAATCCGATCGCTCCCCGCGTCATGTGTGTACTTCGGCCTCTCAAGCTCGTGGTCGACAACTTTCCGGAAGGGAAACTCGAAGAGCTGGAGGCCCCCTATTTTCCGGAGGACGTCGGCAAAGAGGGGTCACGTCTGGTACCGTTCACGCGGGAACTTCTCATCGAACGCGACGACTTCGAGGAGGACCCCCCGAAGGGGTTCCGCCGGCTCGTCCCCGGTGGGGAAGTGCGGCTGCGTTACGGGTACGTCGTCCGTTGCGCCGATGTCGTAAAGGACGAAAATGGGGTGGTCACGGAGGTACACTGTACCTACGACCCCGAAACCAAAGGTGGCTCGACCCCAGACGGCCGTAAGGTCAAAGGCACCATCCACTGGGTCTCCGCGTCCCACTCTCTGCCCACCGAGGTCCGCCTGTATGATCGGCTGTTCTCAGTGCCGGACCCGGAAAAGGGCGGAGATGCGGAGGATTTCACCGTGCACCTGAACCCCGACTCTCTCACCGTGCTCACGGACAGCCGAATCGAACCGAGCATCAAGGCGGATCCCGCCGATACCACATATCAGTTCGAACGGACCGGTTACTTCGTGCACGACGGTGTCGACTCGAGGCCGGACCACCTGGTCTTCAACCGTACCGTGACACTCCGGGACAGCTGGGCGAAGGCTCGAAAGGCGGCGGAAGTTGGAGCCGCGGGACGTGAGGCGGCGGAAAATGGAGCGGAGGAAGCTCGGCCGTCCAAGACAGCGAGGGAGCCAACCGGCGGGAAGGGTTCGGTCGGAGTTCGGGTTCGAGACCACCGGTGACCCGTCCCCGGCCGGAGGATCCCGCGGCCGCTCTGCGGTACGACGGACTGCGCGAGGCACACCGTTTGGCCACGAACGAGGCGTCCGTATTGGCGCAGGATGCCGGGCTGTTCCAGCTCTTCACCGAGGCATTGGAGTACACGGTCGATCACAGCGGTCTCGCGAAATGGATCGTGAACGAAGTGCCCCGTGTCCTCGAGGACCGGCCGATCGACACGTTACCGTTCGGGGGACTCGAACTCGCCCGCCTCCTCGAGCTCGTTTCGACGGGTGAGGTCTCCGGCCGGACGGCCAGGGACGTGCTTGTGGTGTTGGCCGAAGAGGGAGGAAATCCGGACGCCGTGATCGAAGCGAGGGGCTGGCGCCGCATCAGCGATACTTCGACGCTCCAGCCCATGATCGCGCGTCTCATCGAAGCGAACCCGGCCCAGGCCCAGAGTTACCGGGACGGGAAGACGGGCCTCATGGGTTTCTTCGTCGGTCTGGTGATGAAGGAGACGGACGGAGCGGCCGACCCGGAGGTCACGCAGAATCTGCTGCGTGAGGCGTTGACGGGAGAGGGCGAGTAGAAGACTGTCCCCAGGCTTCAAGACTTCAGCGCCTCCTCCAACCCCTCTTCCCCCGATCCATAAATGTAATCCTCGACGGCGCCGTGGATCCGGCCGATGGTTTCATCGGAGGAGGCCTTCGTGAATGCGGACACGGTGATACACGTGGCGAAATTCGCGGTTATGGACCAGATCGCCCCGTGAAGCCCCAGAGCGTTGGGGAAAGTCACCAGCGTCAAGTAGAGGACCGCCAGGCCGACCCCAATCCCGGCGAGCACGCCCGCTTTCGTGAACGGCCGTCGCGTCGGGTAACACACGCCGAGCATGCCGGGTAGGAGCTGCAGCGCCCCGGCTCCGGAAAGTGTCACCAGCGTCACGAGGAAGCCGAACGTCCGCACCGAGAGCACGTAGCCGATGATCAGGAGTCCGAGGACGATACCCCGGCCGACCCACACGTAGTGCCCGGGCTCTCTGTCCGGGGCGATGTAACGCTGATATATGTCGCGCGTGAGAACGGTCATGTTGGCGTGGAGGATCGAATCCAAGGTCGACATGGCGGCGGCGGTCGCTCCAGCCAAAATCAGGCCGGTGAGCCAAGCGGGCGCATATCGCACCAGCAGCTCGGGAAAAATCTGATCGGGGTTCGCAAGGTCCGGAAGGACGATAGCCCCACCCAGACCCACCAGCGCGGCCGGGATGTATAACGTCATCAGGAAGATCGGCGTGGTGGCCCCGAGCCACTTGATCGTGCGACCCGACACGGCTGAATAGTACCGGATCATGATGTGCGGTTGGAGAATGATCCCGAACGACAGCGCGACCGACATCCCGATCCAAATCCCGGGCGTGAAGAAACCCTCCGGACCCGGCAACGAAAGCAGATCCGGACGCTCGGCCGCCACACGTGTCCAGAGCTCCAGGGGTCCCCCGAAGAGCCGGTAGGACAGAACCAGGGCACCCACCCACACCGCCACATACATCCAGATACCCTGGACCACGTCGGTCCAATACACGGCTCTGAGCCCCCCGGCCATCAAGTATCCGCCCGCTACGATCATGAGGATCAACGTGCCGATCTCGAAGGGAATCCGGTCTCCAGAGGCCACTGAAATGATGTACCCGAGGCCCTGCGCCTGTACCTGGATGTAGAGGATCGTGAAAAGGACGGAGACCAGGGCCACAACGATTCGCACGGCCTCACTCTCGTAGAAATCGGCCAGCATGTCCGCCGGCGTGATGTAGCCGAACCGTTTACCCAGAGCCCAGATGCGGACCCCGAGTGTGTAGGTGATCGCACCGGTGAGCACGGTCCAGGTGCCGGCCTCCCAAAAGCCGATCCCATGCCGGTAGAAAAAGCCGCCCGAGCCGAGAAAGGCGAAGGCCGAGTGGTAGCTGGCCACAACCGTGAGGTATAGGACCACGAAGCCGGCTTTTCGCCCGTACAGGAGAAAATCCTCGAGATCCAAGGACATCGCGCGGTTGGCCAAAAAACCCAGCACGATGGTGATGAGGACATAAAGAAAGACCAGGCCGGTCGAGATGACCCAACTCTCCATCGGCTAGACGCCTCTCCGGACAGCCCAGAGCAGGACCCCGATCAGGGCGAAGTAGACGGCGCCGAGATAGACATAGAGGAACGGCATACCCAGGACCCACCCGGAGCCGAAGCGGGTGTCCACCCAGAAGACGATGGGCGGCTGCACCAGCGCCATCAGGCCGAGGAAGCCGAGGACGGCCATCCAGCCCGCTCGGGAGCGCGGCAGGTAGTGGCTACGGAAGTTCAATGGGACCTCCAGGGTAGAGCAGCCAAGCCACCAGCCCCCACGCCACACCGGCCCCGACCACCGTATTGGCCAGATTTCGGAGGTGATGATCGGAGCGGCCCCCCTTCCCCATCATCGCTCCGAGGAACGATTCGAGGGTCGAGCCGCAAAATGCGCCGAAGATCACGGCCAGAGCTCCGAGGCCGGCGATCAAGCCCATCGCCCAGCCCGCGCCCGCCAAGAGAGTCGCGGCCATGACGCCCGCCAGGGTGCCCACCAAGGACACGCCTCCCGGCGTGCCCTCCGGGACGGCCCGCCAGGTGGTGACGAGTACGGCGCGGCGCCCGAAGGCCTGGCCGACCTCGGTGGCGGTGGTATCGAAGAGCGAGGTGGCGAACGCCGCAACCATCGCGATGGTGAAGGCCTCGGGATAGGGCGTCGCCACAGCCAGAAACGCGAACGTCACGGCGGCTCCGGCGTTGGCCAAGATGCTGCCGATGCCTCTCCGTCCACCCTTCCGTCCACGCCTCCCCTCCGCCACCCCCAGCGCCTCCTTCCGCGCGTAGCCCACTCGGGTTACAGCAGTGCCGATCACCAAGAGACCGCCCAGCATCACCAGCCCGGGCCACGCGGCGTAGGCATAGAGCACCGTAGCCAGGAACATTCCCGCCATGGCGCCGCCCCGATCCACGGCACGCGTAAGGTAGGCCACGACCGTGACCGGCACCGCGATCGCCACACCCGTCAGCCAGGGTACCATCCAGGATCCGGTCACCCCGAGCAGTCCTGGATCCACGAGTGTGGCCGCCCAGAGCACGGCACCCCCGACCACCGGCACCCGGATGTTGTCGTCGACCTTCGTGTCCAGCGATTCGGCGAGCGCAGCCGCCAGCGTCGCCACCAAGCAGCCGATCACCAGAAATGACAGCGATTCCGGGAAACCCACAGCGCCAAGGGCGTCCGCGGTCCCCACGGCGCCGGCGGCGTCGACCGGCCCACCCGGCAGGAACGCGTCCCCGATTCGCCCGGATGGGTCACTTCCGCCCAGCGTCAGAAGGCCGCCGGGCACGAAGGATGCACCCACGGTCCACGTCCCCGCCCGCTGGACCCAGCGGATGACCCATGCGGAGGCCGCGGTTCCGAACAGGACGAACGCCACCAGGCCCGACCAAGTCTTCTTGTGATTCCAGGGTAGCCGTGGACCCCGGAACGCGAGACCGGACAGCGTGGCCATCCCGTCCCCTACGGCTAGCAGCGCCCAGACGCCAGCCGCCAACTCCAGGCGTGACCGAAACACGATGAAGGTCAGAAGCAGGATGGCGGGATACAAGACGACACCCCGTGAGAAGCGAGAGGCCCGCTCCGAGGGCCGTAATAAGGTCCCCCGTGTTACGTCGTGGAGAAAGAACGAGTTCAGGACCAGAGCCGCCACCGCCATGAGTATGGCTTGCCACGGTGTCAGCCAACGCAGCAGGAGCGCGAAGGCCCCCATACCGACGTGCACCAGTTTCCGCGGAAACTCCGAGCGGAGAGATACGGCATCCGTGCGCGACCCACGGTCCCCCTTCACCAGCCTTCGAATCCCTCGGCTATCCGAACATACGCTTGAACATGGAGCGAACATGACCCTCGTACTGCTTCACGACCAGTACGAGGGCCGAGGAACAACGAGCGACCTTTTCCGGAATCTCGCCAGAGTGGAGGGTCGGACTCACCGCAGACCCTGGCTCGAAAAAATCATTGCCACCGAATACGAGTAAGGGCAGATTCAAAGTGTGCCGACGGGGGACCGTTGCCGAATTCTCGTGGAGACAAGCCGGTTATGTGCGCCGGCTCGGGTGCCCTATCAAGCACCTGTGGGGGGCGTAGATGCTCAAGGCAAAAATGTCAAAAAAGGGGAAATGTTTGCCGCTTTTCCCCTCCCGCCGCTCCGAGGGTAAATCGCAGACAACCCCCGTAATAACAGGCTTATCAGCGGTTTTCCACATGCCACTTCCTACGGGCACACCCCTTGCGTTTACAACCGTCTGTGAAGTTCAGTATGCCAGTTGCTACAAGCCCTAGGGCCGACTTACTAAGGATAACACCATGAAAGCACGCTACGAGATCACCAACCTCCGTTCGAAAGACGGGTTCGCCCTGGCCGCCACTCTGGGCGTTCTCACCCTTCTTTCCGTGTTGGTGATCAGCGTCTTCGCGAACGCGATGGCGTCCTTTCGTTCCGGCATGACCGACCTGGAGAAATCTCGTACTTACTTCGCAGCCGAGGCCGCTGCCGAATCCGCGATGGCGCAGCTAGCGCTGGTCCTCGAGGACGCGATTATCGAGGACGAAGAGTTGAACTCGATCGTCGCTCCCACTATCGAGGGGTTCACTTTTGACAACTTCAGCGTCGTGAGGAACGGAACCGTCGAGACGGAGCGGATCACGGACGGACCGTTCGCTGGTCTCTTTTCCATGACGCAGGTAGTGGAGATCACCGCCGAGGCGGTAAGCCGCGACTACACACGTTCGGCGATCATGGTGACGGCTAAGGCACAGGCGATCCCGATCTTCCAGTTCGGCGTCTTCTTCGAGAAGGATCTCGAGATCACCAACGGACCGCGTCTGGACTTCGACGGTTGGGTGCACTCGAACGGCAACATCTACTTGAACTCGGCGAACCAGTACTTCGGGGACGTGATCACCACGCCGAACAACTTATACAAGGACCGCAAGGACAAACATGGGACCAATACCGGCATGTGGATCGCCGACGCAACGGCTACGTACAACCAGCTCAACTTCGACAGCCGCACCACGCCGGACCCGAACGCGTTTCGGGCCGCGAGCGACGCGGCCTTCGACAACCGGGTCAAGACGAGCGCCTATGGCGTCGATTCGCTGAAGGTGCCGCTGCCCAGTGGAGTGAGTCCGCTCGTGCTCATGGAGCGGCGAAACAACGCCGACACACCGCTCGAGCGGCAGTCCAAGTTCGCCTGGAAGGCGGACTGGTACATCGAGGTGGACTTGAGCGCACTCACTGCTCAGGCCAACGGCAACGCCAACGGCAACGCCAACGCCGCCAACGGCAACGCCAACGGCAACGCCAACGCCGCCAACGGCAACGCCAACGGCAACCTCAACGGCGGTTCGGCTACCGGAGCCGGCTCACTCTGTGGGAGCGCCATGACGCATACGCGGCCCGCCGGAGTGACCGCTCCGAACGCCACCCAGTGCGCGAACATCTTCTCCTTCGGAGCGGACTGGATCTACGAAGGTCGTGAAACGCGCTTTATAGACGTCCTCGATATCGACGTGGCCGAGCTGTTCGCGTGGGCGACCGGAGGGAGGCAGGTGTCGACCCTATACGTCACCATGGACCCGACGGGTGCGCAGGATCCGGCCGGTGATGGCGTCTACCCCGTTGTCCGACTCGTGAACGCGACGGACCTCGACAACCCCATCACTTTCGCTTCGGAACACCCGATCTACGTGCTGGGCGACTACAACACGGGGACCTGGCAGCCCTCAGCGCTCGTCGGTGACGCGATCACGTTCCTCTCCACAGCTTGGGACGACGGCGAGCACCACGCCGCGACCGTCATCAGGCCGACAGCGGCGGACACGGACATATACGCGGCCATCATGGCCGGGCACTCCGGTACGCCGTGTGACCACGAAGTGACGGGATGCGGCGCCACGAGCCCGTACGGCGGCGGGCTGGAGAACTTCCCACGCTTCCTCGAGGATTGGAACCCAGAGATTCTATTATTCCGGGGCTCACTCGTGTCGCTGACCTTTTCGCAGCAGTCGACGGGCCTATGGGGGAATGGTCCCTACTACAGGCCGCCCGTCCGTGACTGGGAGTTCGACATGCGCTTCGACCTGCCCGAGAACATGCCGCCCGGAACGCC
>JADFNK010000091.1 GCA_022563405.1 Gemmatimonadota bacterium | reverse complement strand
AGTGTCGATCAGGAAGAGGGCGGATTGCACGGGGCCTTCAGGCTGGCGTTCCTCGACGGGGAGCGGCAGCGGTTCTTCAGGGGGCGCGCCGAATGGATTGAGGCGGGCCTGTTGGTCCCCCCGATCCACGTTCCGCCGCGCACGAAGATCGACGATACGTGGATTCATGCTCTGCCGGCGGCTGTCCACCGTGGCATCCTCTTCCTGAGGCGCGAAAGCCCCAACGACGAGCAGCGAATCTCCACGCCGGAAACGGGCGACTTGGGTCTCGAGGGCGTTGAGGTCCGGTGCGTAAGGAGGCGCGTACCCGGTCCACGGGCGACGCTGCTCCAGGGTCCAATCACCGGGCGCCACCTGTGCCGGATCTTCGAGAGCCAAGTCCGGCGGAAGGAATTCCTGGCTCTTCGGATGATGCCGACCCACGATGCCGCGTGTGTCCTGGAGCGTACCGTTCGGTAAGCTCCGTCGCCGCTCCCACGCGCGCTCGGCCCCATAACGGAGGGTGAGCTCCTCGATGTCGTCGCCCCACTCTATGCCATACGGGTTGACGGCGTCACGCCGCATCCGGATGAGGACCGCCCGGGCGTACTGCTCCGTCATCCGGTCGTTTCCGTCCACCAGATAGAGCGGGTCGGCAAGCAACCAAAGCCGCTCCTCGGCGGCGGCCTGGTCGGACGCATCCTCATAGACCTCCAATGCGTCGGGGTCCAGGAGAAGCCCGAGGGATAGGAAGGTTTCACCGTCGGGCATCTGGTCGACGGCCAACGCGAACATGTCGGCGGCCGTGTTCCAGTCTCCTTGTGCGTGCTTCACGAATCCGAGCAGCGACGTGCACCACCAGTTCCCGCCGCCGCACCTAAGGATCAGGTTTTCCGCGCCCCGCCAATCACCGACCTCTCCCATGTAGAAGACACGCTGGCCCAGAATCCAGGAATCGCGTGGGATCTGCCTGTGAATCTGGGCGAGTTCCCGAAGGACCTGAACCCGCGCCATTCCAAATTCGATCGGCTCCTCGGGAACCGTCCACTCGCTCTCGTCTTCACCGTCCTCGAAGCGAAGGCAAAACCGGCCGACGATTTCGTCGCACCCGCGCCCGTATCCCGCCAGCTCCGGAGGGATGCGCTCCTCTCGAAAACGCTCGAAGCGCGCCTGGACCTCTTTGGCCTGCTCATGGAGCGACACGGAGTCCGGATTGGACGCGTCTCGGTCCTGGGCGGCGAGGGCGGGAGCGGCGGCCAGAACGGCGAACGCCGCGGCCGGCAGGATCAATCTGGGTCGGGTCCTTGCGAAGCCAAGCACGAGTATTCTCCTGCGAACCTCAAGTAGGCGGCAAGCCGCGGTTGTCGTTTTCGAAATACCCGAGTAGGGCTGAGCGGGTCCAGCCTTCTTCGGTCCCCCCGGCTCAGGCGCCGCCGGCGTCCGGTAGACCGAGGGCCTCGATGGCCGGCGCGACGCGCTCGGCCCGGAAGCTCGGAATCTCGAACACATCGGCACTTCCGGGTGTGCGGGCGTGACGCGTGCCTGCCTCCCCCGTGATCGTAACGATTCCCAACGTGTCGGCTTCTGCCCCGAGGGCGATCACCCGCGTTGGGTTTTCCTCGAAGACCTCACCATCCTCCACGAACCCGACGGCAAGCAGATGCGCGAGCTCGTCCAGGAGCACGCGCATCGTGTTGGGGTTCGCGGGTTCCCCATCGACCGACCATGTGGTGTCGGCCCGTTCGGCCACGTGGGTCCCCTCGGCCGTCTCCAACACGACACGAACCACGGCGGCCGTATCGACCCGTAGGATCGTCTTGTCCCGCCACTCCGTGACGCTCAGGACCACGGTGGGCCGAAAGTCTCCGGACACGACCACAACGGCGTCCTGATCGGGAAGCCGCATATACCCGCTGGGAAAAATCGGCCCGGTCTTTCCTACGAGCACGGACGCCATGCCGCCGTCGGCGAGGGTGAAGTCCACCGTCCATGCGCTGTCTGTGGACAACCCCATCCGCTCGTGGTTTCTGGGGTTGTTGGCCACGACTCCCCCAACTTCGGCGTCCATGACGGCTCTCCAGAAGCGTGTCACGACCGCTGAATCCGCGACATTTCCGTTTACCGTCCAAATACCACCGCTCCGCTGCAGCGACACGGTCTGGCTCGGACCCACAATACGGATCTGGCTCACGGTGGTCTCGTCCAGGCCCTCGAGGAGCGAGGCGAGGCCGCCGGGGGCCGGTCCCCCCCCGCCCCTTCCGGAGAGCAGTACAGAGCCGAGCCACAAGGTTACCAGAACGCCGAGCACCGCCAAGATGCTTTTCAGCGTCTTCTCACTCATGACGGCGCCTCTTTCCAGCGCGTTTCGGCCCGTCTGCGCCGGCCGGTCACGCGAACCACACCCAACAAGACGAAGAGCAGCGGCACTCCTACCAGGTTCCCCCACTTGAGCGCCACTCTCTGGAATTCAGACGTAAACGACATCACAGGTGGTATCCGAAGCTTCGAGCGAATCCCGATCAGGGCCTCGTCTTGAGCCAGCCAATCGATGGCGTTCAGGGCGAACACCAGATTCTGGGGGTTGGACTGGAGGAACTGCTCCTGCAGGAAGTCCACGTCACCTATGACGATCATCCGGCCTCCCTTGGCCGAATCGTCTTCTCTTCCTGAGGACTCGCCATCGTCGGTCGCCGAAGGATCCAGCGCCACGGCCACCGTCACCGTCTGGAAGTCGTCCCGATCGGGCTCCAGAAGCGCATCGGGCATGATGATTCCGCCCGCCCTCTGGATGGCGCCGAGCTCGGTGGTCACCCAGAGTCGCTGAACGGCGCTGTCCGTCACCGTGAGAACCGTCGCCCATCCCATGCTCAAGTTGTTCAAGTCACGCGTGGTGGTGTGCGCGTCTCCCCTCACCGTTATGGGCCAGAGCGGGTAGGGGCGCACCACGTTGAAGATCCCCTGCTGCCCCATGGAGATCCTGGCGTTGGAGCCATGGTCCAGGACCACACCGGCGTCGGTTCCCACTCCTCTTGCTTCGAGGAACGACTCCAGACCCGTAAAGATGGGGTACATGAAAGGTGACTCGGGGGATACCTGATGCTTATCGATCAAGAAGAGCGCGGATCCTCCAGCGTCGATGAAAGATTCGATCGCCTCCACCGCGGGTGCACTCAGAGGCTGTTGGGGACCCGCGACCACCACGATGTCCAACGTGTCACGGCTCAACTCCGGCACCGTGTCCACCGAGAGGTCGATCGTTCGGAGGTCGTACCGCTCGGACAACCCCCGCGCAAACGAGGGGAACGTCCCGGGTCCCTGAGCGCCGAAACCCGTGAGGAAGGCCACACCCGCACGCTCTTCCGTGGTCATCGCGGAGATCGCCGAGACGAGCCGGAACTCGAGATCATCCGTCCGGTCGATGAACGGGATGACTTCGCGTTGATCGGCATAGAGAAGCGCCAGTCCAAACCAGCCACGCCGTACCACGAACTCGTCGTCCCGCAACACGTTGAACTCGTTCTGTGTGATGCCGAGGTTCCGTGCGTCCCTCGCCACCTCTTCATCGTCGTTCGGATTCAGATTTTCGACGACGAGTTGGCCACCCGCGGCTCGTCGCAGGTCGGCGACCAGATCCGCCACGTCACGAAGCGACGACTGGAGCTCGGCCGGAAGCCCGTCGGAGATCACCAGCTTCAGGGTCACGATGTCGTCGAGCCCACCCAGAATCTCTCGTGTGCCGTCGGAGAGTGTGTAGAGGCCTTCCTTCGTGAGATCGAGTCGGCCCCGGATATTCCCACCGAGAAGGTTCAGCACGACCACCATCGCAACCAGTGCCGCCGTTCCCGTGCGGAGCCGCCGGTGGGCGCTCCGGCCGGCGCTCAGCCGTTCGCGGCTCATGGTGCCGACCGCCATGAACAGGAAGAGTCCAGCCGTCGACACGAAGTAGATCACGTCTCTCAGGTCTACCACGCCGCGGGCCACGTTTTCGAAGTGTCCCAAGACGGAGAGATTCGACACGGCTACACCCAGCGCCGGCGGAAGTCCGATGAGCACCACAGGTGTGCCGATGATCACGAGCGTGAACGAGACCGAAGTGGCCAACATGAACGCCGTGATCTGATTCCGTGTCAGGCTCGACGCCCAGAGGCCGATGGCCACACCTTGGGCGGCCAGCAGTCCCCCACCGATGTACTCCGCCATCATGATCCCACCGTCCGCCTCGGATACCTTGAGCAGGCCAAAGGCGGTGGGGAGTGTGCCGCCGAGGGCGACGAGCACGAGAAGCCAATTGCCGATGAACTTGCCCAAAATCACTTCGGATTCGCGAAGCGGATGGGAGAGCAGCCACTCCAGCGTGCCGCTTCGCCGCTCCTCGGCGAGCGAGCGCATCGTCAGCGCCGGGATGAAGATCGCGAAAAGCCACGGAAGTAAATCGAAGAAGGGCCGGAGCGTGGCGACCCCCGCCGCGTAGATGGTCCGGAAGGTGAGGAAGAGCCCCAACCCCAAGAACGCCACCACCAGGATGTAGGCTGTGGGGTGGTCGAAGAAGCTCGACACCTCGCGCCGTGCCACGGTCCGAATTCGCTTCATGATTCCGCCTCCGAGTCCTCTTCGGAGACAGGCTGTGCCGCTTCCGTCGCCGGAGGCGCTGCTGATTCCGTCGCCGGAGGCGCCGCTTCCGTCTCGGCCTCTACTTCCGTGTTCGGCGTGGACTCCGCTCCGGCTTCGTCCGCCTCGGTCGTCAGTTCCCGGAAGAGCTGCTCGAGCGAAGCCTGGCCTCGATGTAACTCCCAGAGTACCCACTGGCGTTCGTTGGCCATGCGTGAGATCTCGGGGCGCAGCTCATCGCTCCCTGACACCTCGAGCTTTACCCGCGTGCGGCCTTCTACTTGCTCGACGGTGTGGGAGTCCACCCCGGGGAGTCGGCTCAGCGCCTCGGCCACCCCATCACCCTCGGCCTCGACCGTATACTGCGACCTTCCCTTACCCGCAGAGAGAAGTTCAGCCACCGTACCGCTCGCCACCAGTGAACCGCGGTTGATGATGAGCAACCGGGTGCACGTCGCCTCGACCTCCTGCAGGACATGGGTACTGAGCAACACGGTTCGCTCTTTACCCAGTTCGCTCACCAGGTTCCGGATGTCCACCCGCTGGTTGGGGTCCAGGCCTTCCGTGGGCTCGTCGAGCACCAAGATTTCGGGATGGTGAAGGATGGCTGCCGCGAGCCCCACGCGCTGCCGGTATCCCTTCGACAACTCCGAAACCGGGCGAAAGAACACATCATCGATGCCCGTCTCGTCCACGGCATCGGAGATGGCGGACCTCGCCGTGGCCGGGGAGAGCATACGGAGTTGGGCCGCGTACTCCAGGTACTCCACCACCAGCATCTCCTCATAAAGAGGGTTGGTCTCGGGCAGATATCCCAGGCGTTCCTTGGCGGCCGTGAGATCCTGGCTGATCGGCACCTGGTCATAGAGAACGCGGCCCTCATCCGGCTCCAGCGTACCGGTCAACATCCGCATCGTCGTCGTCTTACCGGCACCGTTGGGTCCAAGAAATCCGACCACCTCGCCCCTGTCGATCTCGAAGTCGAGGTCTCGCACGGCGACGAGCTCACCGAATCGTTTGGTCACACCCTCAACGGAGATCATCCCTTCCCTTCCTCCTGGACACGAACGAGTGTGGTGCGCAGAGGCACCGCTTGAGCCCCAACGAGGTCCGGCTTTTCGTTCGGTCGAGGCGGAGGATTCTAAAAAGGGCTGTCGGGGTTGTCCATACCGCCCGAGGCGTCAGTCGGGCGCCACCGTCCACCCGACCCCGCTTGGGCGCTGTGATTCCCTACGGTTGGCACCGTTTCGTCGGCGTTACATTTTCCAAGTATGAATCACGCAGGAGGAAGTTTCAGCACGCCCGAACAGCTCAACCGAGCGGTTCGACAAGGCACACGTGTAGCGGCGATCGGCGTCGTGGCGAGCGCCTTTCTTGCGGCCACGAAGATCGCAACCGGGGTCATCGGAAATTCCTTTGCCCTCGTCGCGGACGGCGTGGAGTCGGTTCTCGACATCTTCAGCGGGCTTCTGGTTTGGGGTGGGCTCCGGGTCAGCGCGGTGCCCCAGTCGGACCGATATCCATACGGACTGGGCAAGGCGGAACCTCTGGCCTCGCTCGTGGTCTCCACGGTTCTTCTCCTGGCGGCCGTGGGTATCGCGATCGGCGCCGTCCAAGCGATCCTGAGCCCGCAGGAGGTCCCGGAGAGTTTCACGCTGTTGGTTCTGGTCGGTGTGCTGATCGCCAAGGAGTTGATGTTCCGGGTGTTGTCGGCCCAGGCGCGGGCGATCGGCAGCCAGTCCCTGAACGCGGATGCATGGCATCATCGGTCCGACGCGCTGACCTCGCTCGCGGCGTTCATCGGCATCAGCGTGGCGTTGACGGCCGGCGAGGGTTTCGAGAGCGCCGACGATTGGGCGGCGCTGGTCGCGTGCGTTGTGATCACGTTCAACGGTGTTCGGCTGTTCCGCACTTCGCTCCGCGAGGTGCTGGACGTGACTGCTCCGAAGGAAGTTCGCGACCGCATCCGGGAGATCGCCGAATCCGTGCCCGGCGTCCGCGCGGTGGATTTACTTCGGGTCCGGCAGAGCGGTCTGGCGCTGTGGGTTGATATTCATGTCGAGGTGGAGGGTGAAATCTCGGTACGGGAGGGGCACCATATCGCACATCTGGTCAAGGACAGGCTCCTTCACTCGGACCTGCGGATCCTCGATGCGTTGGTCCATGTAGAGCCCCACGTGGACCCGCAACCGGACCCCGAGCCGGACCCGCAGTTGGACCCGCAGTTGGACCCGGCTACTCCTGGGCGGACTTAGGGCCGGGACGCCATGTTGATGCTCTCAGGGTCGTACGGCCTCGCCTCGGCCGCGTCAGATCTTTTCCAGTTCCGCGAACGTCTGTCGCCCGCCGTGGAACCACTCTTCCCGAAACGGAACGGATGAGATGTCGTCGAGCGTCAGCCCCTTGGTCATCTCGTGAGGATGTAACGTGAGCGAGCCGGCTTCCTCTTCGTGTTCGGTGTGCGGGCCATCCATTAGGATATTGACCTTGAAGCGGTCTTCTTCGTTGACCGTGAAGGCGTTGAAGAGGACGGTCTCCGGGGCTCCCGGGAAGTTCGTCACACTCAGGTCCAGGACAGGCTGACCGTCGTCGGAGATGCTCAGCGACAGCTCGTCGTCGGTCTCCGTGAAAGCCATATCCAGATTTTTCATATAGTGAGGAAGGTGCCAGCGTTCGATGGCATGCTGGCGTGAGGCATCCGTGGTCACACCGACCGTGAAGGGGAAGAAGGCCGCCTTCGGAAGGGGCCGGCCGGTCTCCATCATCGGAGGGACGATGACCGACATGACAACCTCGTCGTACTCGCCCACCATGCTTTCGGTGAACTGGAACGCAGTAATGGCGAGGATACTGCGCTCGTGTTGGACCTCCAACGGCTGGAGGTGGGCCGGGAGGATCTTCCGTGCGTCACTCGTGGGCATTTCGAAGAAAGCACCCACTGCGTTCTTGAAGCCGTATTCCGTCAACTCCATAACCCGAAATTCCTCCTGGTGTCTGTAGACCGCGTCGTGGCGCTTGAAGTGTCCCTCCACATGCCGTTAGCGTTTGATGCCATGAAACTAAGAGGGTTTTTGACCGTCGCCACCATCGGCGGGTTTTTGGTACTTGCCGACGTGGTTCAGAGACTGATTGTCACGCCGATGGTGTGGGCGGCTCCGGGTCGGAAGGACCGGGTGTTGGCGGTCTGGCTGCGGGGGCTCGCGTCCGCAATGATCGGCGGGATCCGGCTTATCGGGGGCGGTAAGTTCGAGCCGTTCCCGGTGATCCCTTTCGCTCCGGGCGTGCTCGTGTTGATGAATCACCAGTCGCTCCTGGATATCCCCATCGTCATCCAATGCGTTGAGGAAGGGTATGCGCGCATCGTCACGCGTAAACGGTACGCACGCTGGGTACCTGTCATCTCGCGGCTGATCAAACTCTATGACTATCCGGTCTTGGACCCCATGGGTGGGCTGAAGAGGCAACTTGGGGTGCTCCGGGCGGTGGCCCGAGACCCCCGGGTTCCGATCATCGTGTACCCGGAGGGAACACGCTCGCATGATGGCGAACTGCAGCCTTTCCGGCGGGGAGCGGTAGACACGCTCTTGCGGTACCGGCAGTGGAAGGTGTATCTGGCGACGGCGGATGGGATTTTGCCGTGTGGTCGGCTCAAAGACATGCTCAATGGGGTGCATACGGTCCGCGGCCGTGTGAGTGTTTCCGGTCCCTTCGACACACCGACGGACCCCGAGGATTTTTCCCGCTGGCTCAAGGAGATGGAGGATCGGATGCGGAAGGACCTCGCGAATCTGCGCGGCGCCGTCGCGGTCTCGAACCAGATTCCGGAGACGCTCCAGCCCGCAACGGACACGCCCAAGGCGGAGGCCGTCGGATCGATGGAGAGAGCGTCCACGTCTGACACCTCCAACCCGATCGAGCGACCGGAATGACCCGTGCCGGTGGGCAGCCCGCACAACGATTGGCCCAATCTCTGGTCGACGTCGCCGGGACACAGGTCCGAGCCGTGCTGCTCTATGGATCCCACCAGCTCGGGGCCGCGCCGGACCGATACAGCGCATACGATCTGGTGGTCGTGGTCGAGGAATACGTCGGGACGTACCGGGAGTTGCGCCGCCGAGGCTTCACCCACCGGCCGCCCAGGCTCATGGCGTCGCTCGCATGGTTGTTGCCCCCGAACGTGATCGCCTACACACCGGAGGGTACAGACGGGCCGATCGCCAAGTGCCTGATCATCAGTGCGCGCGATTTCGAGCGCGAACTTTCGGCCCGGTCGCGAGATCACTTCATGATCTCCCGCATGATTCAGGAGGTTGGCGTGCTTTATGTGAGGGATGTGACTGCCGGGCAGTGGCTCGATGACTGCTTGGCGGCGGCGCGGTGGACGGTTCTCGATTGGGCAGCTCCTTATGTGGCCGTTCCGTTCACCGCCGAAACGCTGACCCGCGAGATGATCGCCATGTGTTATCGAAGTGAGATCCGACCAGAGTCGGGTTCGCGGGCCAGCTCGGTGTTTGAGGCTCAACGTGCCTACCTTGTGGAGACATACGAAAAGCTGCTCTCAGATGCGTCGAGCGAGGGGCTGGTCGTGCGTGAGGGGCACGGGTACCGCTCCGCTCGCCCGCCGGGGCGGCTGGCTCGGCTCAGAAGATTCGTGTACTTCAACTTCAGCAAGCTCAGGGTGACCGCCCGATGGCTGAAGCACGTGCTGACCTTCGAAAACTGGCTCCCTTATGTGTTACGTAAGGTGGAGCGCCGGACGGGGATGAGCGTCCAGTTGACGGTTCTGGAGCGGCGCCTGCCCCTTATTTTTATATGGCCTCGCGTGTTTCGGGTGCTTCGTAACCGGCCGGCCGAAGAGGTCGTGGCCGGGCGTGTGGCACCTCCCGGATCGGAGGGGGACGCGTGACCACTGGCCTACAGGTCTTTCTGGGCGTGCTGGCCGCCGCGGTTCTGTCTGTGCCAGTCTATGTGTTGACCGGCGCCGGCAGGCGTCCGGACGCGCTCGCGTCGGGTGCCCAGGGAGCCTTCGTGTTGGGCCCATTCGTGAGGAGCTGGTTCTACTGGGCTGTCAGCCCCGTGGTGCGCGCGTCCCTCGCCATCGGGCTTGGGCCGACCTTCTACAACTTGCTGGGTGTGGCGTTCGGTATCGGGGCCGGCGTGGCGTTCGCATCGGGCCACGTGACGCTGGGCGGGTGGGGTGTTCTTCTGGGTGGCGTGGCGGACGTTCTGGACGGCCGGATCGCGCGGGCCGGCGGGCTCGCCGACGCCCGCGGCGCGTTTCTCGACTCCACGCTCGACCGTTTTGCCGAGATCGGAACCTTCGTCGGGCTGGCCGTACTGTTTCGGTCTTCCCCGTTCACGCTGGCTCTGGTCGTCATAGCGATGGGCGGGTCGCTCCTGGTCAGCTACACGCGCGCCCGGGGGGAAAGTCAGGGAGTGGTGTGCAAATTGGGCGTCATGCAACGGGCTGAACGTTTGCTCCTCTTGGGACTCGGCGGACTCCTCGACCCTGATGTGTCCGGACTGTGGGGAGCCGATCCAGTCGGAACGCTGCTCGTGCCGGTGCTGGGGCTCGTGGCCGTGGGCACCGTCGGAACGGCCATCTTCAGAACGGTGTGGATCGCTCGAGCGCTCCAGGCGAGGGACTAGCCACTTTTTCCCCTTTGGGGAAGAAAATGCGTTAGAGCGGGGCCTTTCAGGCCCGATTCTCGCTTTGCGGATCCAGCTCCGCGTGGCCGAAAACCTGGGATTCTACACGGGATTCGAGCGTTTCTCCTCCCTCCGATCCGACCTCACCGAAGAGCGGCACGGCTCTTGTCCTACTAGTGCCAAATCCGTTGAGACGAGCCGGCTCGACCGCCGTCCGCTCTCCTCAGTTTGGGTACTGATCCGGAGGTTGAACGTGTTACGTATTAGCAGATTTTCGGCCGTCATCTTGGCCTTGACCGTTTCGTTTGCCGCATGTACTGACGGCACCGGCGTGAACGATGAACCGTTCGATGCGGATGCGTCAGCCGCAGACCTCGAGGTGGTACAGAGCGCTTTTACCGCCTCTGTGTTTGAGAGCCTCGCCATCTCGAGCCAGACCTTCGGCCTGGTGGCGGACACCACGCCGTTGCCAGTGTCGCTCCTGCAAGCCAGCGTGGCGGCAGCCACGGCAGGCAGCCATTGGGAAGGCGCGGCGGTGGCTCAGGCCTTCGCGGCGGGTCCGGCCTCGGGGCCGTTGCTTCCGGACGTATACCTCGGTCGTACGTATGTCCGCGATGTCGAGGGTTATCGGTGGGATGAGACGCGCTCAGACGCACCAGCGGATGGCGTGCGTTTCGTTCTTTATGAGGTCGATCCGATCACCGGTACGCCGGGGACGACTGAGATCGGGTACGTCGACCTCACGGACGAGAGTACGACTCTTGCCTACGTCGCCCGCGTGAAAGTCGTGACGAACTCCGTCGTTCGCATCGACTATACCGTGTCGGCATCCGTTGGCGTGGGAGTGTTGACCCTCACCGTTGACGGTTTCATCGACGACGGCACGAATCGGGTCGAAGTCAACCTCTCGATGGCGTACGTCAATGACCCCCCCGTCGAGCGGGTTACGGTCGTACACTCGTTTTCGGTCCCCTCGAGAGGCTTCGAGGTGGATGCCACAGTGGTCTTCGAGTTCAACAATGAGACGCTAGCGGGTTCGATTGACATCAATGCGGCGTTCTCGGAAGGTGACCACTCGGTCACCTTCACTGGGGTCATTGAGCTCGACGAGGGTGATTTCCCGTCCGAGAGTGGAACTTTCGAGATTCATGTCGATGGGCTGCTCTTCGCGACAATCGTGATCGGTGATAACACGGTCACCGTTCAGAACGGGACTGGCCATGAGCTGACCCCTGCGGAAATTCAGGCAGTACGATCCATATTCGACGGACTGCAGGAGATGTTCGACGAAAGGTTCGAGGACTTCCTTCGCCCGGTGGCCTGGATGTTCGACAGGTAAGCCGGTTGTCGGCGCGCGCACCGCGCTGTACTGCGCGAACTGTGCGACCTACGTAATGGAGCGCCCTCGGCCGAAAGGCCGGGGGCGTTTTTGTTTCCCCCGCCTATCGGTCCGGCAGCCTCGACACTATCCTGGTTGAAGTTCGGTTGAAGCCTGGGCCCGTCCGACCGAGTCGCACGGTTCAGTCTTCTGATCCGCTATCCGTGGGGAGTGGACGATCATGACCAGAAGCGTCGAGTTCCGGAGTGTGGTGCACGCTGGCGCCGCCTTCTTCGCGGCCGTGTTGCTGGCCGGAGTGAGTGCGTGTGGGCAGACGAGCGATGCCGTCGAAATCGACGACGACGACATCGGCGGGGTAGTGAGCGGCCCGGACGGGCCGGAAGCCGGGGTCTGGGTCATCGCTGAGACGATGGATCTACCCACGAGGTTCAACCGGACCGTGGTGACGGACGATCTAGGACGTTACCTGATTCCAGACTTACCGGATGCGACCTACGACGTCTGGGTGCGGGGCTACGGGCTCGTGGATTCCCGGAAAATTCGGGCCACGCCCGGATCCTCCCACGATCTCACGGCGGTGGTGGCGCCCGATCCACACGCGGCCGCACAGTACTACCCGGCCGCGTATTGGTTTTCTCTGATCGAGGTGCCGGAGAAGAGCGAGTTCCCCGGGACCGGGCCGCAGGGCAACGGCATCTCCCCGAATATCGGGAGCCAATCCGCGTGGGTCAGGAGCCTGAAGTCGGGCGGTTGCATGGCATGTCATCAACTTGGCAACAAGGCGACACGCGAGATCCCCGCAGCGCTCGGTGAGTTCGCGTCTACCGAGGACGCCTGGGCTCGGCGCATTCAATCCGGGCAAGCCGGCGGCAGCATGGTGGGTGGGCTCAACCGATTGGGCACCTCGCGGGCGTTGGAGATGTTCGCGGATTGGACCGATCGGATCGCCGCCGGCGAAGTGCCGCCTGTTCCGCCCCGACCACAGGGTGAAGAGCGTAACGTCGTGATCACGCAGTGGGACTGGGCCGATCCGACGGCGTATCTCCACGACCAGGCTTCCACCGACAAGCGCGATCCCACGGTCAACGCCTACGGCTCGATCTACGGAGCGCTCGAGGCCAGCGCGGATTACGTGCCCGTCCTGGACCCGATGACTCACACGGCCAGCCAAGTGCCCCTGCCGGTTCGCGATCCGAACACGCCTGTAGCTTCGGGGCCGCCCCTGCAGCCCTCGCCGTACTGGGGTGATGAGGCGATCTGGGACAGCAGGGCCAACGCGCACAATCCGATGCTCGATGGCCAGGGGCGCGTGTGGCTCACGTCGAGGGTGGGTCCGAGGGCCAATCCGGACTTCTGCAGGGAGGGATCGGAGCATCCGTCCGCGAAGCTCTTCCCGACCCAGAATGCGGGCCGTCACCTCGCCATGTACGATCCGGCGACGGAGGAGTTCAGCCTCATCCGTACGTGTTTCGGCACTCACCACCTGATTTTCGCCGAAGATGAAAACAACACCATCTGGACGAGCGGCGGTGGCCAGGTCATCGGCTGGCTGAACACGAAGATGTACCTCGAGACGGGTGACGAAGAGGCCTCGCAGGGGTGGAGCGCGCTCATCCTCGACACCAACGGCAACGGCCGCCAAGACGAGTACGTCGGACCCAACGATCCCGTCGATCCCACCAAGGACAAGCGGATCAGCTCCGGTTACTACGGCGTCGCGTACAACCCGGTGGACGGCACGATCTGGGGTTCATCATTGGGTTTCCCCGGCGCCATACTCCGGCTCGATCCGGGGCCGAACCCGCCCGAGACGGCACTGACGGAGATATACCTGCTGCCCTTGGACAACCCGGCCGCGCCCGTGCAGGGGTACTCGCCGCGTGGCATGGACATCGACCGCAATGGCGTCGTCTGGACGCCCCTCGCGAGCGGACACATGGCCAGCTTCGACCGCAGCAAGTGCCCTGGGCCGCTCAACGGACCCACCGCCA
>JADFNK010000090.1 GCA_022563405.1 Gemmatimonadota bacterium | reverse complement strand
TACTGCTTACACTAAGAACACAAAAAAAAGCGCAAACACGCGCAGCGACTGGATTGCCCTCAGTTCACGCCGTGGAAGTTCGGGTTAAACCAAGAGCCCTCTTAGCCGACCTTCTCGAAAGGTCTACAGTCAGCACTGCTAAGCTGGCTCGGAAATGGCTCGGGGCACCGATTCCAGTGCAGTAGGTTGGGCCAGATGCTCAGGTCATTGCGGACGTGAGCGAAGGCACTCGGTCAATAAGGTTTTTAGCAGAAAGGTTTTTAACAGAATTCAAGTGCTGTGTGTCCTCGCTGTGTAGCCGCCTGCGTTTCGTTGTTGCGACGGGCCCCGCCCCAGGCGCTGAGTACACAAGCCGCGGAGGAAGGTCGACGGAATGGTTCAGCACGGTGAATGAGGTGTCCAGTGAGGTGTTGGAGCTGGCCCATCTGTATGAGAGGGCTCCAATCGGGTTGTGTGTGACGGACACGGACCACCGGTTCGTTCGCATCAACCAGCGATTGTGCGACATCCATGGCAAACTCGTAGAAGAACACATCGGTCGGACGATCCACGAGGTGATCCCGCATATCTCTGACCAGATCGTCCCCATGCTCCGCAACGTCATTGATTCATCTGAGCCGGTCCTGGGCCATGAGGTCCGCGGTCATACGTCGGCCTACCCAGATGAGGAGCGCGTTTATCTGACCGATCACTATCCCCTACTGTCCAAGACCGGAAGCGTCGTTTACGTGCATTCCATGGTCCAGGACGTCACGCCTGCGGGAGTCGAGGCATCGGAAAGCACATCGGGAGCGGTGGACCCGGTGCGCCCGAGGTCCAATACCCTCGCCGATCTCTTTGTGGGGGGGGCTTTGGCTCTGGTGGGGCACGAGGATCTCACCCTGGGCCAGCGCCTGATGATAGCACGGGAGCGTTGTGGTCTGACCAAGGTCGCGGTCGCGAAGGCAGTGCTGGATCCGGGAGAGCACAAGAAACCCCGTGCCGCCACGATCGGGGCCTGGGAACAGGAGACGATGGGCCTCACCCTCCCGAGATTAAGGCGCTTGGCCGGCCTCTACGAAAAGGCGGGCGGCATCAGTCCTTCGTGGGTCGTACTCGGTGACGGACCGATGATGAAGCAGGGGTCAGGCTAGCCCAAGCGCCGAAACCTCCTGGAAAGGTTGTCCGTAGAGCGGGTTGGGAGGTAGTATGCCGTTGTCAGCCAGCGGGTGGAGGTGCGGCCTATGGATCCAGCAATTATAGGAGTTTTCATACCGATCATCGCCTTGAGCGGTGGCACCATTCTCATCGCTCTGAAGATGCGCTACACCCATCTCGAGAAAAATCGCGTCGGTGGCGGTGGGCGGCAGGAAGTGGAGCACCTGGCCGATGGCGTGGATAATCTGCGCGCTGAAGTCGAGATGTTGCGCGACGAGTTCCACAAACTCGACGAGCGCATGGATTTTACCGAGCGCCTGCTCGAGCGACCCAAGACGGAAAAATAACCAGACCAAGGGCCTGCCTTGGCTGACGTCCGTTATCCGACGAACACGTCAAGCCGCCGAGGAGTCGTCGTCCCAGGGGGCTGTCCCGTCACCCGCGCGTTGCTGCGTGGTTTGTGCCAACGAACTTGAAATAGCGGTTCTTCGACGGCTCGAGATGGATGCGTCCAGTCGATGCCTGTTGCTCCTGGCGTCATCACGATTCAACTCTTCATGCCAAAGGTGGAGAACCGTGGCGGCGTAATCGCCTCTACGAACAAGGCACCCCTGATTGACGGCGCGGACAGCGAGCTCTGAGTCCTCATAACCCCAGCCAACGAAGGATTCATCAAAGCCATGAATGGCACATATGTCTTCTTTGAAGATCCCGAAATTACAACCTCGAATGCGCTGCCATCTTCGCGGAGTCCTGTTTCTGAGGGCACCGAGCGGTAACGAGATCAGGGGCAGCAGAGCATTGACGTGCCCGCTCATCCGTAGTTTGAGCAAGGCAACCACCGACCAGTCGTGTATTCGTAGGTCATGATCGAGCAGACGCTGCGTAATGGTTTGGTCTAGCCGGACCCGGCTGCATCCGACCATCCTTTTTTTTCGAGCTAGACTTCGGTGCTGTTTGATGAAATTTCTTCGAGGGATACAATCGCCGTCCAAGAAGATGAGATACTCGTTCGTTGCCGCGGCGATGGATCTGTTCAGAACCACTGCCTTCCTGAAACCCTCGTCTTCATGCCATATGTGCTTCAAATCGATCTCGTGGGCCCTGGAGAACCCCTCGATACATTTTTTTGTTTCAAGGCTCGATCCGTCGTCTGAAATGATCAACTCAAATTCGTTATCCCCTTGATTCTTGATGCCGTCGAGGACCAGCCGCAAAAAGTCAGGTTGGTTGAAGGTGTTGACGATGAGCGAAATAGACGGCGGTTGCACGTAATGTGCTCCTTACGGTCGTGCGATATCGGACGTGGCGGACAAGATGTGTCGAAATCGTATGGGGCGGCAAGGAATCGTGTGGGGTGGCAAGGATGTTGACTGGTCTGGACCTGCCCTCCACGTTGTCCCGATCCGCGAAGGGGCTTCGACTTGGGTAGGTTTGCAACAGCGTGAGCAGTCTTGACCACGAACCGGGCCCGGCCGGGCCAAGTGAGGTAGCCCCCGTCCCGTTGGAGGCCGACGACGCCCCCCGCGGAATGG
This sequence comes from Gemmatimonadota bacterium, assembly GCA_022563405.1. Lineage (GTDB taxonomy): Bacteria > Gemmatimonadota > Gemmatimonadetes > Longimicrobiales > Gaopeijiaceae > UBA822. Next base: position 10,895 of record JADFNK010000090.1, on the reverse strand, counting down.
ATCGACGCGTCATCCAGGTGTTCGTCGCGCTGCTTGTCTTCGTCCTCGCGACGAGCGCGGCCCCGACCCTCCATCCGAGTCAGGACGCCTTTCGTGAGTGGGTTGACCCCTTCGTGGATGGCATCGGGCTCTGGCAGGGGCAATGGGAGTTGTTTGGGCCCGAGGTCGACAAGGTCAACGTGGCCGTGGTGGGAGTCGTCGAGTTTGCCGACGGCGAGAGAGTCGAATGGCGTCATCCAGTCTGGCGCGAGAGTTCTCCGCTTCAGAAGTTTCGCCACTTTCGGCTCATGGAGTTCACGGACGGACTCCGGCTGGATTCCAATCGCGGCGCGTGGCGTGCGTTCGCCGAATACGTCGTGCGGACCAACCCGCATCCGACTGACCCGTCCGTTCGCGCCACGCGAGTCTCCCTGTGGCGTCAGTTCGTAACCATTCCCGTACCTCGGGCGCCGCTACGGCCCATCGCTGAACCGTTCGTTCCCTCCGAACAACGACTCTTCTATAGCGCGGACCTCGGCCCGTGAAGGCTACCGAGATCGCCGAACGCTTAGGGCGAGCGTGGAACGGTTTTTTGTTCGCTCCGTTCGATCTTCGTATCGCTGCGTGGCTTCGGATCGGGTTTGCCGTGCTCACGCTGGTCAATCTCGGCGTTCTGGGGCTCGATCTCGAGTTCTGGTTTGGTCCCGACGGCCCCATGCCGATCGACGCTTCGCGCGCGATCATCGATCCAGACTCTCACACGATTTTCGAGATCCTCCCGCAAACGTCGCTGACTTTGTGGATCTGCTACGGGCTTGCGCTCACCCACACGGTGGGGCTCCTCGTGGGATTTTTCCCCCGTGTTCAGGCTTTCGGTGTCTTCTTCTGGTTGCTGTCGTTTCACAACCGGCACGTGATGATCTTCGACGGGGAGGATCAACTTTTTCGGCTGTTCGCCCTCTTCTTGGTTTTTCTTCCGACGCATCGTTTCCACTCAGTCCACTCGTGGTTGCGAGGGCGCCGGCAACAACCGGAGCCCGCCCGCTTCGCGACCGCCTGGGCGTTTCGACTTTTTCAGATTCAGACGACGTTCGTCTACGTGGGTGCGGCCTGGTCGAAATGGAGTGGCTCTGAATGGCGGAGTGGAATCGCCATGTGGTACGTCACTCGTCTCGACGACGCTTGGGGGAAATACCCGGTTCCCGATTTCCTCTTCGATTCACTTCCCATGATCTATCTACTCACCTGGACGACGCTGGTCTTGGAGGCGCTCCTGCCCATCGGGTTGTGGGTTCCCCGTACGCGGTGGTTCACCCTCATCGTGGCGGTCTTCTTTCATCTCTCACTCGAATACACGATGAACCTGTTTCTCTTTCACTGGCTCATGCTCGTCGGGCTTCTTCCCTTCGTCGCAACGGATGGAAGGCACCGCGCTCGGGTTCTGGCGGCAGAGACAGCGCCAACGTAGATCTAACCCTGCTCGTCGTTTTCGTTGTCGGATCTGTGAATGGTGCAGGAGCTCGAACTGACTGCCTGGGTGAGGTTCAAAACTGGTGAAGTAGGAGGCGGTATGCTGCTCGAGAATCTTCATTTGGGAGCCATGTGGGCCCTCGTCGCCGGGTTGACGGGTGGCTTGGCAACCGGCCTCTCCGCGCAGGAACAGGCCAACCCGTTCACCGCGGCCATAGACGTGCAAGCCGGTCGGCGGATGTTCACCAGACAGTGCTCGGTGTGCCACGGAGTGCGCGCGACGGGAGGAGACATCGGTCCGGATTTGACAACCGGAGAGTTCGAGCACGCGAGCACCGACGCTGCTCTGTTCAGTGTGATCTCCGACGGGATTCCGGACACTCCGATGGCCGGGCTCAATCGGAACCGCACCGATCAGGCCGTCTGGCAGATCGTGGCGTATCTGCGCTCATTGTCCGGTGGGGGAGAACGCGTGGCGGTGACGGGTGACGCCTCCGCCGGGGAGCGGTTGTATCTCGGAGCGGGCAACTGCAGCAGTTGCCACCGGATCGACAGTGAAGGGGGCCGGCATGGCCCCGACCTCTCGACCATCGGCGATCGCCGTTCGCCGGAACAGCTCCTCTCGGATCTGGTCGACCCGGATGAACGTGTGCAGACGGCCTGGTGGAGGATGAGGGTCACACATCTGGACGGCACGCGGGTCGAGGGTCTGAGGATGAACGAGGGTACTTATTCGGTCAGAATCCTCGATGCGGACGACAACCTGTGGTCGTTTATGAAACGAGACCTGCGTGACAGCGAGCGCATCGAGACGTCGTCGATGCCCGCCTACGGGGCAACGTTGACCGACGGCCAACTCGAGGATCTGGTGGCGTATCTGTATGGGTTGAGCCGGCGGGACCGGTGATGCCAATTCGGGAATGTGATGCCAACTGAGGAAATGATGCCAATTCGGGAACGTATTGAACGAAAAGAGGGAGCGAGACGATGAAACGGTATGCACTGTTCGCCCTGTTGTTGTTGGCGATTCCAGCGTCAGCTGCGCAGCGACGCTCGGGAGACCCGGCGACCCAGACGATTTCACCCGCCCCGTCGTTCGAACCCGTGACCCATGAACGCCTGTTGAACTCCGATGCGGAGCCGGAGAACTGGCTCATGTACTCGGGCAACTATTTCAGCCAGCGGTACAGTGGGCTGGACCAGATCAACAGGGAGAACGTGGGGCAGCTCGAGATGCAGTGGGCCTTCCAGCTGCGCGCCTTGGATCGGGCCGAGACGACACCCCTCGTCGTCGACGGCGTGATGTACGTGACCGAAGCGCCGAGCAACGTCATCGCGCTCGACGCACGGACCGGCAGTCAGTATTGGCGCTACAACCATGACCTGCCTGACGATTTGAACTACTGCTGCGGTCGGAACAACCGGGGCGTCGCCGTTCTGGGTGACCGGCTGTACATGGGCACGCTGGACGCCCACCTCGTCGCCCTCGATGCCAAGACCGGCAATGTAATCTGGGACGCGGAAGTAGCCGATGAGGCGACGGGCTACAGCATTACCGGCGCGCCGCTCCTGGTCGGCGACAAAATCCTGACGGGGGTCGCGGGTGGAGAATACGGCATACGTGGGTTCATCGACGCGTACGACGAGGCGACCGGGGAGCTCGCGTGGCGACTCTACACGATCCCGGGTCCGGACCATCCTGACAACGCGACGTGGGCGGGTAACTCCTGGCGCACGGGAGGCTCACCTAGCTGGGTGACCGGCGCGTACGATCCGGAGCTGAACCTGGTCTATTGGGGCACGGGCAACCCGGGTCCGGATTGGAACGGGGACGTCAGGATGGGCGACAACCTGTACTCGGAGTCGGTGCTGGCGATCAATCCGGACACTGGTGAGATGGTGTGGTATTTCCAGTTCACGCCGCACGACGTCCACGATTGGGACAGCACGCAGATTCCCATCCTGGCCGATTCCGAGTTCGGCGGGCGGCAGCGTAAGCTGATGCTCTGGCCGAATCGAAACGCGTTCTTCTATGTGCTCGACCGTGAGACTGGAGAATTCCTGCTCGGCGAGCCCTATGCGAGGCAGACCTGGGCGGAGGGTCTCGACCAAAACGGCCGACCGATCCGCATTCCGAACACGTTCCCAAGCGTTCAAGGTACGACCGTCTCGCCGGCCATCGGAGGTGGCACCAACTGGTGGTCTCCGAGCTACAGTCCCCGCACGGATCTTCTCTACGTGAACGCGTACGACGGTGAGACCACGTACTACATCCGTGACCAGGAGTACGTGGCTGGCCAGACGTTCACGGGCGGCGGTGGACAGACGCCTCTCCCCCAGGCCAGCTACGCGAGCGCGATACGTGCTCTCTCGCCGCAAACCGGTGAGCTCATTTGGGAGTATCCGATTCAACCGAGATCCACGGCTGGGGTGCTCTCGACAGCCGGCGATGTCGTCTTCAGTGGCACGGTCGATGGCTTTTTCTTCGCGCTGGATGCCGAGACCGGAGAGGAGCTCTGGCATATCAATGTGGGCTCGCGAGTACACGCGGCGCCGATGAGTTACAGCGTGGACGGCAAACAATATGTGGCCATCGCCGCCGGCAACGTCCTCTACACGTTCGGGCTACGGGACTGACGGACCGCCTCCCCGATCGGGTCGGGTCAGAAGACCCTTGACCCGCTCGCTCGGGAAGTAGGGAATTGGTCACAAGGGCCTATGCCGATCGGGCCTTCTGACCTACCGAAGCCCGAGAGGCTGGATGAAGCCTTTGCCGCGCGTTTGGACGCTCACTTTTCTCCCGCTGGCCGTCGTAGTCCTGTCCCAACCAGCCGAAGGGCAGGATGGCTGCCCGCGCGCGTCCGGCCTCGACGCTGAAGCCGGCTGGACGGCCTACGCCGCCAACGACATCACGGAGGCGCGGCGCCGGTTCGAGGCCGCGGTCGCACGGTGTGAAAACGACCAGTACGCGCGGTCGGGCCTAGGCTATGTCTCTTTGCGAGACGGGAATGTAGAGGAGGCCGAGCGACTCTGGGCGGTGGTGAGAACCGCCGAGCCCAACAACATCGACGCGCTGGTGGGCCTGGGTCTGGCGCGGTGGCGCTCGGGGGACATCGAGGCGGTCCGCGACTTCTTTGGCACGGTTCTCGAGCTCCAACCGGGTCACTCGACGGCCGTCGATTACCTGGAGCGCATCGGAAACGCGGACCCAGCCGTGGCGGCCCCCGGCGATCGTGCCGACGAAGCTTGGAGCGACGGTAACACCGCGCTCGCGATGCGGCTGTACAACGACCGCCTCGCGGCCGATCCGGAGGACGGGACCGCGCTACTGCGGGTCGCGCTCATGCTGGCGTGGCAGGAGCAGTACGATGCGTCGATGGAACTGCTCGATGGCCTGATCGCGTTGCAACCCGGCCACCTTGACGCTCGCTTGGCCCGGGCGCGAGTACGTGCTTGGTCGGGAGACATCCCTGGGGCGCTGGCGGAGGTGGCCGGGGTGCTTGCGGTTCAGCCCGAAAATACGGAGGCCCTGGAGGCGACAGCGCTCTTCCAGGCTTGGGCCGGCCAGTTCGACCGAGCGCTCGCGAGTTACGACGACCTGCTCGCCATTGCACCGGGGAGCAGCAGAGCGCAGCTCCAGCGGGCCCAGGCGTTTGCCTGGGCAGCACGGTTCGAGGCCTCCAGGTCGGCCTACGACGCTCTCCTGGCTCGTGATCCGGACGACATCGAGGCGAGGCTTGGTTTGGCGAGGACACTCGCCCTCTCGCAGGACTTCACCGGTGCGCTCGCGCAGTACGATGAGGTGTTGGTCCGCGCACCGGCCGAGATAAGGGCGCTCACCAACAAGAGTAAGACACTGGCATGGGCGGGTCGCCTCGTGGAGAGCGAACGGGCAGCGCTTCAGGCCGTCGAGACGGATCGGTCGAATGCTGAGGCGTGGGCTGCACTCGGACAGGTGTATCGCTGGCAGGGAAGGGACGCATCAGCCGAGGAAGCCCTGGAGACCGCCGCTGAGCTCGCGCCCACGAACGCCGGGATTCGGGACCAACTCCGGTCGGTCAACCTCGCTCAGGCGCCTGTCGCTTGGCCCAAGGTCGTCTACGAGAACGACTCGGACGGGAATACGATGGTGACCACTTGGATCGCGGCGGGTTGGTACCCGACTCCGAGACTCAACGTTCGGGCGGAAGGCTACGTAAAAGGGCTCAACCAGACATTCGGGATCGGGCAACTGAGGCTCAATGCACAGGGCGTGATCGTTTCGGGTCGTTATCAAGTCCGGCCCGGCTGGACCTTGTCCGGCGGACTCGGTGGGAGTCGGAGTAACGGAACGGACAACCCCTCGAACGTCGAATATCAGCTGGGCGTGAGGACTCCGGACCGGCACCGCATCGGCGGGGCCTTGAATTTGGCGTCGTTGGGTCTGAATGAGACCGCCGCGCTCGCTGAGAGAGGGGTGCGGAGCACAGAGCTCTTGCTCACGGGCCGTTGGGCTCCCGCACTGGGATGGCGCGTCGACGGTACGGTGAGCGTGGGCGAGTTCGAGGGAACGGAAGACAACGGCCGCAGAGGTGCATCTCTCTCCGGGTCACGCCGAGTCGGTCGGTTCTTTTCACTCGGGGCGAGCTTTCGAGCGTTCTCGTTCGAGAAGGATCTGAACGACGGATACTTCGATCCGGACTTCTACGGCATCGGTGAGATCACGAGCCATTGGCTGTACAGGCCGTTACCGTGGTCCTTTCTGGTCGAGCTCGCCCCCGGGATTCAGCAGGTGGGGAAGGACGGTGACGTCACCTTGTCGGGTCGCTCCAACGTGCGCGTAGCGTACGGATTGGGGCTCGGTCGTGAGATCTCACTCTCCTTCGGATACTCCTCCGCAGGATTGATGAGCTTCGCGAGTGGCGATTCCGGGTATCGATATACTGCCTTCATCCTGGGCTCGAACTGGGTGTTCTGATCGCGTCTGTTACTCGCTTCAGGACTTGGGAAGGGACTCGCGCCAACGCAGGGACTCGCCCCAACGAGGGACCACCCCAACGAAGGCCTGCCTAGTTGACGTTGATCCTGACGATCTTGAGCCCGCCTAGGCCAGCCGCGATGAGAAGCCTCTTGTTCTCGTAATCGACGTGATTGACGGACTGCAGGTCGTCGAACCGTAGGTGCCCCAGCATCGTGATGTTCAGGGGTGCGGCACACGGTGTGCTGGCGAAATCCGCGTCGCCCGCCGCCACGTACACACCTGCCTCACCGTTCGAGATGAACATCAGGTCCTCGTCGACGGTGACCGCGTTCGTCACGACCACCGACGGATCCAATCCGAGGGCGGCCGGGTCGGGGCGGGGCACCGACCCGACGATCAGACCGTTGTCGAGACACATCACCAGGACGCCGTCGGGACCCCCAGCGATGAAAGCTTTGCCGCCGAGGACTTCGACGGTCGACTTCGACTGGGGGACATTGGCTCCGGTGAACGGGAATTCGTCGAGAAGGTTCATCGATCCACCGGGAAAGACGCCCTCCTGGAAGACGGAAATCCGTCCGGGCGTCCCCTGTACCACCACGATCCGACCATTGTCCGCGTCGTGCGCCACCCAACGGGCGTCGGTGAGGGGGTACTGGCCCAGGGTGGTCATGTCGGACGCGTCGAGCGCGTATAGGTGTCCGTTGTCGCCGGTCGTGACGTAGACCACGGCCCCGACGGCCAGGACGCTGGTGGCCGCGAAACTCGTGAGATCGAAGCGGTCGTTGTTCTCGAGCAGGATCCCCGAGGAGCCGACCGCTAAGCGTTCAATGGCCGCGGGTGTGGCGAAGGTGCTCGCTCCGGTCGCCTGGGCCGCGTAGAACCAGTCGTCGTCGAGCCCGACCGCGCTGACATCGGAGTCGCTGAACGCCACCGAAGAGATGAGCCTGGGGGTGAGCCCGAAGGGGTTGATCACGTAGTCGACCGCCCCTACGAACGGGCTGCCCGCTGTGTTGTAGCTGACCGCGAAGGTGAACCTCCGGGGCGGAGAGATGGCGGTCGCCTGGACCACCTGGCCGTCCACATTAGGCGGTGTGAGCTCCGCGACCAGCGTCAGCTTTACCGACGAGGCTGTGGGTGGCGCGGCGGCCCCGCTGAAGAGCGCCGGACTCGCCGAGCTCGGCGGGTCGATAGGGATATCCTCTTCGACGTAGGAGAGTCGTTCGGCAAGAGCTTCCTCGTCGTTCGTTACCGTGAGGCGCCCGTCTGTCGCAACGTCCGGAAGGAGAACCTGATCGAAGCACGACGCGAGGGCGAGCACCCCCATGAGCATGAGGATGGACCGCTTGCCCGGGCTCGGGCGTGGTCGATCGCTCGGCGCGGCCTTCTCGAGAATATCAACACAATTCGACACCTGCTCGGACACGAGCATTCCACATATATGTTTCATGACTAAACAACCCTCCACTCCTAAAATACCGGGGAAGCGGTTGTTTACGTATGAAAATTTTCTCTCCCCCTATCGGAGAAGGGGAGCTCGAACCCTCACCGAGGCCCTTCGAGCCAGGGTCGGTAACTCTCGTAGGAATGAATTGCGAACCCGTAAAAACTCTCGAATTGTTGCAGCTCCAGCGTCGTCTGTTCGATCACGGCGTCGAGCTTGCTCCTGCTGTACCCGGCAAACGACAGCTTGCCCGAGGGTACACTCGTCGCCCGTGATTCTCTCAGGATTACGGTCCCGACCCTCGTTCTTGACCGGTCGTCGAGCTGGTCGTCGAGCTGGTCGTCGAGCTGGTCCCAGGCCTCCTCTGCGATCCAGCTGATCCGAGCCCGCTCGGCGTCGATTTGTTCGACGACGACCCTTGAGCCCCCCGACCCCTGGGGGCTGAACGCAAAATCGGTTTCGTCCGGCAACTGTACGGTCTCGAGACCGAGAAAAACTTGCTTCCCAACATCCGCCGCATACCGCAGCTCGCTCCGTGCATGGGCGATGGTACCGTCCGCGCCGTAGGCCTGCGTTCGATAATCCATGATGCCTACGTTGTCCACGATGTCGATGATCAGCTCGCTCAGGGGCCGCCCGTCCACGTCCGCCACCGGCTCGAAGAACTCGTTTCGTTCGTCGAACCACGCCGGGATGTCGACCCCGTACACGAGACCGGCCTGGGCGGCCAACGCGCGAGATGCCGCGATGATCGTAAGGTACTGCCGCAGTATCTGCGTGCTGCGCACCCCACCGAATCCGGGCAGGAGATAGGGCTCGATGTCGTGACGAATTCCGTCGAACCGTTCGGCGGGCGGGCTCTCCCGATTGTATTGGATAATACTTTGGATGGTCGCGATGACTTGCCCGTGCCATTCCGGGAGGCTGAACCGAGGATCCCCGTCCAAAGCGTGCACGGTCACTCCGGCGGCGTGGAGTTCGGCTATGAGCGGGCGCAGGCTCTCTCGATTCCACGAGATCGTCCACTCTCCATCGACTCGCTCCGCCTCATACGGGAGTTGCACGAACAGATCGGTGATACCCTCGGTGCGGCAAAACTGGACGAGACGCATGAGCACGTCCCGCCCACTCGTGACGGCTGGAGTGTCCCAGAGCCACATCGCTCGCCTCAACGATCTGCTCGGTTCCTCGGTGCGCCCGGCTGTAGGTATTTCGGCGTCGCGCTGTGTCGTGAAGGCGATGTCCTTCATGAATACCCGCCCAGATCCTTCCCCGTTCGTCAGGAAGACGAGGCTGGCCAGCTCTTGTGTATCCAGTGAGGGAGGCCAACTGCCGAGGGGAACCCACGCGCGCTGCCACGTCGTCTCGACACGACCACCGGGGAGGAACGACGCAACGTTATCGATGGGCAACGATCCTTCCCGTTCCTCCCACGCGCGATCGGCAATGTGCAGCGTCAGGTCCTCCCCTCCGTGCTCGCCACGAACCGCGAACGTGAGGTAGGCAAACGGACTGGCGTCGAAGAGCACCCGTTCCGTGGGAGGTCGTTTGAAATCGAAGAGATGGATCCAGAATCCGGCAAAACTCCCGGCCACTTTGTCGTACGAAAAGGCCAAGGCCGGGTCGTCATCGGGTGCACGTGTAATGGATACAACCGAGGTGGAGGGCGTCCGGGCGAAACCATTGAAATAGCCACCGAGACGGTTGGTGTTGCCCCGGTCGAAATGCCCCAGCAGAAACACGTTCCCGTCGAACGGGGGCGTGCGGTGTTGTGGCTCCCTCGGCCATTCGACCACCGGCACGCGGCGTCGAATGTCATAGACGGCCAGCGTATCTCCTTGGGGCCGGTGAAGCACACCGACGTGCAGGTACCCGATCTCCGAGACATCGGACATGCCCCAGTCGGCCAGCAGGATCACCTCGGCCGGATAGGCGTCGGGGACCGTCTGCGCCGCGAGCGACCCCGCCAGGAGCCACAGGGCCACGCCCGCTACCATCGGGAGGTCTCCGCTGAAACCGTCACCCTAGAATTTTCCACGCTTGAATTTGCCCCACGTTTGGCGTCCGGTCAGGAATCCCACAAACCCCTTGCTCAAGTAGTAGAGTTGCATCTGTCGATACCCGAGCATGGACAGGCTCGCATAACTCACCAACGCTAGAGCGTTTCCGAAGCCTTCATAACGGAACAGGGAAACGGAGTTGCGTCCGTCCGCCAACCGACCCTCCGTCCAGACGCCCATCAACACGGCGGCGATGGAGAGCAGGGTGCCGTACAGAATCGAGGCCGCGAAGAACAGCAGGAGGGAGTCGGTGCTCACGATCCCGGCCAGGAAGAGCAGGGGAAGCAGGACATAACCCAAGATCTCTATGAGCGGCCCCAGAAATTCGAACAGGAACTGATACGGCATGGCAAAGAGGCCCACCTGCCGGTACCGCGGGTTGAACAGCATCTTGCGGTGGTAGAACAGCACCTGCCCGAGACCGCGGAACCAACGGTCACGCTGGCGTCCGAAGTCCCTGATACGTTCCGGAACCTGAGACAGCGTCATCGGATAGGGGAGAAAGTGGATCCTCGCGGGGATCTTTTTTTCCAGGAGGTACCGCTGCAGCCGCACGATGATTTCCATATCCTCGCAGACGGTCTCCCTGCCGCCTCCGCAGTACTCCTCCACGATCCGTGATGTGAGTCGACCGCTCAAGAAACCGCCGACTTCGAACAAGAGGCTCTTCCGGAACACGGCCGATACGCCGGAAAGGATCAGCAGCGAGTTCAAGCTGACCAGCGCGGTTCGCCCGGCGGTGAATGAGCGCATGTACTCCACGACCTGGAACCGGGCGAGCCAATTACGCGGCAGATTCACGTCCACGACCCGTCCGTCTTTGATGGTACAGCCGTTGGCGACGCCGACCTGGCCGCCGCACGCGGCGATACCCTCCGGGTCCTCGACCATGGGCTGCATGACCTCGAGGAGGGAGTCTCGCCCGAGGATCGAGTCAGCATCGATGCAGCACACAAAGGGGGCGAGCGCCGAGTTGAGCACG
>JADFNK010000089.1 GCA_022563405.1 Gemmatimonadota bacterium | reverse complement strand
CTCCGCCATACCCCTGTCGTCTGTCGTGGCACCTGCCACAGACCACACTGGACCGCTCTGCCGAAAGAAACATGGGGTTGACGATAAAGCGGGATCTTCCTTCGTTGGCCACATGCTCCGACCCGGGACCGTGGCAGTTCTCGCACCCGATGTTGATCTCGTCCATCTCAGGGTCGTCGTCTATGTTCATCGCGCCGTTGGGGTCATTGACAGCTCGAACCAAAAACTGGCCGGTGGCCTCGTCTTCATACCGCTCCCAGCCCGTCAGATGACAGCTGGCGCACATGGTCTGAATCGTATTGGTGTTGACCGGCGGAGCCTTGATCAGATCGTCGGAAGTCCCGTATTGGGCGTCCCCGCCTGGGGCCCACCAGAGGTAGAACTTGTAGTCGTGCCAAACACGCCGCGACCGGTTCAACCTGTTGTCACGCCCGGTCATGTTGTACCGAAGCAGGGTATACCATCCCAGCCGAGATCCTAGATCAGGTGGTACTGAGACGATGAATCGCTGGTCGTGAACCGCCCCGCCGTACAAGAGTTTTATCTCCAGGTGGGCCGGGCTGTTGGGGTCCGTCGGGTTGAGGCTGTTCACCATCGTGATGTAGTACTTGTCGTCGTCACTGTTCTTCCACAAGTAAACATCGGCATAGGTCGTCTCGATCGGCAGCCGAGAGTCGCCAACGATTCTCAATTTGAATTTGTCGGTGTTCCTCCCCGAATCGTAATCCCCGAGCTCGAGGTGCGTTCCGTTCTCGTAATTGTCCGTCTCGGGGAACGATTCGAGAGCATCGAAGTAGTCCGGGTGTTTCGAATAGTCCTGCATGGGCCCCGGAGCTCCCGGTACGGTCCATCCGATCTTGTGGGCCGTGTCTTGCCAGTGTCTTTCATCCTGATGGCATGTCAAACAGCTCGAGCTGCCGACCGCCACGGCGGCCGGAGAAGGACTGCTCGAAATCCTGATGGTCCTCGATTCACCTCGTAACAGCTCGGCCGGATAACTTCTTCTGCTCTGGTCCCCGCCGGGCAAGTGTTCGGTGTCGTCTGCAGCGGGTGTTACATGAATAAAGAACTTGCCATCGGGCACCGTCCGTATCACGAACTCGCCTCGTGAGTCTGTCGTGGCCTGCGGAAAGTCCGTTCCTCTCAGTCGAATCGCGTCCTCCAGCGGTTCGTCATAGAGTTCCGCAGGATACGGCGGAGCATAGATGGCGCTTGCGGTCATCTGTGTGGAGATGTCCATCGCCGTAGCTGGGACCAGATGGACCGTTGCGCCGACAACGGGATGGCCGGGATCGACGGCCTCGCCGCCAACGACCAGAGCGCCGGAAGCGCTCACCACCCGGCCCGAGAACTCGGTAGGTTGATCGGTAGCCGCGAGCATCAGCCCTGTGACCACCATCACTGCGGGCACTGATATCCCCAGACCGAATAGTCTTACGGCGCGGTGTTCGTGCATCTCATTTCTTCTTCGATCCCTCGACCTGATGATTCTATTCTACGGGACGATAGCCTCTGAAGACGATAGCCTTTGAACATGAAGTGTACCATCATCGGTTCACCAACTCACGCGCAGACCGGTCGTCCAAGCGACGCCGGAGTATGCCCCACCATCCGCGGCGCTGTCCTTCATATCCGCGAACTGTAAACCGCTCTGCAATTTCAGCTTGTGGCCATAGAAGTAGTAATTGACCCCTACATAGAACTCGTTGTAACGATCCCCACGACCATCCGTCACCCGATTCTCGTACCGCGCGAGGCGGACTCCGTTGGCGCTTTCACTACTGAGGTAGGTGTGCCGGCCAACGACCTGGAAACGAGAGGTGAGGTTGAAGAACGGCATCGTCATCACACCCCACAAGTCACTCTGGCCCAGGTAACCGGACGCCGCGGAAAAATCCACGCGGAAACCCCACCGAACGTCCTCGAACCTGAAGTTCAGGGAAGTGATATGCTGAAGCTGCCGTGTAAAAGTGTTGTTCGGATCGGGGTCCTGGTATACGTAGTTTCCTCTAAGCAGCGCGTCTTCGACTCCGAGAGCCTCAGAAAAGTCGTAGCCGATGGACAGAAGCCCGAAAGCACTCCCGTCGAATTCACCAAACTCCCCGTTCACACCGCCGCCAGTGTAAACGCCCAAGTGGTAGACCCAATTCGAGCGAGCGCCGAACGCGCTCACGCCGGGTATGTACTCATCGGGAAACCACATGTTGTTGGCGAGATTGCTGCGATCTATGGTCAGAAGCTCTTTTGACGAGGTCGACCCGTCCGTGGTGAACGCAACTCCTTGTTTGCCGAGCTTCAGCGCGAAGACATCGCTCGCCTCCCATTCGACATTAGCCTCCGTGAGCCTCCTGTAGAACGGGTCTCTCTCCTGAGGATTGAAGCCGGCCTCGACGTGCACCGTGAACTGACCGAACCACTCCGATTTCACACCGAGCCGCATCCGTCGCACATTCCATTCCTGGTGTGTGCCCTGGTCCGCATCCACCGCCGCAAACTCGTATTGAAACCTTCCGCTGAAGAGCACGCTCTGAACTACTTCGTTCTGTTCGCTGCGGTACCATTCGGCCAGCTTCCAGATATCATCGTAGACCGACTGTGCCATGGCCTGCTCCGGTGCGGCCAGCACCAACAATCCGTTCGTAATCACGGTAATAATGACAGCGCTGATGTTACAGGTCCGAGTGAATCTCACACTCTGCTCCGTTTGAAATCTGAATTCGAGAAACAAAGATGCCCGTGTGACATGAATAGTCTAACCTCACCCTGGATCGAGCCGCTGTAAGGGGACTGGGCCAGAACGGTGGGGGAACGGCGGGGGAACGGTGGGGGAACGGTGGGGGTTCCGGCGGGTGACTGACGGGAGACTGGAGTGGGGAGAAGTGCCGGGGAAACGCGCCAGAAAGCGTTTACATCACCGCACGGCGAAGGACGGCTTTGACCCTCGCCAGGAACCGCCTCGCATCACCGGTCTTCTCAAGAAAGTCGTCCGCTCCAGCTTCGAGGAGCTCGGTTTCTACTTCCTCCCCTCCGAACGCGGTGCTGACCAAGACCGGGAGCGCCGCAGTGTCCTTCGACCCACGAATTCGGTCGAGCACCTTGCGACCATCCATACCGGGCATGCTCAGATCCAAGATCACCAGGTTGAAGTCCGGGTCGGCACTGAGTCGCTCCACTGCCTCGTACCCGTCCTTGGCGATCGATACTTCGTACCCTTCCCCTTCGAGGATACTCGCTGCCATGAGACGAGCTTCCTCATCGTCGTCCACGACCAGGATCCGGGTCGGGCCGAGATCCTCTGGGACTTCGTCTGCCATTCTCTGCCGCCCGAGCGCCCTATCGACCTCGACCAGGGTAGTCTTCCCTTCGGTTACCCATTCCAGCGCCACCTGATGGATCGTGCGCATCCCGCCCTGGATCGCGACACGGTGGAGCGTCTGCCAACCCTTGCGAGCCTCTATCGCGGCCTGGAAGCGTGGCCCGGAAAGCATGACTTCGTTCACCGGGATGCGACCCTTGTAACCGGTGAATCCGCACTCCTTACAACCCACCGCCCGAACCTTCGGTTCGACTTCATGCTGATCGGTCAGGCGCTGCTCCTCGGGCGTCAACTCTCCGCGCACCGGCTCGGCGCAGGCCGCACAAACGCGCCGCAGGAGGCGTTGAGCGATCGTGCCTCTCAAAGTCGTAGCGATGGTGGAGTAGGGCAGGCCCATGTCGGCCATCCGGGCCACAGCGCTCACCGCGTCATTCGCGTGTACGGTAGCGAGCACGAGGTGGCCCGTCATTGCAGCGTGTGACGCCGTCTCAGCGGTCTCTTTGTCCCGAATCTCTCCGATCAGGATGACATCCGGATCCTGCCTGAGGATGGCTCGGAGGGCCGTGCTGAAAGTGACTCCCTGCTTTACTTCGACTTGGGTTTGTGTAATCTGGGGGAGCTCGTATTCGATCGGATCCTCGACGGTCATGATGTTGATCTTACCGTCGGCCAATTCACGCAACGCGCCATAAAGGGTCGTCGTCTTCCCCGATCCCGTGGGGCCCGTCACGAGCACGATCCCCTCCCTCAGGTTGAGAAGTTGCCGCAAGCGCCCTAACTCGTAGGGTCGCAGTGACAGGTCATCGAGTGTCTCCTGAGCATTCGAATCCAAGATGCGGATGACACATTTCTCGCTGGCGCTCCCCGCCGGGATCGTGGACACGCGCAAGTCGTAGGACAACTTCTTGATTCGGACATGCGCCTTGCCGTCCTGGGGTCGAAGCCGGTCCGCGATATCGAGCCTGGCCAAGATCTTGATCCGTGAAATCACCCGGTTCATGGCCGTCATCGGGAGGTCCATGTGCTTTCTGAGGACCCCGTCGACCCGATATCGAACTACGCCGATCCGGCGGCCGGGTTCGATGTGGATGTCGGAAGCGGACTGCGCGATGGCGTCACGGATGATGAGATTCGTGAGCTTCACCACCGGTGTCGCAGCGGCGTCTTCAGAAGAAACGGACTCCGGTCCCATCTCTTCTTCCACGAGCTCGACCGCGTCGATGTCGACATCGTCGGCCTCGAAGTCGTCGAGCAGCGTCTCGATGGCCACGTCAGGGGAAAAGCGTTCATCCAGGACTTCCTGGATGGCATCGGGTGAGGCTACCTGGAATGCGATGGTTCTTCCCGTGCTGAAACCCAGTGCGCGCTCCGCCTCCACTTGGGTGGGGTCACATGTGGCGACGAGGAGGTGCTTATCGGTCTCGAAAAGGGGGAAGACGTGGTGCCTTCGGGCCATCGCTTCCGGCACGAGTAGATGCGCGTTCGGGTCACGCATCGAGAAATCGGCCACGTCCAGCCGGAAATAGGTAGCCACCAGCAAGCACAAACGGGGGTCCCCTATTTTGTACGTTCGGGTCACCACCGACCATGCTTCTTTCGCGGCCGTCTCGGGGGGCACGTCCGGACGCTCTCCTTCGAGCCCCGCCCTTTCCGCAACCCGCACGAGCCAGTGTACCACCGCGGTAGACGTGACCTCGGGGACCTCTATGCTTGTCTCTGAATCCGAGCTTGCCTCTGAATCCGAGCTCTTCTCTGAATCCGAGCTCTTCTCTGAATCCAAGCCCGAAACCAAGTCTGTCTCTGAATCCAAGTTGGTCTCGGCGTCCGAGACTGTCTCCGAATCCACGACTTCGGCGCCGGTTTCAGACCCTGTGGCGGCTTCGTCCCGTCTCACCGGGCCACCGTCCTTCTCTTGGTTCGTTTTTCGCCGTGCATCGCTGCGCCGGCCTGCCTGAGCAACTCGTCGAGGGACACTGCATCATCACCGTCGTATCGGGCCAACCCAATGCTGACGGAAAGTTGGAACCGTTCCTTCGTGGTCTCGTTTACCTGGGTCAACTCCGCCCTGAGCCGCCCGACGAGTGTCTGAGCGTTCTCCTCAGAGGTTTCAAACGCCAGAACCGCGAACTCATCTCCACTCAACCGGGCTATGATGTCGGACCGGCGGAACGTATCCCGAAGCGTGTCCGCCACGGACAACAAGGCACGATCACCGACGTGATGACCGAGTGTGTCGTTGATGGTCTTGAAGCGGTCGATATCGAGCAAGATGAGGGAAGCCGATCGAGCGGAGCGGCCGGCGAGTTTGAGGTATTGCTCGCCGAGGTCATTAAATCCCCGCCGGTTGTACAACTCGGTAAGGCCGTCGATCAGCGACAAACTCCGAAGAGCCGTGAGTAGACGGTGACGTTCGATGGCGTAGCGGACGGATCGAAGCAAGACCGATGCATTCGCTTCATCCTTACGCATACAGTCTTGCGCACCACCCTGGACCGCACGGACCGCGAGATCATCCTCTCCCTCGTTCGTCAGCAGGATGACCGGAACGTCCGGGGCAAACGCGTACATACGCTCGAAGCTCACGATGCCTTGGCTGTCGGGTAGATCCGGATCGAGGATGACGGCGTCGACTCCGCCGCCGGAAAGCCGCTCCAACGCACCGGCAAGCTCGCCCGCTCCATGCAGCACGGTTTCGCCATCCATGCGCCCGAGATGCTGCCGAAGGTCATCCAGACGCGTGGGCTCGGCCTCTACGACAAGTAGGGTCGTGGGTCGGTGTGCAGGTTCGCTCATCTTTGGGCTAACTCGAGTTCAAGCCAACTCGTGACTTTGCGCCCGCAGGGACGCGCCTAGGAGGCCGACATTCGACCCAACTCCGCGGTCCCTATGGTCTTGCCATCGGGGGGAGAAATTGGACCATGATACCTACGCCAAACATGGAGAACCCTGGCGCGCCTGCCAAGTTTTATTCTAGGAGTCCAATGGGGGGGGGCACGGTCCCAAGCTGGGTGAGACAGCCAGAATATCGCCTGCCCGCGCACCTCAGGGTCCGGATCGGGGTTACGATGGGCCAAGTGGGGCACCCCATTTCACTCGGAGAAGTCCGGCGTCGGGCCCAAGGATGCCACGGGCTCACCGGGAGCAAGATCCAGAGGGATGGTGAGCCTGGCTCTGGCGCCCTTCCCTTCGGGAGAATTTTCGAGCGTCAGCGTACCCCCGTGGCCTTCCGCGATCTGCCGGCAGAGAGCCAATCCGATCCCGCTGCCACCGGGTTTGGTCGTATAAAACGGTACGAAGAGATTCCCGGTGTCGACCGGAAGGCCCGGACCCTCGTCCGCGACCACCACATGCAGCCGATCGCCTACGACGAACCAGGACAGCTCGACCTGGCCCTTCGTTTCGAGGGCGGCGTCGACGGCGTTTCTCACCAGGTTGATCAAGAGCTGCTCGAGCTGGTCCGCGTCCGCCTGGACGGTGAGGTCCGGCCCAGGTTTCACGGCGACCGCCACTCGGGTCTCGAGTGCCACGATCCGTCGCACGAGCCCCTCCACCTCTACGGCACACAGGTTGGGTTCGGGTAGCCGAGCGAGTTGCGCGTACGAAGCCATGAACCGACCCAGCGACTCGGCCCGGCTGGAGATCACCTTGAGGCCGCTCTGCACGTCCTCGTCGAGATCGGGAGGCAAGGAGCCGCGCCGCGTCAGGCTTTGGAGGGTGCCGGCGATCGACTTGATGGGCGCCAAAGAGTTGTTGATCTCGTGACTCAGCACCCGGATGATACGCTTCCAGGCCTGTCGCTCTTCCTCCCGGAGTGCCCGACGGAGGTCCGACAGTACAATCAGTTGTAAGGGTTGGCCCTCCTGGCGCACCACCGTACGCCGGAGCTCCCATCGCCCCGTGCCCCCGGCATGATTCAGCTCGATCGTGCGCGGTACGATTCCGCGGAGCGTTTCCTGAAGCCGAAGTTCGGCGGCCGGCCTACCGAGCAGTCGCTTTCTCGGCTGACCCAGCAGAGCTTCACCCGCTCGGTTCAGGAGCCGGAGGGTTTCGTCTTCATCGAAGGCGAACACCGCCAGGTCCACTTCCTCCAGCACCTTTCGGAGAAGAGCCGTAGCCTCGACCGCGCCGAGGCGCTGCTCGCGAAGGACCTCCTCGAGGGCATTCGCTTCGAGATACGTGACCGCGAGAGGCCCGCTCGCTCCCGCTCCTCGGACCCGAATCGAGAAGTCGCCTTCGCGCAGCGCCGCAAGCATGTTGGAGAGCGTCTGCAGGGGACGGACCACCCTTTCTCGTAACGCGAAAACGAAGCCCAACCAGGTTCCGAGGAGCAGGACCGTAATCCCCCACCGAAACGTGCCGGAGTCCGCCCACTGAAGTGTTTCGGGATACGGACGAAGCCACACAAACCCCAACGAGACGGCGACTCCCGGGAGCCCCCCCAAAAGGGCCAACACGACGACGCGATGGTCGTGGGGCATCCGCTCCCACCATGCCTTCATCAGGTTTTTCTCACTTCAACGGGCCTCTATGCCGTACCTCTGGAGCCGGCGGTACAGCGCGCTACGGCTGAGGCCGAGCTCGTCCGCGGCTCGCGAGACGTTGCCGTCATTTCGGTCTACCGCCTTCTGGATGAGAACCCTCTCCGCATCGTCGAGCGTGAGCTGCTCCATCTGCGCCACCCCGTCGGCCCGCCGAATCAGCCCCAAGTCCTCCGAGTGGATGAGGTGGCCCGGAGCCATGAGGACCGCACGCTCCACGGAATGCTCGAGCTCACGGACGTTGCCCGGCCACGAGTGCCCGAGCAGGGCCTGCATCGCATCGTCGGCGAAACCCTCGACCGCATTTCTGTACCGCGAGCGATGAAGTTCGAGAAAATACAGGGCGAGTGTCACGATGTCTTCGCTCCGCTCTCTGAGCGGAGGCAGGCGGATCTCGACGGTATTCAGGCGATACAGGAGATCCTCCCGGAATTCGCCGGTTGCCACGATCTCAGTGAGATCCGCGTTGGTAGCCGCCAGTATGCGGACGTCCACCTTCCTGATCTTGGACGAGCCGACGCGCTGGATTTCCCCGGCCTCCAGTACACGCAGAAGTTTCGCTTGGCGCTGCAGTGAGATATTCGCGATCTCGTCCAGGAAGATCGTCCCCTGGTGCGCCAACTCGAAGCATCCGATTCGATCCGCCTTGGCGTCCGTGAACGCCCCCTTCACGTGCCCGAACAGCTCGCTCTCGAACACACCGTCGGAAAAACTTCCCGCATTAACCGCCACCAGTGTGTGCTTCGCCCGCTCAGATACCGCGTGGAGCCAACGGGCTACAACTTCCTTTCCCGTACCATGCTCGCCGGTGATCAGCACATTGGCCTCCGAGGGTCCCACCCGCTCCATCATCCTCAGAACCGGGTCCATGACCTTGGATCCCGCGATGAAGTCCGGCGCCTTCATGCCACGAAGCCGGCGGTTCTCGTCTTCGAGGTGTTGGCCCCGACGGAGAGCCCTGCCCAACTCGACCTGGGTCCTCAAGGTCTTCAGGAGCCGCTCATTGTCCCACGGCTTCTCTACGTAGTCCCGAGCCCCCCGCCGCATTGCCTCCACCGCCCCCTCCACACTTCCCCAGGCTGTCATGACCACCACCGGAAGGGTGGAATCGAGGCTCCGAATCTGAGTGAGGAGGTCCATTCCTTCTACGCCGGACGTGGTATCCCGGGCATAGTTGAGGTCCATCAGGACCGCGTCGAAGTCCGCCTGCTCGATGCTGGAAAGAATAGAAGGGGGCGAGCTCGCAGTCGCGATCTCGAAGCCCTCGGCCTTGAGGAGAATCCGAAGTGCTTCCAGGACGTCCGCCTGATCGTCCGCGACCAGGACGCGCACAGTGTCCGTCGTGCTCATCACCTACCACCTCTCATTCGCCAGGCACTTCGCCGGCTACTCGTCGACGACCCAGCCGTCCTTGAGCTGAATGATTCGCGTCCCGTAGGCCGCGTACTCCTCGTTGTGTGTCACCTGAATGATCGTGGTCCCCTCACGGTTTAGCCGGCGGAGAAGATCCATGATCATGCGGCCCTGGGTCGTATGCAGGCTCCCGGTCGGCTCGTCGGCGAGGATGACCTCCGGCTCGGCGATGACCGCCCGGGCCACAGCGACGAGCTGCTGTTGGCCCCCCGAGAGTTGTGACGGATAGAGGTCCTTCTTGCCGACGATCTGAAACCGGTCGAGGGAGTCGGCGACGATGGCCTGGCGCTCCTTCCGCCTCACGTTCCGGTACGAGAGAGGAATCTCCAGATTTTCGTAGACCGTGAGATCGTCGAGCAGATGGTACTGCTGGAAGACGAACCCGACGTACCGTTTGTTGAGCTCGATACGTGCCCGGGGTTTCATGGCGTGTGCCGGCTGACCCGCGAGCCAATACTCGCCGCGCCAATCCCCGTCCAGCATGCCCAGGATCGACAGCAGGGTCGATTTTCCAGCACCGGAGGGCCCCATGATCGTGATAAAGTCACCGGCATCGACCTCAATATCGATCCGCCGGAGGACGAAGGTCTCGCCCGCGCCGGTCTTGTAGGACTTCTCGAGGTTCTTCGTCTGGATCAGCGCCATGGTCTCAACGGGTTGGGTGCGACTCTCGATTGGCGATTCAAGCGCCGGAGGAAGCTACGCGACACCGGACCTACGTGAATGCGTGTATATGGTTGCAATTACACCACTTATGACCATTCATGTACGACATTACTTTCCATAGGAGATGTCTGTCACCGGCCTATGTGTCCCAAAATCGGACACTCGATGGCTCCCGTCAACGGACCCCCCGGAACTTCGCCACACACGAAGGGGGCGGCCCGAAGGCCACCCCCTTCGACAACACTCCGCCCAACGCGCCCCCTGCGGCGCCTCCACCGTGCCCCCGCGGTGCTCCTTCACACGAGGGCGAGCCCCTCCTCTAGATGTCGAAGCCGCTCTCCTCCAACTCCTGCGCATGTTCGGCCCGGTTGGCATCATCCTCGTCCACCACCTGGCCGTCGAAGAGGTGCACCGAACGGTCGGCTACCGTCGCATAACGCGGATCGTGCGTCACCATGCAGATCGTGGCTCCCTCGTCGTGCAATTCCTTCATCAGGTCCATGACCGCGTTCCCGTTCTTCGAGTCGAGGTTTCCCGTCGGCTCGTCCGCCAGCAGGATGAGCGGCTTGCCAACGATCGCCCTCGCCACCGCCACTCGCTGTTGCTGACCACCTGAAAGCTGACTCGGATAGTGCTTCATGCGGTGCGCCATGCCGACCCTTTCGAGAGAGTTGTGCACACGCTCCTTCCGCTCACTTCCCGCCATCCCGCGGTACGTGAGCGGAAGCTCCACATTTTCGTAGACCGTGAGGTCGCCTATCAGATTGAAGGCTTGGAAGATGAATCCGATGGCCTGGTTGCGGATCTTCGCCCGCTGCGAAGCCGTGAGGCTGGATACGGGCTCGCCGTCGAGCAGATAGTCGCCCATCGTTGGAGAGTCCAGCAGCCCGAGGATCGAGAGCAGCGTGGTCTTACCGCAACCCGACGGCCCGGCGATCGACACGAACTCACCCGCTTTGATCTCCAAGTGGATGTCGGACAAGGCGTGGGTTTCCACTTCTTCGGTGTAAAAAACCTTACTGAGGCCTTTCAGGTCGATCAGCATGGTTTCGTTGCCCTGCTCTACCGTGTTCTCCATCATCCCTCCTTCGTAACCCCACAAGTGCTACGGCGAATGTGAGTGGCCGGTACGCCGGCCAGCCTCTCTTAATTCCTCAAGCGGACCCGATCGACTCCGTCCCAATTGGACATGTCGGACAGGATCACGATGTCTCCCTCTACCAATCCCTCGATCACTTCGATCTCGTTGACCGAGCTGGCCCCCAACATCACGTTGACGCGTTCCGCGTACTGACCGCCTTCGACCAGCTTGAACATCCCCACCCGCTGATTCGCCTGGCCGTATGCGGGGCGTCCGACATACGTCACGTCGTCCAGCCGCTGGATCACCACGTTGCCGTCAATGCTCAGATCCGGACGAGCGCTCCGCGGAAGGTCGGGAGGAAGCGCCACGTCGATCGTCACGGTGCCGTTCTGCACCGAAGGATCGATGCGCACCACCCTTCCTATGATCGTGTCGTTCCGTGTGTCGATATACGCGACCTGCCCCACGACGATGTCCTGGGCTTGTGTCTGCGGAATCCGGACCTCGGCCTTGAGACGCCCAGGCTGCACGACCCTGGCGAGCGTCGCGCCGGACTGTACCCACTGGCCCTCGTCGAGCGGCAGCTCCGCCAGAACGCCCGCAACGCCGGCGGTCACCTCCAATGACGCCACTCGATTACGCTGGAACTCGACGATGTCGGTGAGACTGCTGATGTTGATTAGCGCAGCATTCACCTGGTCGACGGCCGAGACCTCGAGCAACGCCACCCCCTCCTCATCGAGCAGCAACCGCTCCCGTAATTCGTCCACGGCGTCTCTGGTTCTGGCGAACTCGGTTGCGGCCACCAACTCGGGATTCGTGTCGTAGAGGCGCTGATTGGTGGAGTGCTCCCGCTCCGCATTCCGCAACTGCGTGCGCAGCTGGGCCAGGGCTCCCGCTTGGCCAAGGCGCTGCGTCTCCAAGCTCGAGCGGGTCTGAATCAGGTTCGCTTCGGCCGTGTTGAGCGCCTGTTGGGCCTGGAGCAGTGAGATATCTACGTCCGGATTGCTCATCCGAATGATCACCGTGTTTTCAGCGATCGTGGTTCCGGGCAAAACCAGGATTTGCTCCACACGGCCGGCCGTGAGAGCGGTGATCCAGCGCATTTGCTCCGGCACGAGCGTACCCGGCCCGCGCACCTGCCGTATCATGGTGCCGTGCTGGACCGTGTCCATCCATACGGTCGCTACATCGACGGAGGGCGCCGCGGGTTCGAGATTCCTCAACGCCACGGTAACACCGATCAAGGCCACGGCCCCGAGCGACCACTGGATGATTCTCTTTCTCGTTCTTGGCTTGGGATCGCGGGCAATGTCCACGATAACCTCACTCGCTGAGAGTTACAGCCGAAACGACTATGGCCGTCCGGCGTACAGTTCGCTTTTCTACTCCTCTAGGCGGAGCCGCCGGCCCACGGCGTTCTCCAGGTTTGCCAGCTCCAAATGGAACGAGTATAGACCGTCCAAGTAAGCGCGCTCCCCCTCCGCCATCGTACGTTCCGCGTCGAGCAAGACGAGGAAATTGTCCGCACCCAAGGTGTACCGCGTGCGTGACATCTCCAGTTGCTCGGCGGCCACCCCGCGGTTCCGCTCCTCTACCTGCACCACACTGAACGCCGTCGTCAACGCGTCGAGTGCGGAGGTCACGGTAGTCTTGAGACGTAACTCTTCCGCTCGTAAGGAGTACGTGGCATCCTCGAGTTGATTGGCGGCCTGAGACACCTGCCGCTCCCTGCTGAAGCCGTCGAAGAGCGGAATGCTCACGGTCAAACTCGCCCGGAACGGTTGGCTCGTGAAGTTGAAGGGAAAGACATTGTTCGAGTCCAGGATCGCCTGGCGAGCCTCGTCGGTGAGTTGTATCGCGCCACAATCTCTGGGAAAATCCGGCAACGGTGTTGAAAGCCCTGCCGATATGCTGTTGAAGGTATTGCAGTTCGTGATGGCACCGGTGACGCCGTTCTCGGCATTCTGGACGAGAAAATCCCCGTTCTGGATCACCTGCGTAAAACCTCCCCAGTTGCCCGAAAGTCGAACGGTGGGGAAATACTGCCCACGGGCCTGCCGCAGGTTTGCGCGCCGGGCCCCCTCTATGGCCCCGGCCGCGTTGAGCCTAGGGTGTGACTCCAAGGCAATCGAAATCAGCTCCGTACTCGTCCACGAGGGGCGGAACACCTCAAATTGACTCACCAGCTCCACATCGGCCCCGAGATCGAGGCCGACGGTCTCCAAGAGCCCGAGGGTCCCCACTCGCTGAGCGGACTCTGACTGTAGCAGAGCGACCGAGTCGCGTCCGACCTGCACTTGCGCTGCGGCGGCGTCCATGACGATGGCGGCCTGAGCATCCACACGTGCCTGAGCGATCTCGAGATTTTCCAGAGAGCTGTCGACCCGGAGACGGGCCACCTCGACCTGATCTCGCGCCCGTAACGCTGCCATATATCGGAGTGTGACCTCGTACTCCATGGTAAACTCGGCCGCGTTGGTAAACGCTCGGGCGGCGTTCCGATCCGCTTTGGCACGGCTGAGACCGAACAGAGTGTTCCCGTTCAGAACGTACCCGGCCGAGAGTCCCCAATTGGATCCGTATAGCGCCCCCTGGCCGGAGCTACCTGTGGTAATGGTCCCGATCCGGTTGA
>JADFNK010000088.1 GCA_022563405.1 Gemmatimonadota bacterium | reverse complement strand
CAAGCATGGGACCAACACCGGCATGTGGATCGCCGACGCAACGGCTACGTACAACCAGCTCAACTTCGACAGCCGCACCACCCCGGACCCGAACTCGTTTCGGGCCGCGAGCGACGCCGCCTTCGACAACCGGGTCAAGACGAGCGCTTATGGCGTCGATTCGCTGAAGGTGCCGTTGCCCTCCGGAGTGAGTCCGCTCGTGCTCATGGAGCCGCGCAACGGGGCTGACACACCGCTCGAGCGGCAGTCCAAGTTCGCCTGGAAGGCGGACTGGTACATCGAGGTGGACTTGAGCCTCCTCACCGGAAACTCGGGGAACGGGCAGGCAACGTTCTCCCAGTTGATCACCACTATTCAGGCCCTCATCGCTGCCTATGGTCCGGGGCCGACCGCCAGCGGGCTAGAAGACGCGCTAGGGACGATTGAGGAGGCCTTGGATGAGATTAACGAACCGGACCCCGACACTGCTATCGACGATCTGAATGACGCCCAGGTCGAGATCCTGGCCATCCCTGGGCTGACAGGATCGGAGGTGGGAGACTTGATCGCCTGGGCCAACCAGATCAGCGCGGACATCAACGTGGGAGGCAACGGCCAGGGCGGCGGCGGCTCCCCCGTGTGCGACAGCGCTATAACGCACACACGGTTCGCCGGATTGACTATTCCGATCGCCAGCCAGTGCGACGACTTCTTCTTCTTCAGTTACGACAAGTGGTACGAAGGTCGCGAGCAGCGTTATGTCGACGTCTTCGACATCGACGTGAGCGCGCTGTACGCCTGGATGGGAACCAATGCGACCCGGCAGACGTCGACCATCTACATCACGATAGACGGAACGAATCCTGCCCTCGATCCCAAGGGTGATGCCACCTACCCCGTGATCCGGCTCATCAACGCGAGCAGTCTCAGCGCCCCCATCACCTTTGCCACGAATCACCCGATCTACGTGCAGGGCCACTACAACAACAATGCGGCTTGGTACCCTTCAGCACTCGTCGGTGACGCGATCACGTTTCTGTCGACGGTCTGGAACGACGCAAACCACCAAGCCGCGACACAGATCAGGCCGATAGCGGCGGACACGGACATCTACGCGGCCCTCCTGGCCGGGCACTCGGGTACGCCGTGTGACCACGAGGTGTCCCCATGCGGCGCCACGAGCCCGTACGGCGGCGGACTGGAGAACTTTCCCCGCTTCCTCGAGGATTGGGACCCGGAGATTCTGAAGTTCCGGGGCTCACTCGTGTCGCTGACCTTTTCGCAACAGTCGACGGGCCTATGGGGGAACGGTCCCTACTACAGCCCGCCCGTCCGTGACTGGGAGTTCGACATGCGCTTCGACCTGCCCGAGAACATGCCGCCCGGAACGCCCGTGGTGGGTAACGTAATTCACACGGCTTTCCGGCCGATCTTCTAAGTGGACCGCGAAATGATTCCCATCGTAAACGACAAGGGCAAGCACTCACCCCGAGGCGTACGTGGCTTCACCGTCATCGAGTTGGTCATGGTGATGAGCATGATGGTCATCCTGGTCGGGATCGTGGCACCCCGCATCCGGGTGAGCCCTACACGCCGGGTCCAAGGCGTGGCTTACCAGATGGTGGGCCACCTGGAGTTGGCTAGGAGCCGCGCTCTGGGTCAGCGACAGCTCACACGGGTCGTCTTCGACGAGACGGGCCGAACGTACACCGCATACGTGGACCACGACCGAAACGACAACATCACCGAGATAGCCGTCGAGGTGGAGGCGTTCTTCGAGTTCGGGGAGCGCGAACTCGACATGTTCGTCGAGTTCGGTCGCGGAAACGCTCCCACGATCCCGGGGGATCCGTCGCTCGATGCCATTACGCTCACGAGCAACACGCTCGACTTGAGTGTTCGGGGTGTGCCCGAGCCGTGGGGGACCACAGGAACCGTGTATCTCGTCCATCAGGACGACCCCGACGCGGTTTTCGCCATCTCCATCGCCTCCTCGGGCTCGTTCAAGGCCTGGCGTTGGTTCCAAGGAGAATGGCAATGATACCGCGACAGAAACACGAACCGGCCGTGGAGCGACCCGACGCCGGCATGAGCCTCATATCGGTGATGGTGGCGATCATCCTGCTCTCGATCGGCATCACGAGCGTCTCGCAGGTTCTCACGCAGTCCGTCACGATGCAGACGATCGTCGCCATGCGCACGACTGGGCTCGACATAGCTCGCTCCTACATGGAAGAAGTGAAGGGCCGTGATCCCCTCACGCTTGTGTCGGAAGCGGCGGTTCAGGTGAACGAGCGAGGAGAGCAGGACAGTGGCGGGGCCTTCACGCGCGAGCTCACGGTGGTATCGGTGGATCTTCACCTCGACGAGATCGTGGTGATCGTCACGTTGCCCCGATCCAACCCTATCAGGCTACTGACCTGGATCTACGATGGAGTGTACTAAAATGGCCCGCCGCGTCCCGGCAAGCCGCGGGGGCTTCACGCTGATCGAGTTGCTGATCTCGCTCGTCATCTCGGTTGTGGTCATGGGAGCCTCCCTCAGCTTCGCGATGGCGGCCTTCCGCGGGTCCGAGGCGAACTCACTCCGCGAGGAGGTCTACCGGAACGCCCGCTTCATCGGCATGGCCCTGGAGCGGGACATCCAGACCACGGGCGTAGGCATCGTGAGCGAGATCCGGTTCGGTACGTTGAGCACGTTCAACGACACGCTCGTCATATTACACGTCCCGTGGACGCCGACGAATGCGTTTCCGTACGTGATCGACCCGCCGGGCGGCAGCAACAACCCGCTCGACCCCGGGGGAACATGTGGGACCAACTGCATCGACCTGAACAAGGGCCCCGGCAACACCTTCGACTTGGTGCCTGGCGACATCGCCCGCTTGCAGGTCAACGCCGAGCGGCGGTTGATCCTGGTCACGGACGTCAGGTCATACGGTACTACGGTGGAACTGACGTTTGCAGCTGCGCCTACGTTGCTCCACTACGAATCCGCGCTCTCGGGCGGCCTGCTGCTGGACCGCTCCAGCACCACCGTGCAGAAGCTCCAGCCGATCGTCTATTGGGTCGAGAACGAGATCCTCTACCGCTCCGACCAGCTGGACGCGAGCGGGAACCTGATAGGATCACCGCTCGCGTACGACGTGAAGGCCTGGGACGCGAAGATGATCTTCATCGACCTGGACGAAGCCGACGAGGGCAACCCCTACGACACGGACACTACCAACGACTTCGACGACATCCTCGGCGTCCGGCTCACCGCGACATTGGGGACGGTCCGCGCCGACATTCGTGTGGCCGGTGGTGCGCTCTACACGCGGGACTACCAGTGGAAGTTCCTTCCGCGTAACCTCATGTATGAGAGGAACCGGTAGGGCCTGAACCGATAGGGCCTCTGTTGGGCCTCAGGAGATACGCGACCGATTCGTGAGATACGCGAGTCGCGACGAGAGGTCGGGCTGCGAGATGTCCGTGAGATCCGGAGACAAGGAGCCGAGCAGCCCGGCTAGGGCTTCGGTAGCATAAGAGAAGCCCGTCCGAGTGGGTTGGGCGGCAACGGCCTCCGTCACCACCCGCGTGGGTCCTCGAAGGGTCATGTCCTCCAGACGCCGGTCCACGTGTACGTTCTCGAATCGATTCTCGCACTCCACAACCAGATTCTGCATGGGCGACAGCCCAGGCGACTGGCTGGCGGGTAACAGCGAGAAACTCGTGACTTCCTGAACGATCGAAATTCGGAGGAACGCGGTGTCGGAGCGTACATAAAAGTCGAGAAAGGCCAAAATTCCGGGCTCGCCCGGGCCCGAACCCGGGCTCGGGAGGCCGATTCCCATACGGCCCGAGCTCAGAAAATGTGAAGTGATCGACTTGGCAGGCGCCTTTGCATCCAAAGCACCGCCTCGCGGTCGGCAGAACACACCGATCGTGGGAGCATCGTAAACCATCACCCGTCTCGAATCGTCACCCTCGACCGATAATCCCGCGTCCGTGAACTCGAAAGACACCGCTGGGCTTTGCCCGGGAATCTCGACGAGGTCACTTCCGGCGACGACCACGGAATTGAACCCGACCGCTCCGAGCGCGGCCGAGGTGTCCCGGAGCTTGGCCTCGTCCTCGCCCGCGAACCAGATCTCGGGCAAGCCGTAGTTGGCCTTCATCCGCACCTCGGCCGCAGCGAGACCGAAGTGCGATGCGGCCGCGGCAGCGTCCACGTCGCCGTGCGGTGGATCGGAGATCAGCAAGTATCGAGCGTTCACGTTACCACCCGCTTCCCCACATATCGCCCATGCCTCCTGTCGACAAGTTAGCCAGCACCTCCTGAACCTTCCGGATGAGCTGTTGGGGCTCGACCGGCTTGATCAACCCCGTGAGCGCCCCCAACCTCTCCGCCTTCTCGAGTTGGTCTTCAGCGCCGGACACCGCGATTATGGCGGCCTGGGGATCGTACGCGATCAGGTCTCGGATGAGGCGTAACCCATCCATCTTGGGCATCCGAAGATCCGTGATCACCAGGGCGATGTCGTTGTCCCTGTACATCTGCAGCGCGACCTCGCCGTCGCCCGCAAAAAAGGGCGTGTGCCCGGCGTCCTCGACAATCCGGCTTCCCAAGAACCGATCCATCTCTTCGTCATCGACTATCAGTACGTTGGCCATGATGTATGGGGCTCTCGGAGGTCTTGCCCTACCGGACGATGTTCGATCGATACAGCACGATCGGCGAGGATGCAAGCCTAGGAGGGTGATCGGACGAGACACCGCTACACAAAGTAGTCGGACACATTGATCAAGTACCTATCCGGATCCGTGACCTTGATGATGGAACGGCTGAACGAGCCGTCGGATTCGGTCACGGCCAGATCCACGAGCGGCGGATCATCCAACCATTGTCCAGTCCCATCACCGAGGATACGAACAATGGGTCGATCGATGTGCGTAGAATCCGAGTTGGCGGCATGGACCAAGCCAACTTCGAACGTGTCGAGTATGACACACGTCCCGACAGGGTAGATCCCAAGGAGGTTGATCAGGGCCTTCACGAGGACGGGATCATGTCCGTAGCTCGGATCCTCCCAGAGCTCCCGAAGCACGACGTCCGGCGACTTGGCTTCTGCATGATCACGGGCGGTGGTGGCACTATTATAGGCGTCGGCCACCGCTACGATCTTCGAGTATACAGAGAGCTCCCGGGGTCGCCGAGCCTTGGGGTAACCTGAGAGATCCACCTTCATATGGTGCTCGTACGCGGTGATCATGCCGCGTAGAGGAATCTCACCAAACTGTCTCAGTTCGAACGCACACAGAGCGCCGAGCCATGTGTGGGCCTTCATGCGGCTGAGTTCCGCGTCGGTGAGGTCCCCCGGCTTGACGAGGAGATCGACGTCGACGCGGCTCTTGCCGACGTCGTGCAGAAGAGCCGCTATACCCAGATCGAACAGTCGAGACTTACTGAGACCGAGCCTTCGGCCTATGGCAAGACTGAAGATGCACACGTTGACCGTGTTCGTGTAGGTGTAGTCGTCATAACCCCTGAGCCTACTGAGTCCCATCATCGTCACTTCGTTGTTCAGCACCTGATCGACGATACTCTGGACGACACGTGTGATGTGCCGGAGTCGAGGCGTGCGACCCATGCGGGCGCTTTCGAACAGTTCCTTGGTCACAGAGACCGACTGCTGGTAGGTCCGCTTGGCGGCCAGCTTCCGAGCCGCTTCATCCTCGAGGTCAGCGTCTCCTTCCGAGCGCGGCCCCACAATGACGTTTCTGACACCCCGCTCCAGAATCAGCCTCTGGAACTCATGGAGGCGCTGTCCGTTGTCCTCTTCGGGCTCGAAGGTCAGTAGATGGGAAACGAAGGTTTTCCATTCTTGTTGGCCAGGCGGTGTGTCGACGAGGAGCATGCCAACCCCGGCTCTGGAAAAAGCCCTGATCACGTGACCGAATGACGCGAAATTGTCTACGTCCATGCGCAGCCGTACGGCGTTCACGTACAGGATCTCGCTGCTGATCCTCACTTCAAGCCCTCCGTCGACCGTGACGATATCCGAGGTCGTTGAGGCCAGCTCATCGAGGCTCTCCCTCACCTGGACGTTATCCATGGGGTAGAGCTTGATGCTCCTGAGGGCCTTGTAGAGAGCCAAGAGGAACGCGCGGCCTCGGAGGCGCAACGCGGAATCGTCTCCTTCGGGGCCCTCCACGGCGTTTGCCACGGCCGTGGCATCTGGGGTGTCCGTTTCACCCGACCCGTTGGTCACCTGGCTCACGGACCGTCCTGTCGGAGGGCTCTCATCGCCGCGCTCCGCACCACGTGATCCCGATTCTTGGTCGCGCGTTGAAGTGCGGTTCGCGCCGCCTGGCTGGACACATGTCCGAGAGCCATGGCCGCGCACCCGCGGGTATCCGAATCGACGGACCGCCAGAAGAGCTTGGGAAGGAGGATCTCTCTGAGTTTGGACACACCGGATTCGCCGGCGATGATCCCGTACGCCTCGAAGAATGCTCTCCTCTCCGTCAGGTCGCGCGCCCGTACCTCCTTGCCGAGTACAATCCCCTCGAGTACGGGCAACACGCCGCGGAAACGTCTCATGGCCAGCGCCCTGACAGCCGAAGTCCGCACTTCGGGATCCGTGTCCTCAATGAGCTTGACCAATGCTTTCATGGCCTGAGAACTCGGCACCGCGGCCAGGGCCGGAACCAGAGCGTTGCGGATGCCGATGTCGTCGTACCCCACCAGGCCGACCAACTGATCCTCGACGCCCTCAATGCCTCCCTTAGCGACCAAGCGGAGGGCCTGGGCGACGACGACTCGCTCCGGCGACTCCAGGGCGACGCCCACCGCGTCCGAACTCTCCTCGGCCATCCGGGCGGCCACACCCTCCACAGTCTGCCGCATCTCTTGGTTCGAAAGGCGCCCATGCCACTTGAGAATCGTGCTCAAGACCGCCGGTGTCAGGTGCGCGAACAGCTCCTCGATCTCATCGATTGATGGCTCGATCGCGGCCACCTCTAGAGCCTCGAGGAGTTGATCGACGGCCTCCGGTCTCGAGAACGTTTTCGTGAAGCCGGCCAGGCGCTCCCCGTGCTCCGGGAGCATCTCCTCCGCCCGACCGAGCACGACCTGTGTTTCCGAGATGAGGTAGGCCACGGAGTGGAAGTCCCCAGAGTTGAGCAAGTGGGGGAGGAGGTCCCCGAGAATCGAAATGACCTCCGTACGGGCTTCCGCATCGCGCTGTTCCTCGAGGATATCGAAGAGCATCGAGAGGGCGTTCTTATTGAGATTCTGGTCGTATTCACGCCGGATCTCATCCCTGAGGTAAGCGATCTCCTGCTCGTCCAGGAAGTAGAGTGTCGACTCGTACTCCGCCAAGTTGACCACACCCTTGGGAGCCGCCGTGCTGGTTGGGGCGTCTGCACCCGTTTCCACAGCGTCCTGGGCGTCTCCATCCGTTTCTGCGTCTTCCTGGGTGTCTCCGCCCTTTTCGGCGTCCCCCTGGTTCTCCTCCACTTGCCCCGCCATATCCCCCAAAAGGAGCTCTCGAAGTTGCTCCGATGACAGTCTTTCAGAGGAATCGGCCGCTGGCGTCGCTACGATCGGCTCGCCACTGGTCTGTTCCAGCTCGGAAACTTTGTAGCGAATAAACTGGAAGTCCGCCGACCAGAGGAGCGTACGGAGGTCGTCGTCGTCGTCGTCCGTGAGGGTCCGAGCCCGCTGGACGAGGCCCAGGAAGGTGATGATCTCCTCTTCTTCCACCCCCGGTGAGAAGGCGATCCACCTGAGTCCGTCCTGAAAAAGGGTCCACGCAAGGCTGTCCGATTTTTCTTGGACTGGAAGCACGATCTCAGATTCCCATACGAGGCCTGTCTCGGAAACCGTTAGCGAAAAGTCGGGAAGGTGTTGCCACATCCCGGAGAGACCGTCCCGCAGCGCTTCGATCGCCTGTTGACGCACCGGGTTGTTGGGGAGGTACATGGCGAGGGTTCGCAGACCCTTCTCCCAGGACTGAAGAAGCGTCCGGAGAGCGGATACGTCAGTAGTGGCGGTGGAAGGAGCCATTCCCCCTCGGAGTAGCTGTAGATGCGCGGCCGCCGCGCTTCAGATCGAGCTAGGCGACCGTCTCCGGTTCTCTGATCAGGGGTACCTCGGGCTGTGCGGTGGGCTTGCCCGCCGCCCGACGGACGTCGGAGATCATTGCCCTGATCTCGTCCTCGATGTCGTCCATTTCACGCATCGCGTCGTCTCTGTCCCGGAATCCGCGCTCCGCGTCCACTGCGATCCAGTTGAGCCGTCGAACGTGCTCGAGGAGCATTACCACCTGGGATCGGAGCTCGCGAAATACCCGACCGCGAGACGCCCAACGGTCCCGATTCTCGAGCATCGCCATAGCCTCCAGCCGTATGCCGGTCCAGAGTATGACGGGGACGAGGAGCAGGCCGATAATCAAGCGCGGAGCCTGGTCGATCGGGAAGTAGAGTACCGCCGCGTCAGCCAGGATTCCTGCCATCAGAGCGATCAGATAGAAGCTTCGTGACCAAGGTGTCATAAACACTCCATCATGCGACTCTCGCTCTCGGCGATCGTCGACTGTCCGTCCGACGTTGGGGGGCCCGTCGGGTCCACCGTCGAAGAGGCCCATTCGGCCCTCATCCGGCAGCACACAGAAACAAATCTTTACCACAGGCCTATTTTACGATTCACCAGGATCTGAGCATTGTCAAGAGATTTTTCGGGCAGAAACACGCCTGATTTCGGTAAACATTTGGGGAGGGGTTGCCGGCCCGACGTCGAGCGAGTTATAGGCCTACCGACAGGGGAGTTATCGCTCTACCGGGGAGGGAGCTACCGGTATACCGCGTAAGGGAGTCACCGGTCTACCGCTCAAGAGATTGTCGGTCTACCACCCGGTGGTAGCCTAACTCTCAGAGGTCGCCGAGAGATCGACCCAACTCCGGGCGGCCAGCGGCCGAACCCGCGTGAGGCTCGAGTTTTCCTTGATGGCCCGGCGCACGGCGCACGTCGAATTGGTGACCACGGATCCGCCGGTCAGCGCCTGAGTGTCGAAGTCGGCGTTGCCGGCCATGACCCCACCCCACACCCGGTTCCCCGACCCCTGGGTCTCCATACTTCCCTGCACGATGATGAGGCCGTAGAAGGCAAAGTTGCCGCGCAAATCGAGGTCCCCGTCCACGAGCAAGAGACCCTGACCTACACCTCCAGACTGGATGGTGGCGTTGCCGCTGATGTAGATGATGGGAAACCATCCAGAGCAGGCCGCTCCCGGGTTCTGGGGATTGCCCCAGTTACTGGGGAACCCAGCGCCCTTACGGCAGACACCGGCGGCGGTGCTGTCGGGACCCATGGTGTTGAGGCTCCCTCCACTCAAGGTGATGTCGGCCATGCTGGTGAGGTCGGTCCAACTCAAGGCGCCGAACTGCGTGAAGGTGGCGTTATTGATGCTCGTGTCCTCGTCCACCGGGGGAGATCCGGTGATTACTGCAGCACCCTGGGTAGTGACATCGTTAGCGTCGTCCGTGAGGATGCCCGGCTTGAGTTCCAAGGGCTCGAGGCATACGGGTCCCCAACCGCCGGGCACTTCGTCTTCACCGTGCACTTCGGCGGTTCCGCTCAGGTTGGTCGGTCCCCGCGTGGTCAGCGCCGCTTGTGGCTCCATTTCGGCCGACATGAGGCGTACGGTCACGCCCACGCGCCGAGAGGCCCCCGAGAGCACGGCTCCACCCTTGGTGACCGTGGCGTCGACGTCCACGAAGTACAGAAGATCGGTCATCCTGGTGATGCGGGCGGTAACTTGGCCCAGGCCTGAGTAGGTTCGGGTTACAGCCGTGTCACCCCAAGGTGGGAGCGCCTCGAAAATGGTGGTCTCCCAGTCGCCCAACACGTCCACCAAACCCTGCTCGGTCAAATAAAAGGCCAGGTTAGCGTGCTCGCTCGCTACGCCGATGCGCGCCTCCTGGGTCGCCATGAAGAACCCGCCGGTCGTGATCACACCCACGACCACGAGGGCGAACACCGTCACGGGAAGCGCAAAGCCGTACTCCTTATTCTGTTCCATCTCAGCCTACCTCGATCGGACCGATCCGCATCATTCTTTAGTTCCGCAGATAAATCGTAGTTGTAAGGGAGTCCGTTACGGGACCCCGCTCGTTCGTGACCTTCGACCTCGACCGAAGTGTCACCTGGATCTGTGAGACCGCCGTCGGGTCGGTGGTGACGACCCCGTTGGAGTCCATATATATAAAGGAAACTCCATTCGGGGAGAGCGGCCCCACCAGGGGCTCTGTTGTTCCGCCAAACTCGCGGGCCAGATAGTATTCCCCGTCTCGCAAGTACAATCCGTACGTGTAGATCGTGAACCCCCGGACCGGGGCGCCGAGACGCACTGTGTCGTTCGCCAGGGCAGTGACCAGGGCGGGAACCAAGAGCGACTGTGCCGTATCGGTTCCCGTGCACGTCTGACCGGTGGTCATGCTGCTCACGGCCCCGGACAGGATCGTGTCGTCGCTCGATAGGTCCGGATCGTTGTCGGCGAACACAACGATGGAGTCACCGCTGGTGAAATAGCGACCGATCTTCTTGACGAGTATGGGGCTACCGGTCGCGTTGGTGTTGCACACCAGACCGAAAGCCCGCATGGCCCGGACCTTGATCTGGTCCGAACCCATGGTCAGAACGTCTCCTTCCACGGCGCTCAATTCTCTGAGCTCGACGGACAGGATGTCAATCCCCGCACGTACGGTTTGCTGCCCGTGCATCTGCGCGATCTGGATCGTATATGCTTTTTGACTCGTGAGGATCATCTGGTACGTGGCGCCGACCACGACGACACCGAGTAGGCCCACGATGACGAGCTCCACCAGCGTGAACCCGCTCCTGTCACGCCTCGTCATGGTTTCAGCACCTTGTAAAGGATAGTGTCCGCGACCGAGCTCGACAGCATGGGGCCGGACTGGCTCACGGATGCGGGCACTCGACCCGGACCCACGGTGATGATGCCGAGGGTCGTTGTCTGCGGCGTGGTAGCGGTCACCCTCCAGGAGACCACCATTGGCCCGATGGTATCACCCCCCGAGCCGAGCAAGTCGTACGGGGTCGCGCGGATGCGCTCCATGACACTCCGGGTGGCGGCGGCCCGTGCCGTGGTGAGCTCCGCAATCGTGAGCTGGCGGGTGATGAAGAGAGTTGTCGTGGCCATCCCCATCACTCCGAAAGCGAGGACGAGGACAGACATCACCAGCTCGATGAGCGAGAAGCCGGCTCTGGGTCGGGTAGGCACAGACTCTGCTCCGGGCATCAGCTGGGCACCATCTGTCCGAGCGTGAGAATGAGCACCGAAGCAGAATCCGAGGCGAGCACGAATGTTATGGTCACAGGAGACGTGAAGCTGTTACATCCCGTATCGGCGAAGCCGCGAGGGTTCATACACACCCGCACTTCCGAGTCGGTCGACGTTTGGATGTCCACATTGAACTCCTTGCCGAAGTCCAGGACATCGAGAACTTCGCCGTCCCGGCTCAGCCATATGCTGTCACCGCCTGGATCGACGTGCAGCTTCACGGTCTGCCCAAACTCCACGGCTTGTACGCGGGCGCGAGCGTGCATCGACATCAAGGTCTGGCGGGCCCCCTTGACCGCAAAACGTCCGGAGACGCCGTTGAACTCGGTGATGGCGATGCTGGTCAGCACCGAGCCCACCATGAGCACCACTACCAGCTCAATGATTGAAAAACCTGACCTTCGATCATTCATGTCCATTCGCTCGCTTGAGGCGATGATCGATCATGCTTGGACCTTCCGCGAGTTCCGTGCCATCCAGAAAACCCAATAACCACACTGTTTTTTCGACATGTCGAAGCTCGGCCCCGGCAAATTTTTCCTTGCACGGGCACAGAATACCCCGTCAAAACGCCCGAGCCTGTAGAAAAATGAGAATATCGTGCGGGAATTCGGTGATCCAACCAGTCAATTTGGCTCGTCAAGCTTTGGGGCCGAGGCGACCGAAGCGCGCAGGGAGGGGCGCGCTACGCCTCCAGCTCGTCGATGAGCTTGGTAGCAGCTTCGCGGACAGTCTCCTTCGTCTCATGCAGGTTGGCATCAACATGGCCGATGGAAGCTCCGTCTACCCGAATGTCCCAAAGGGGCTCGGTCGTGCGGGCCAACTTATCACCAGCCTCGTCCGCGGCGATCGCGCCCTCCGCTGGAATACAACGGACCCGGCCCTTATGCTCGAATTCGAACTCATCCAGGGGACGGTAGTTGCCCCTGACGACGCTCTTGGACTTGGGCACTGGAAGGATCGATCTATCTGGGAGTGCCTTCGTGATGGCCTCGACGAGCTCCTCGGGGTCGACGGGCTTGCTGAGCGCCGCGCAGGCACCCTTGTCCTCTGCCGTAGCGAGCAGGTCAGGGCCTTTACCGGAAACGGCAATGACTGGCGCCTCCGGAAACAACGTTTTCAACTCCTCGATGAACTCCAACCCCTCGACGTGAGGCATGAGAAGATCTGTGACGACGACGTCGATGCTCATTTTCATGTAGGTCTTGAAAGCTTGTTCGCCATCCGAGGCGAAATAGACCTCGTGGCCCATCCCCTCGACGATGCCTGCCAAGATCAGTCGATCCGTCTGTTCGTCTTCGACGACGAGAACACGTGCCACTACCGCCGCTCCTTGGTGCAAACGCTCTGGTGAGTACGCTGTACCAAACGATGTGAGGGGAGGTGCTACTTGGGCAAGGTTGTTAGGGTGGGCTTTCGGGGGGGTGACGATCTCCTCTAGCACGCTTCCGCCTCCCCTCCCCCGCAGATGTACACCAGGGTGTCGGTTACTGCGCTCCCCGTGAATACAGCCGTTACGCGTTCCGTAGCGCCGTAGTTGGGTACGTCCGTCATGATTTCTAGCGCCCCGCGGTCCCGTGTATGTACGGTGTAGTGCCGAACATAGATGTCGCCTATTACACCCGCCGATACCACTTCGCCCTGCATCATCGACACATGTTCGATGGACTTCACCCCGCCGAACCCGAACTTCGATCGTTCCGTCGGTGCCGACGGTAAACGAGTGCTTCGCCGCGCGAATCTTCCTCAAAGATCGTAACCCCGGCATCCCCTTGACACCCAGCCGTTCTAGCAACACCCTCGGCAGTGCCTTGACCTGGGCACCCTCGGGAAGCATTCCGTCTTCCCGCAGCCGCTCCATGAGTTCATGCACGTCTTCCATGACCATTTCCTGGCCCTCGCGGGCGCGCGCGGCGCCGCGGTGTTCTGGCGGTACATTAGATTTCTATTCTAACCAGCTGCTGAATGGCTGGCAAATTGTTGTGATTGTACGTTCAGAAAATGGTAAAACCTTTGTTCAAGTAGTTGGCAATATGGTGCCAGCTTCAAAGCCAATCACAGGTATTATTGTCGGTATCTTAGGCCTAGTAACAACAGTTACAGCCGCTATGAGAGGCAAGAAGCACAAGAAACGAGCTGATAACTACAGCGAGAGTATCGAAGCCGCTAGGATGGAAGGCTCAGACAAGGGCAAAATTAATGTATCTGACCTTGAAAAAGCTTTAGATAAAGATACTAAAGCCCATTATAACAGTACAGGTACGACACGTTTTTAGTATAATAAAACTCAACTTATAACACCAGTCGGAGTTATCTGTTAAACCTTTAAGCCTTCTGAGAAATCAGAGGGCTTTTTTATTCCCTGAAAATATTAATATGTTTCTGTATACAAATGGTTGTAATCTGTATACGCCGTGTATACAATGGGC
>JADFNK010000087.1 GCA_022563405.1 Gemmatimonadota bacterium | reverse complement strand
CGCCCGCGGTGCCGGCTTCGCGCTTCAACTCGCCGAGGACGTCGCGCAGGACACCTTCGTCACCTTCATCGAGACGGCGCCCCGATTTGAGGGCCGGTCCCACGTCCGGACCTGGCTGTTCGGCATCCTGTATAAGAAAATTGCCGCGGCGCGGCGGAGTCTGGGCCGAGACAACGAGATGGACGAAATCGAGGAGGTCTTCGAGCAGCGGTTCGATGACGCCGGAAGTTGGACGCGGCCCCCGCGCCCGGTGGACGCGGAGCTCTACGATGCCGAGGTGCGGCAGGGAATCGACGGCTGTCTGGACCGGGTTCCAACGAACCAGCGGATGGCCTTTGTCCTGCGTGAGATCGAAGGAATGAACAGCCAAGAAATCTGTAAGATTCTCGAGGTCACCCGCACTAACCTGGGAGTCCTTCTTCATCGGGTCCGCAATCGCCTGCGCGAATGCCTGGAAGCCAAAGGGATCGAGCCATAGTCACATGCTGAACTGCAAAGAAGTTGGGCGCCTCATAGCCAGCGATGAGCTGGCCGACGCCGTATGGTCAGACCGGGCTCTCGTCCGGCTTCACCTCCTGATGTGCCGCCATTGCAGAGGCTATGCGGCCCAGCTTCGAGCCATCGGGGCCGGTGCACGGGAGCGATGGGACTTGAGCGTGGCCGACAGAGCAGCCTTCGAGAAGCTTCAGAGCTCGATCCTGGAGCGATGCCTGGATGCATCGGACGTGGATATTGAGGACGGGAGCGAACGCGGCCCCGAACCTCCGGCAACTCAAGACGAGCCGCATTAAGCGCTGACGAACAGGTCATACCGTTCGTAGTTCGTGATCCCTCGATCTCGAACCATTCACCAACAAGTCAACACGCTTCGCCCGGCGGGGCATCTCCGTGTGGCCATGAATCTGTAAGATATTGGAGGCTGCGCGCACTAACCTACGAACACATACGGACTGAAAAGGTGGTGTCGAAGACCCACCGGCCAGTACCTGAACCTTTTATAGAAGGAGGTCGGACGATGAGAAGATTTCATGCAACTCTGAGTTCCTTTGCGGTTTTTGCCCTAGCGGGCTGCGCGGGTCTGCAGGTAGAGACGGAGTATGACCCAGAAGCGTCATTGACGCAGTTGAGCACGTACGACTGGGTCGACCAGGAGGCAGACCCGACCGGCGATCCGGCCGTGGACAGCCCACTGTTGAAACGGCATATCCGAGCTGCCGTAGAGGGCGAACTTGGCAGGATGGGTTATCGTAAAGTGACGTCTGAGATTCCTGACTTGCGGATTGCCTACACCGTGATCGCAGAGGAGAGGATCTATGGATCCTATGGCTATGGATCCGGCTATGGACGCTACGGCTATGGAGGGCCGTACGGGTACCGAGGGTCGTCTTATCGAGGGTCCTTTGGCTTTTCGTTGTATGGTGGCCGATACCTCAGGCCGTACTACGGCTCCTACTACGGCTATCCGGGCGCCGGATACGGGGGTGCCGGCGGCGTGCGCGCATACCTGCAGGGAACCTTGGTTCTGGACATAATCGATGTCCGAACGGAGGAAGTCATCTTTCGGGGGTGGGCCAGAGAATCGCTGCATTCTGACCCGAGTCCCAAGAGGGTCCGGATGTATGTGACCGAGGCGGTGGAGAAGATTCTGGAGGACTTCCCGCGGGCAGGGTCCGCATCCGGCCCGCTCGTCGCAACACCGTGATCCGGTCAGTACCCCTGGCCGAGTCCACGGTGATGCGGCCCAATCGAGAACAGGCGTCCACCTGCTTGCTTGGAGGCTGAGTTGAGGTTCTAGCTGCGCTGCATGTGAGGAAGGCTCCGGGGGTGCTCCTCCCTCGGGGCTCCGGGCTGGGTCGGCCCTTTCGATCTACCTGATGCTCTTTGGATGAGAAGAATTCCCGAGATCCCCATGCGGCTCGTACCGGCCGTCACCAGCGTGGAGATGGCTGCCGTGGATCAGGCCATGGCTGAGGACTACGGGATCGATCTCATCCAAATGATGGAGAACGCCGGGCGGGCCCTCGCGGCACTGGCGCGTGATCGGTTCCTGGACGGTGATCCACAAGGAAAAACCGTGGTGGTTCTCGCCGGGCCCGGTGGCAACGGTGGCGGTGCCCTGGTCGCCGGACGCCGGCTTCACGGATGGGGAGCGACGATACGGACGGTCCTGGCCTACGAGCCGGACCGTTTCGCACCGGTGCCAGCCAAGCAGCTGGCCATCCTGCGCCGCCTCGGTGTCGAGGTCGTCTCTTCAGGACAGCTGGTGGCTACTCCAAAAAGCCCTAGTCCAGACCTGGTCATCGACGGTGTGATCGGCTACAGCCTTCGTGGCGCTCCTCACGGGGGGGCCGAGGCCCTCATCCGCTGGTCGGGGTCGGCCGGAGCCCCGATCCTCGCTCTGGATGTTCCTTCCGGGATGGATGCCACGAGCGGAGACGTGCACGAGTCCGCGGTGCGGGCCACGGCCACCCTGACGTTGGCCCTCCCGAAGACAGGGCTGGTTTCGGGTCCCTCACGTGCTCATGTCGGTGAGCTCTATCTCGCGGACATCGGCGTTCCTCGGCGACTCTACTCCGAGATCCACCTTCCCGACCCGGGAGCACTTTTCGCAAAGAGCGACCTGGTCCGTCTGGCGGGATGAGCGACTTTCCTAGATCGACGTGCATCCGACGCGCCCCCAGCATCATACACGAATCCCTTGAAGCTCACGCGGTAGAAGAGGAATAGATATCCCCAGACGGACTCATTCCTACTTGCACGATTCGGGAGGCTGGCCCCATCCTGGGCGAACGCTTCGTTTTTTTTGGCCGAGTCGTGACCGGTCGGACCAATGGAATAAGTAACCATGCAAGTGAACGCGACGCGGTCGCCGCGCCCCACGCGCAACACTCTCCTGCGTTCCGTGGACGCGCAATCGGAACGAATTATGGTGCGCTTGTTCGAAGACGCGGATATCCGCGTCGACGGTGCCCGTCCTCAGGACATGCAAGTTCACGACAAGAGACTGTACACCCGGATCCTTACCAACGGTTTGCTTGGCTTCGGCGAGTCGTACATGGACGGGCAGTGGGACTGCGACGCCCTAGACGATCTGACAGTAAAATTGCTCCGTGCCGAGATCGACAAGAAAGTCCGCGCCAACTGGAGCAATGTTTTTCACGTGTTGCGGGCCAAGACGCTGAACCTGCAGACCACAGAGCGGGCGTTCGAGATCGCTGAGCATCACTACGACCTGGGAAACGATATTTACCAGGCCATGCTCGACCCTCGAATGATCTATTCGTGCGCGTATTGGCGTGAAGCCAACAACCTCGAAGAAGCGCAGACTGCAAAGCTCGACCTGGTCTGTCGAAAAGTCGGTCTCCGGGCGGGAATGAAGGTGCTCGACATCGGTTGTGGCTGGGGCGGCTTCGCCAAGTATGCGGCCGAGCGCTACGGTGTTGAGGTTACCGGCTACACGGTTTCTCGGAACCAAGTCCAGCTCGGTAGGGAAGCATGCAAGGGGCTTCCCGTAGACATCCGTCTTGACGATTACCGCAAGGCCACCGGTTCCTACGATGCCGTTGTCTCCATTGGGATGTTCGAACACGTCGGCTACAAGAACCACCGCGCCTTCATGGAGGTCGTTCATCGTTGCCTAAAAGACGACGGAATCGCCCTCGTCCACACGATCGGGGGAAACCGCAGCACCAGGGCCGTCAACCCCTGGTTCGGGAAATACATATTTCCCAACGCGCTGATTCCATCCCTGGCGCAGGTGGCGAGGGCAACGGAAGAGCTGTTCAGTGTCGAAGACATACAGAACTTCGGCCCGGACTACGATAGGACCCTTCTGGCGTGGTACGAGAACTTCGAACGAGCCTGGCCCACGCTCGAGGCGAGCTATGGAGAACGCTTCCGCAGGATGTGGCGTTTCTATTTGCTCACGGCTACAGGGGCAGCGCGCGCGCGGTACCAGCAGTTGTACCAGATTGTCCTCACCAAGATTGGTCAGCCACAGCCTGACTGCATGCTCAGAGGCTTGGCCGACTGACGTGGCTGCCGTATCAAGGCTTGCGGGCAGCCGAGGGCTATGCGAGCCGGCGTCGTAGGGCTGTGGGGGTGAATCGCAGCTCGCAGTGAAGGTGCAAGACCCGTGTACACATTCTCGCAGTTATGGTGGGTCTTTCCCGCGTCCATCGTGTTCTCGACCGTGGCGATCGGTTCGGGAGTGTCCGGGGCGTTGTTCTTTAGCCCGTTCTTCATGCTGGTGGTGGGTCTCACACCAGTACAGGCTGTAGGTGCGGGCCTCCTGACTGAAGTCTTCGGGATGGGTAACGGCCTTCGCTCCTATGTGAGGGCCAAGCTCGTGGACTACGCGACCGCGCGGTGGCTTCTGTTGGGCAGCGTTCCCGCCGTCGTTCTGGGTGCGGTAGGAGCCGACATGGTGTCGGACCGAATCCTCAAGGGGATCTTTGGAATCGGTCTGCTCGTGCTAGCCGCATTTCTGATTCTCGTCCGCTCCCCAGAGCAGTGCGAGCCTGGCGACAGGGCGGTGCCCTTGATCGACGGCAAGTCCGGGGGCAAAGGGACGACCGTGATCCGAGCCCGTGACGGTTCGGTCTACGAGTATCCCACGTGTTGGAGAGTACCGGGTGTAATGATGGCGGCCGTGGGCGGTGTCCTTACTGGGATGATCAGCGCCGGCCTGCCCGAAATCTCGACTACGCAGCTGGTAGTGCGGTGCCGAATGCCGCCGCGCATCGCGATCGCGACCAGCGTCTTTACGTTAGCGGTCGTGGCAGCCGTGGGTGCTGGGATTCATGCACTCTCGGCGCAACCGGTGTGGCAAGTTGTGGGCTGGAGTATCCCGGGTGTCTTGATCGGGAGCACCATCGGGTCCCGAGTGGGGAAGTATCTCCCCGCGCAGACTATGGAAAAGGGCTTGGGGGTAGTCTTCGGGGGGGTGGGAATGCTCGTTCTCGTCTTGGAGTTCATGATGTAGGCGCGGCATTCCCTCTCGACTGTCCCGCTAGAGCGAGTGGGCGGCTGACTTTGCCGCTCCCCAGGCAGTGACCTCGCGCGGGATGACACTTCTCAGACCCCAGCAAATCAAGAGCGCATGTTCCCCTGATCATCACTTCGGCGCTCTTCGCGCTGGCGTTGCCGTTGGTGTTGCTGTAGGGGGGATCTGCTCGCGGTTTGATGGCGTGCGCCGCATCTTGAGCGCATGAGCGAGAAACGCACCCGCCGACTCTCCGCGATCATGTTCACGGATATCGTGGGCTACACGGCCCTCATGCAGGAGGACGAGTCCAGGGCCACGACGTTGCGGGATCGTCACCGGACAGTGCTACGCGAGCGCATCGAAGCGCGCCAGGGTAAGATTGTCCAGTTCTACGGCGACGGAACCCTCAGTGTCTTTCCGAGCGCGGTACAGGCCGTAGACGCCGCCGTCGACATCCAGCGTCGCTTCCAGCTGGACCCCCCCATCCCCGTCCGGATCGGCCTCCACATCGGCGACATCGTCCACGACCAGGACGGCGTGCACGGCGACGGTGTCAACGTCGCCGCCCGGGTGCAGGAGCTTGCGGTTCCGGGATCGGTGCTCATCTCGGGCACGGTCTGCGAGGAGCTCAAGAACCATCCTCGTCTTCCCACGAGAGCCCTGGGGGACTTCGAGCTCAAGAACGTCCAGAGGCCTCTGGGCATCCACGCCGTGGCCGCGTCCGGACTCGCGGTTCCTGCGCCCGCCGATCTGTCGTCCAGCGGAAACCGGACCAAGAAGTCCATCGCAGTGCTCCCGTTCGTCAATATGAGCTCGGACCTCGAGAACGAATATTTCACCGACGGGATCACCGAGGAGATTCTCAACACCCTGGTCAAGTTCGACGACCTGAAGGTGACCGCGCGCACGTCGTCCTTCGTCTTCAAGGGGAAGCACGAGGACGTCCGGGAGATCGGCCGGGCGCTGAACGTCGGGGCCGTGCTCGAGGGCAGCGTCCGCAAAGCGGGGAACCGCGTGCGCATCACCGCGCAGCTCGTCGACACCGCCGACGGCTACCACCTCTTCAGCAACAGTTACGACCGGGTGCTCGAGGACATCTTTGCGGTCCAGGACGAGATCGCCCACACCA
Organism: Gemmatimonadota bacterium; assembly: GCA_022563405.1. Taxonomy (GTDB): domain Bacteria; phylum Gemmatimonadota; class Gemmatimonadetes; order Longimicrobiales; family Gaopeijiaceae; genus UBA822. The sequence continues at coordinate 7,694 of JADFNK010000087.1, read as the reverse complement.
TCGCGCGGGAGCTGCGCGTCCTGTTCCCCGTGGCTGTGGCGCAGGCGCCGACCATGGCGCGGAAGCCCACCGAGAGCACCGAGGCCTACAGCCTATACCTCCGGGGTCTGCACCGCTGGAACCAAGGGACGCCGAACACGACTAAGGAGGCACTCGGCCATTTCCGCGATGCCCTGGCGCTGGACCCGGACTTCGCCCTCGCCCACACCGGGGTCGCTCGCTGCTACGTCCACCTCGGGACCTTCGGCCGACTCCGGAGCGAAGAGGCCTACCCCGCCGCGCAGGAGGCCGCCCAGCGCGCCATCGAGCTAGATCCGGAGATCGCCATGGGTCACGTGTCACTGGGGCTGGTGAAGCTCTTCTACGACTGGGACCTGCCGGCGGCCCGAAGCTGCCTGGAGCGTGCCATCGAACTGAACCCGGGATCCGCGGAAGCCCGCCACTGGGCCGGCTACTGCTACATGGCCTCGGGGCACTTCGACGAGTTTCTCGAAACCGCACAGGTCGCCGCGTCGCTCGACCCGCTCTCGTTGCACAACCTCGACACTCTGGGTACTGCTCACCTCCACGCAGGTAGCCTCCGGGACAGCCTGATCCACTACGATCGCGCACTCGAAATCGACCCCACCTTCCGCACCGCCATCGAGGGGCGTGCCCTGGCCTACGACCGCCTGGGAGAACACGACCGGGCCATCGAAGAATTCCTGCGCTACCGGGCGCTGACGCCCGGAGGTGTGGGGGGCCTGGGCACCGGAGCGTACATCTTCGCGCGGGCGGGCCGGACGGAGGAGGCCCTAGGCTACCTCGCCGAGCTCGAGGAGCTGGAGCGGACCAGCCCGGAACTCACCCTCCATTTCGACTTCACGGTCGCCCTCACCGCCCTCGGTCGTATCGACGAGGCGGTCGAGCGGCTGGAACGAGCCATCGAGGCCCGCAACGGCGCCGTGGTCTTCGTCCGACACAACTTCGCCTGGGACGACCTGCCCCTCGATCCCCGCATGGACGAGGTCCTGGCCGCCGTGGGGCTGTAGTGGACGTCGTCCTACTTCATCGATCCAGGAGTGTTCGGACCCATAGGCCGAGCTTCCAACGAAGTATCTGAGAAAGAGAGGGGTCTGGAATCGGTCCTTCCGTCTTCGCCAGCTCGTCCTGGACCGAGGCCATTTGCTCTGCGTAGAACACCATCATCTCGTACTCTCCGATCCCCTCGAGCTCTACTATGCGTCGCTCCGGCTCGAGCCCAAAGAAGTCGTCGAAGTTGGAGAACGCGAGCTCGGAGAGCATCAGGTACTCCCTGGCCGGCACCGAGTTCTTCAGCATTCGATGGACGATGATGACGGCGAGGCCGAACAGCTTCTCGAAGCGACCGATCTTCTCTACGGCCACCTCGCCTACGTGGACTGCCTGCTTGAGGCGGAGGGCTGCGATGCACGCACAGGCGTGGCAGCTGCAGTTCGGCCCTGAGCTGAGAATCTTCAGCTCCCGCGTAAAGGCTCGGAAGAGCCGCGGGATCTGCTCCTTCACCTTCTTTGCCAACTCGGGAAGCTCCTCCTCCGACCCGAGGGCGTAGAAGAACACGGCGTCGCCTTCCAGCTCCGCCACCGACAGCGGTGGACTCGACGCCGAAACGATGGCCTTGAGGAGGCGTACCGTGATCTGACGAGCGTGGCTGGCCGAGCGGGTGTGTCGGCGGACGAACTCAGTGTAGCCGCTGATATCGGACAGTAGAAGGATGCCCTGCGTCGTCCCCTCCTCCATCTGCAAACCCCCTTTGGGCTCGAGAGCGGGCGCGCCGTTGCCCCCAGTGCCGGGCAGCCGTCCGCGCCGGGGAGAGCCGGCGCCTCTTTGCACGCCCTCTCCCCGACGCATCTGCCGTCCGTGCCTTTGCTTCAGCGAGCGGTCGCTAGCACCGGGCCCACATCGCGTTGACGGAGCCAGGTGTAGGTCACGCCGAGGACGCTGCCGTACATCAGGTGACCGACCAAGCTGGGGAGCATCGCCGCAGCAGCGGCGGCATTCCAGTTCACGCCGAAGCCCATCCCCATGAAGAGCGGCATCAGAGTGAGGGGTCCCAGAATCCACCAGACCCCACCGTATGCCAGCCCGGCGCCCAGCCCGCTCGCTGTCCCGCTCACGAACCGACCGAGTACGATCGCGAATCCTGCTCCGATGATCGTACTGTTCACGATGTGCACAACGAAACCGACCGCGGCTGTCGGTTGGCCGACCATGCTTCCGATCATCGGAAGCATGCCCATCACGCCCATCATCGCTCCGAAGATCAAACCACCCGCGACGCCACCGTAGGCGCCCCACTTCAGTTCTCTCGTGCTCATTTTCTATTTCCTCGTCAAGTGCGTTCTTGAGGGTTCGGAGGATCCAGCCACACGATCGACCGGACCCTGTCACTTGCCAGTGAGTGAGCGAAAGCGGCAATTCATTACACTGCAGCGGAAGGACGAAACCCGTGCCTACGTTCTCGCAGTTATGGTGGGTCTTGAAGAGAGGATCGCCCCCGCTACGAGGGAGAAATAAATGGCGTTCGTAACCGCTGTACTTGGAGAGGGGACCGAGGTCACCCTTCAGGCTCGCCAGTTCACGTGGCGCTCAGACGAACCGCTCGGCGCGGGGGGGACCGACCTGGGGCCGACGCCCTACGAGATCTTGCTCGGCAGCCTAGCCGCGTGCATCGTCATCACACTCCGGCTCTATGCGAACCATAAGGGTATCACGCTTCCTGAAGTTGGCGTGAGGCTCGACTTCGACCGCGTCCACGCCGACGATTGTGCGGACTGTGACGAACGTACCGACGGATGGATTGAGCGCATCACATCGCAGGTCACGATTCGCGGGACGTTCGACGACGCCCAGCGCGCCCGGCTTACGCAGGTGGCGCAGCGCTGTCCGGTTCACAAGACGCTCGCGAACGGAGTGCACCTCGTCGATTCCGTCGTCTTCGAACCCTCGGCCTAGTGTCCTGGGCGCCGTCGTCGTCGGCTGAGTCCCAGCTTCCTGATGCGCGACGCCAATGTGGTTGCCTTGACCCCAAGCAACGCTGCGGCACCGTCGGGTCCGTAGACTCGCCAGTTGGTTCGCTCCAGGGCGCGCAACACGTTGTCGTGCTCCCGTCGTCGCATCTCGGCGTCGGACAGCACGTCGGCCTCGGTACCTGCTGCGCTCCGGGTCTCTGGGGGGCCACTTCTATCCAACAAAGGCAGATCGAAGCTGAGTGGACCACTACGATTCGTGATCACGGCCCTTTCGATCACGTTCTGTAGCTCGCGCACGTTTCCGGGCCACTCGTACGCCCGAAGCTTCGACGCTTCCGCCGAGGTGAGCGACCGCGGTCCGCGACTGAGTTTCCGCACGCTTCGCTCGAGGTAGTGAGTCGCGAGGAGCTGTATGTCCTGTCTGGCGACACAGTGCTCGTGCACGCCGGCTCGGGTGGTGCCGGAAGTATGCAGCTCCAGATCGCCAAGGCACTGGGCGCGAAGGTTGCAACAACGGTGCGGCGTGAAGAAGACGTGGACTTCGCGAGGTCGCTTGGTGCCGATTTCGTGATCGACACGAGCACGGAGGACTTCGTCGCACGTGTCAAGGAATGGACGGATGGCCAAGGGGTCGACGTCGTGATCGACAGCCTGGGTGGTGATGTGCTGCCGAGGAGCATCGAAGCGGCGCGTCCCCTCGGCACCATCGTCATCTACGGGTTCGCGGCTGGTACGGAGACGACCTTCGATGTGACGAGCGTGCTCTTCACGCAGAAGCGGTTGCTCGGCTCGATGGCGAGCGACAAGGAAGACCTGGAGTACGGTCTCGAGCTGGTCGCTGCCGGCCACATCAAGCCGGTCCTCGACCGTGCGCTTCCGTTGAGCGAGGCCGCAGAGGCTCATCGGTTGATCGCTGACAACGAGATCACAGGCAACCTGGTGCTGCTGCCTTGGTCCTAACAGCCCGTGGTAGAAGTACCCCACTTGACGGTGGCTTCGCCTTCGAGAGCCTCGGCGTCAGGGGGCTCAAGAAGGTGCGAAGCGCCGTCGAAGTCCATCGCCTCGACGGTGGGAACATGCCCGGAGGTCAGACAGTTCTGTGAATGCGTGGGGACAAGGTGCGTAATAGGGGGTCTCTAGTTCTAGTGTCTCGCGTTGGACGGCTGACGGCCGAATTCGGGAGGACTGAGGTGAGGAAGACTCTTGGCATCATCGGGGCGGTCCTGACTTGCCCGCGCCTGCTCGCGATAGCCCTTGGACTGATCGTGGGCGCGTCGGCCGCGGTTGCTCAAGAGGGCGGCGCCGAGACGATGGGATACGTTCTCGGGGATACGGCGGCGCCGGTCGCGATCATCGAATTCGGTGACTTCGCCTGCTCGGCCTGCGCGGGGTTCTGGCGCGATACGTGGCCGAAAGTCCGCACCGAGCTGATCGAAACGGGCCGCGTCGTCTGGCGGCACATTCCGTTCGTCGTGGGCTTCCGGCGTGGAAAGGAGGCGGCAAACGCAGGGGAGTGCGCGGGCGAGCAGGACGGCTTCTGGCCGATGCACGAGCTCCTCTTCGAGACCCAGGAGGAGTGGACCGACGCCCGACACCCGGAGGACGTGTTCCGACGGCTCGCCGGGGAGGCCAGGCTGGACGTCGAGACGTTCGACGCGTGCTACAGAGATAACCGTGGTGGGGACCGGACCAAGGCGGCGAACCGCATCGCGCGTCGCGGCCGCATCCGCGCGACGCCCACGTTCTTCATCAATCGGCACCCGGTTGTGGGAGCCGTACCATACGAACTCTTGCTAGAGCTCGTGGTCGAAGCCGAGCGTGGCGGTTCCAGCCCGCCTCCCGCGCCTTGAAACGCGCGCTCCTTCTTTTCCTGGCCTTGGTTGCCACCGGAGCGCTCGGTATCGAGGCTCAGGGAAACTGTTCCGTACCTCATGGCAGTCCAGGGTCGGTCCAGAGCCAGGGTGTAGGGGGCCTCTTCCCGGGGGCGGGTTGGGTGCAGGTGAGCGTGTTCAGTTTGGATACCCGAGAGGAGTTCACACACACGGGGCGCAAGGAGCCCTACTTCAACGAAGGGGACCTCGGCTTGAGGTCGCTGCTGGTGACGGGAGCTGTCGGTCTCATTCGGGGTCTCGAGGTGTGGGGGCAGCTTTCCGCGCATTCCGTGGTCTTCGATGAGAGCACGGGAGCCCGGGAGTCCACTGGAATGGGCGATGCCCGGATATGGCTCCGCGCAGGGCCGGAGCTGCTCGGGGTCGCCGAAGACGCGCTGCCGATCTGGCTGGGGTTGCGGGCCGGAGTGAAGATCCCGGCCTCGGAGTTTTCCGTGAATAGTAAGATCATTCCGCTCAACGAAGGCCAACGCGACATCGACCTCGCGGTCGAGATCGGGCGCACCTTCGCCGACGGCCGCGTTGTGGTCCAGGGCTGGGGCGGGCGGCGTTGGCGGGCCGAAAACCGCGAGGCTGCGCGCCGGCCCGGAGACGAGTGGTTCGGGTATTTGTCCACGACGGCCGCCGTCGGTCCCGTCAGCCTTCGCGTGGCTGCACAGTCGTTGAGCGGAGATGGATTCAAGTCGAACGGTTTCGCAATTCCGAGCGGTGACCGGAACATGTTCGAGGTTTTTCCATCAGTAGTTATCCCCTTAGGGAGGGGAGCAATGGAGGTCGGTGCGCGCATCCCGGTTGTCGGTAAGAACCTCCCCGCCGGCAATGCTCTCACAATTGGCTATTCGCTGGGTTGGGGTGGAAGCCCGGAGCCCGACGTCGAGGCGCTGTTTCCGGAGCGGTGACCGGCGCCCGCACGACGAGCGGGCGACAAAGGAACAGCCTCGGGAAGTGATGAGTTCTTCAGGTAGTCACGAGTCACCAGGCAGGAGGCCTCGATGAAGCACTTTGCGGCAAGACGTACTGTCGCCCTGATTCGGCATGCGCTCCTGTGCCTGGTCGTGAGCGTAGTCATGGTGACGCTGCACGCGACGGACGCTCACGCCCAGGGAAGCTGTTCGGTTCCTCAGATCGGTTCGGGCTCCGGAGTTGGCCAGGGCGTCGGCAGCCTGCTACCGGGGCATGGCTGGATTCAGGCCTCCGTTTTCGCCCTCGATACGAGAGACCAGTTCGGAACCACTGGTGTGACGGAGCCCTATTTCGCGGAAGGTGACCTGACCTTGCGCTCTCTTCTATTCACGGGCGCCATCGGTCTGGTTGGCGGACTCGAGGCGTGGGGTCAACTCTCGGCTCACGCGCTCGACTTCAGCGAGGTGTCAGGCTCGAGAACCCGCACCGGCATGGGAGACGTCAGGCTCTGGTTGAGGGCGGGCCCGGAGCTACTCGGGATCGATGAGAGCCGGCTGCCCGTGTGGCTGGGCCTGCGAGCGGGGGTCAAGCTCCCGGCCTCCGAGTTTCCGATCGATGCGCAGATCATTCCGCTCACCGAAGGCCAGAAGGACGCGGAGTTGGCTCTGGAGTTGGGGCGGGCGTTCGCGCAGGGGAGGTACATCATGCAGGCGTGGGGTGGCCACAGGTGGCGGGAAGAGAATCAGAGTGCAGCGGTACGTCCTGGAAACGAGTGGTTCGGCTACCTCGCCGTTTCGGCGGCCACGGGCCGGGCCCGAGTGCGAGTGGCGGCGCAGATCCTGCGTGGAGCGCCCTACGAGAGCCTCGGCTTCCCCGTCGCTACGAGCCGACGAGAGATGTTCGAGCTGTTCCCGTCGGTCTCGACCGCGCTCGGCGGCGGGCAGATCGAGGTTGGAGCCCGAGTGCCGATCGCGGGCCGGAACCTGCCCACGGGAAACGCCCTGACGTTGACGTACTCGTTGGGCTGGGGAGCGGCTCCGAGCGTCGCGATAGAGGAACTCTTTCCAAGCGCGTCAGGACACCGAGGCGGCTCAATCGAGCGCTAGGGCTCACCTGCTAGTCATATCCCTCTGACAGTCTTCGATTCCTCGAATGCCTCCTGCACGTCTTCGATGGTGTAATCGCCTCGTTTCCTGGTCATGTTCAGAAGACCCTCCCAATGGAGCTGAAGACCGAGGTCGGCACGGCTCGTATGGCTTGGCTCAACCCCGTCCCCGAATAGTGTGAGAAGCTCCTGCACAAATCTGCTCGGGTACAGAACAAGGTCCCGGTCTGCGCCCGAGTCCGCGGGAAGTTGGTGCATCCAGAACGCGGGATCGGGCGGTTCCTCCTCGTCCCAGGTCACTCCCGGCGGGTAGAGGAAATAGAAGTCCCATGCCGTGGACTGAAGTCCCAGAGTCTTCGAGTACAAATTCCCGACCTGACTCCTCGGGTCCCAGACATGGACCACCGGTAGGTCCTCGAATGGTGCAGCCTCGATATTGGCACGCTCGAGGCTGTCCTTTCGCATCATCGGAAGCCAGACAACAAAACCTTTCAGTTCGTGGGCCCCGAATTCCTCGAGCAGTTTGCGGACAACACCTTGCCCGTAGATGCATACTGGTCACGTAGGTGAGTAAACGGCGACCAGCCTGACAGACCCACTGCTGCTGTTGAATTCCTGCCTAAGCTTGTCGAGATCTAGAGTTTGCATCATCACTGTGCCTCCTTTCTCGAGGTACATCGTCAGTTCGCTGCCTTGGCAGCTGCCTTCACCATCTCGCTCAACGTTGGATGGGCGTGGACGGACTTCCCGATGCGGTCGATGCGGCCGTGGTCGTGCATGGCCGCCACGACCTCGTGGAGCAGGTCG
>JADFNK010000086.1 GCA_022563405.1 Gemmatimonadota bacterium | reverse complement strand
CCTGATTCACCAACCGGTCGGCCGCGGGCAACTCATCGCGTTCGCGGAGGACCCCAACTACCGCGCCTATGCCGAGGCGACGCAGCTGCTTTTCATCAACGCGGTCCTGCTGGGACCCGGGCGATGAGCCGGGCGGGCCGCGACGATGAGCCCGGCGGGCGACAACGAAAGCGTGGCGTCCCTTGTGGCCGACGTCTAATTTCCGGAGTGCCGTCCTCTGGGGGCGGTAGATGCCCGAACTGAAAATCAGCGGAGGACGGTTCATGTTGAAGGCTCACACCGGTGCGGCGGCCACTCTAGCCGCGGGAGCCATCCTAGCCGCGGCTGCAGTGCTCGCGCCTCGAGCGCTCCACGCCCAGGCGACACCTCTTCAACGCGGAAGCGACAACATCCAGGTGCTCGGCCACCTCCCGCTGGGTCCGGCCCTGAGCGTGTCGGATATCGATATCGAGCAGGATTTAGCCCGTCCGTACGTCTACGTGGGCCGTATGCAGTATGGCGACGCGGGACCGAGAGGCTTGGACATCATCAGCATCGAGGATCCCGAGCATCCCGAGCTTCTATACGAGTGGCGGATCGAGGACCAGGATCTTCACACGGGCACCGGCGGCATGGACGTGAAGCACTTCAAGGTGAACGGACGCCACTACGTCGTGCAGTCGCTCCAATTCGGCGGGGGCGGGCCGGACCGCGATCTGGGTGCGGTCGTGCTCGACGTAGAGGGTCTCCCGGATCCATCGAGCGTTCGGGAAGTGGCCCGCATCCGGGAGCCACAACTTCCGGGTGGCTTCCACAACATCTTCGTCTACAAACACTCGGATGGCCGAGTACTCCTCTTCGCCACCGTCAGTGGCCCGTATGCCATTGTCTACGATCTCGGGAAGATCGTCGAGGGGGCCTCGCCTGAAGAGGCCCTAGCGGGCCGAGTCCCGAACCCGCAGTCGGGCGGGTCTCGGGGCTACCATGACTTCTATGTCGGATACCATCCCGACACGGATGAGGATCGCTTCTACGGTGGAGGCGCCGGCGGTTACTACGTCTACGACGTCACGAACCTGGACGCACCGGAGTTGCGGGTCACACTCACCGGGATAAGTGGCATCTCCAACGGCCACACCTTCACACCCAGCCCCGATGGCCGTTACGTCATAGCCGAATCCGAGTATGAGTTCGCGCCACTTCGGATCTTCGACCTGCAGCCAGCACTCGACGGACGGGTCCAGACGATTCGCCGACCGATTTCGGGATGGACGGCGGACTACAGAAACCTCGTCCACAATCACGAGGTTCGCTGGCCCTTCCTTTTCGTGTCCGGTTACCTGGATGGGCTACAGGTGGTCAGTCTTCAGGATCCGGCCAATCCAGTCACCATCGGTTACTACGATACGTACATCGGTCCCCGGAGCACGACGCGCACACCGGTCTTCAACGGCGCCTTCGGCATCGATGTGCGGAACGCGGACGGTCTGATCGTGATCAGCGACATGAGTACCGGTTTCTGGGCCTTCCGAATGGACGGGTTCCAGGGTTGGAATGGTGAACAGTGGGGCATGCCGGACATTTCGAGCGCTCAGAAGTGGGATGAGCCCACGCGTCGCCCGAGGAGCGACTAGGCCCGAATGATCTCGATCGTACTGGCGGCCCTGGCCGGGGCGGGCCTTACCGGCCCCGAATCGCCGACCGAGTGCAGGCTGGCCGCGCCCCTCGCTCCCGAGTTCTATGTGATCGAGTTGGTCTCCACTCGCCGGATTCCGGGATCGGGAGCATCGACTGGTACGGTCGACGTCACGTTTGCTCCGTCTCCCTTCGGCGTCAGCCTGACGGAGAACGGGGACTACCTGAGGGATCTCGAGATCAACGTGAGCAACTTGAGGGCCCCGGATCAAGGATCCTTCGTCGTATGGGTCACCACCCCTCAGTTGGACAGCATCGAGAGGGTTGGTGTGTTGGGTGACGGCACTCTCCGGGGGCAGGTTCGGTGGAACAAGTTTCTCGTTGTCATATCGCTCGAACAGGACGACGCGTCTACCGCCCCGCGGTGGGCCGGCCCAATCATCCTCCGCGGCATGTCGAAGAGCGGGGCGATGCACACGTCCGCCGGCCATGGGCCGTTCGAGACGGAGAACTGCGCGTCGTACGGTTTCAGAGAATAGACGAATGAGGCTCGCCGCATTCGTGGTGGGGCTCGCTCTGTGCTTCACCCCGGCGGCAGCGCAGCAGGTCTCCGATCCAACCGGATCGGGAGACAGCCTGGTTTGGCGCATGCCGCCCAGCAGCCCCAACATGCAGATGCTGATGGCGCCCTTCATGGGGATCGTTCCCGATGTCACGCCCTTCCTTCCCGGACCGGGCGTAGACGTCCTCACGCTTTCCGAAGCGACGGTGGGAGGCCTGGTACGACTGGCCGACGGGGACACGCTCCGCCTCGAAGCGACGCTGTTGCGCCGTGAAATCGACGGCCGGATGATCAAGGTCTACGGGTTCAACGGGCAGTCCCCCGGGCCGACGATACGGGTGCCGCAGCACTCCACGATCATCGTCCAGTTCACGAACCGTATCGACTTCCCCACCACTCTTCGATGGCACGGCGTGCGGCTGGACAACCAGTTCGATGGTGTCCCCGGTCAGACCCAGTCACCGGTTCGTGTGGGTGAAACGTACACCGCGGAGGTGTACTTCCCCGACGCGGGGGCGTTCTGGTACCACCCACACCAACGCGGGCATATCGCCCAGGAGCTCGGACTGTACGGCGCCATCATCGTCGACTCTCCCGATCTGGACTACTACAGTTCAGCGAATCTCGAAGAGACGCTGCTGCTCGACGATGTACTCCTCGACGACTTGGGAATCCTCCCGTTCGGCTTCGAGGCCCCGGTGCAAGCGCTCATGGGACGTTTCGGCAACGTTCTGCTCATCAACGGCCAGCCCGACTACCGGCGGAGCGTCAACAAGGGAGACGTAGTCCGCCTGTTCCTGACCGACGCTTCGAACACTCGGCCGTTCAATCTCCGGATCGAGGGCGGAGTCCGCATGAAGCTGGTCGGTGGAGATCTCGGAAAATTCGAGAGGGAGGAGTGGATATCGTCCGTTATCATCGCACCCGGGCAGAGATACATCGTGGAGGTGATGTTCGAAGAGGAGGGCGAATTCGCTCTCACGAACCGAATTACGGCGGTCGACCACTTCCTCGGAGAGTTCGAATATCAGGTCGATACGCTGGGGATCTTCGAGGTGTCGAGCCGGCCGACCGATTTCGATTACAGCGCCCAGTTCGAAACGCTGAGGACCTACGACGGTGGCTTCGACGAGGTCCGGGCGCAGGCCGGGCGACCGGTGGACGAGGAGCTGGTCCTGTCCCTACGGATCGGAGCGCTGCCTCTGCCGGTGATCCGCATGCTGGAGATGGACACGCTCTATTACCCGCCCGTCGAATTCAACGACGCCATGCCGATGATGAACTGGCTGTCCACCGGAATGAACGTGCTTTGGCTGATGCACGACCCGGCCCCGGACGTGGACCCACGTGACCTGGGTCCCGCGACCGGATGGCGGTTCAGGCAGGGGGATCTCGTGAAGATCCGGCTCTTCAACGACCCCGATTCGTGGCACCCGATGAGTCATCCCCTGCACCTCCACGGGCAACGTTTCGTGGTGCTGGAACAGGACGGTGTCCCCAGCTCGAACCTGGTGTGGAGAGACACAGTGCTCGTTCCGGTCGGATCTACCGTTGATCTCATGGTCGAAATGTCGAACCCCGGCAGCTGGATGTTCAACTGTCAGATTCCCGAGCACTTAGGTGCGGGAATGTCGATGAGCTTCGTGGTGCAGCCAACGGGGGCGTAGAGGACCTTCGCTTAGCCGTCAATTGCCGCCCATCTGCTGGCGAAGGGTGGTGAACCAGTTGAGGTGGACGGTGATTTCCGGCCTCGCGCCCTCTCCAATCCCTTCCAGCAATTTGAGCACCAGGAATCGCCGGCCGTCGTCTGACACATCGTAGCTTCGACCCTCGGCCGACGCCGAGTAGGGCCAATCCTCAAGGACGACTTGGCGGTTACGAACCTCAAACGTCGGATCCGTGTCGAACGACACCGAGATCAGCTGGAAAGTGGCGGCGCCGGGCTGCAGATAGAACAGCTCACTTCCGTCCCGTGACCAGAGCGGGAAGAGACCGCCGTTGTTGGAGACCGGCACCTGATCCTCTAAGACCTGTGGAAACGGCCGGACATAGATCTGAAACTCGCCCGATTCGTTAGACTGATACGCCATCCAGCGGCCGTCCGTCGACAACTCCGCGTTGCGTTCGTGATAGTCGCCGTCCAAGCGCCAGATGACCGTACCGGTCTCGATCGAGATCATCTTCAAGTCGTCGCCCGTCTCTCGATTGTTCTGGTCGCGGAACACGAGTGCTGTTTCGTCGAGCGCAAAGAAGTAAGGGCTTGGATCCTCCACTCCCTGAATCATGGAAGTGTCCGCCAGTTCCGCCGGGGAGCCCGTGTTGTTCGCTGCTTTCCAATAGATACTTGAGGCCGTCCCATACGCGACCCGCTCCCCATTCGCCGTCCACACCGGATACGTTTGCAGACCTTCACCCAGGTCCAGCAGGTTCAGCGTCCCCCCGCGAAAATCCCAGATCAAGATGTCATTTTCCTCACTGCGGCTATCCAGCGCCACGCGCGAGCCGTCCGGCGAAAGACGGGGGTAGGCGTAGGGACCGGGCCGGGCCGCGATCGGCTCCTCTCCACCGTCTTCCCGGTCGATCCAGACCAGGGACCGCTGAAGTCCCGAGCCAGCTCCACCCGATGCATATACCAGGTGTCCGTCGTCCGAGATGTCGAAGTTGGCCGCGCCGCGGCGCTTAACACTGACGCCCTCGACAAGCGGGACAGTGCCGCCTGTGACGGTGAGGGACTTAGCATCGAACGGCACTGCGCGCAGCGATCCGTCCGCCACCGCGTAGATCAAGTGACCAGTTGACACGTACCGGGGACTGACGCCCTGGATGCCGAGTCGCGTCACTTCCCTAGAGTCGAGGTCAACCACCGCGAGCCGACCCAGAGTCAGCGCCGGAATTCCGCGCGTCGTAATCACGAACACGACGGCTCCGCGACCGTCGATGATGGATGGCCAACTGTGGGCCTCGTCACCGCCGAGGGTCGTCAGCGCCTCCGGCTCTCCTCTGTCTGCGAAGACGCGGAGAAGACCGTCGTCTGTCGTGCCGAAGACGATCTGATCTTCCGCTCCCCAGCTCACGCCCCGAATGGGGCTTGGCGCTTCGGCTAGCAGCACCGGCGCCCCCCCGAGTATTGACACCCTCTGAAGTGTGGACGGACTATCGCCCGGAATAAACGCCACCCATTTCCCGTCCGGGGAGATGACGGGGTTGAATCCATCCTCAGCGCCCCGCAACGGGGCGCCACCAAGCTCGCCGAGGGGTCGCAGGTTGAGCTGTTGTCCGGTCCCCTCTGAATTCGGACCCCTGTACACGATCTGCCTACCGTCGCGAGAGATGGCGAGGTCCGGGTAGTCGCCCACGAAGTCCAACGGCGCGCTCTCGGGGGGCACGATCGTGAACCGCACCGAGTCCGCGGAAGGAAGCTGAGACGCGGGTCCGAGCCAACCCCAGGCGGCGATGGCCGACGTCAGCACGAACAGCGACGCAAATACAGTCGAAATCCGCTTCCACGGAGCTCCGCTCGCTGCCACACCTGCCTCGCCTATCTCCCCATACCGAAAGTGCTCATCCCCCAGAGCCTTGGCGAACTCCTGCGCCGAAGCGAACCGGTCCGCCGCTAGCTTCTCCAGGGCCTTCCGAATCGCCCCGTCCACATTCGCCGGAACCGATGGACGCTCCTCCGTCGCAGATACTCGCTTGCCCGCGATGATCTTGCCCAGGACCGCTTGGGCTGTGCTACCAGCGAAGGGGGGATCACCCACGAGCATTTCGTACAACACACAACCCAACGCATACGTGTCGGTGGAGGCCCCTACCGCCTGGTCACCCGTCGCCTGTTCGGGGCTCATGTAGTACGGCGTGCCCAGGCTCAGGCCAGTCTCCGTGAGCCGCTCTCCCGCGCCCGACGCACTGAGTGCCAGCGCGATTCCGAAGTCCGAGATCAACGGTTTGCCCCGGCTGATCAGGACATTGCCCGGCTTGATGTCCCGGTGAATCACACCCTGCTCGTGTGCGGCCTGGAGTGCCTCGGCCATGTCCTTAGCGATCGCGACCGCGTCATTCACGGGAAGCTGCCCCTCGCGGGCCAGCCGGTCCTTGAGCGTGTCGCCTTCTACATACGGCATGACGTAGAACAGGAAGCTGTCCGCCTCACCGGAATCGAAGAGCGGCAGGATGTTGGGATGTTGGAGGTTGGCCGTGACCTGGATTTCGGCCAGGAACCGTTCGGCACCGACAATCGCGGCCAATTCCGGCTTCAAGACCTTGAGAGCCACTTTGCGGTTGTGCTTGAGGTCGTCGGCCAGGTAGACCGTGGCCATCCCGCCTTCGCCTAGCTCACGCTCGATGGCGTAGCGGCCTTCTAGGGCCGTGTTGAGGCGGGCGGCCATGTCGGACATGGCGGACAACATGCGTCCAAGGCACGTGTGGCCGCAAGCTTCTCACACGAGCAGTGCGGCCTTTCGAGCCGGGCTATGCACGAAAGGAAGAGGCCCAAGCCACTCCCCCCATCTGAAAAGGGCCCGGCTGACCGTTCAGGTCACCGGGCCCTCTCAATCACTGCCCCTCGCTCACACGAGGGAATCCGTCGTCCTAACGTCCTATCGTCGTCCCCTAATTCCCCTCCGAGGGCCACGTCGCTCCCTGATGCCGCGGCACGCTCTGGATCCCCTTGTAGACGAACTTGTGCACCCGCCGGCCCTCGTAGGTCTCCGTCACGTAGATGTTACCCTGCGAGTCGGTGTCGATGCTGTGGACCGCCTGGAACATACCGGCATAACGGCCGCCGGTGCCGATCGTGGAGACTTCCTGCATCGTCTCCCTGTTCACGATACGAATCCGCGCATTCTTGCCGTCGGCGATATAGAGCCAGCTCTGCTCAGCGTCGGGCGAGAAGGCGATGTCCCAGACCGCTCCGTCACCGAGCGTAGCGGGGGCGAAGAACGCCTCTCGTACGAACTCGCCCATCGTGGTGAAGACCTGAACCCGGTTGTTGGGGCGATCACACACGTAGACGAGACCGTCATTCGACGGCTCGGCGCAGTGGACCGGCGTGCGGAACTGCTGTTCCATGTAATCATCCGAGGACCATCCCGTCCCGCCCTGTCGCGCCCCCTCGTACTGGTAGCTGTCATCCGGGACATTGCCGTAGGCGCCCCAGAATCTCTTGATCTCTCCGGTCTCGATGTCGACAACCGCCACTCGCCGGTTCCCGTACCCATCGGAGAAATATGCCTCATTGGCTGCAAAGTCGAACTCGACATCCGCCACTTGGCTGAAGTGGGTCTGGCTGTTGCTGTCCCGGCCCTGCTGGGGCTCGCCATACGTCTGAAGGTATTGACCTTCATTGCTGAACTTGAGCACGTGAGAGTCCCCGCCGCTGTTGCCGCCGATCCAGATATTGCCCATCTGATCGACACCCAGCCCGTGGTTCGAGCCCGGCCATACGTACTCATCCGTCTCGGAGGGTCCGCCCCATCCTCGAATGAAGTTGCCCTCGGGATCGAACTGCATGACCGGAGGCGCTGAGGAGCAGCATTCGGCCAGAGGCGGGTCTTGGTCCGCTGCGGCCTCGGCGCCGCCAACACCCCGGTGTACGATATAGACGTTGTCCTGGGCGTCGATCGTCACGCCGATGACCGTCCCGTAGATCCAACCGTTCGGGAGGGGCTTCGGCCAGAAGGGGTCCACCTCGAACATCGGCGCTTGTACCATCTGTGTGCTGGCCATCTCTTCGAGTCCCGTACGCACCATCCCAAGCAGGGCCATGGTCGCAACCAGGCTGCCGCCGAATATCAGATTCCGTCGCCGGCTCATATTTTTTCTCCTTGTTGTCTTATCATCATCGGACGCCCTCACGGGGACGTTGCGGGATAGAGGGCGCCTTGGTGCTCCATCGTAACCGGACCAAAGCCGAGGTTCGTGAACTTCTGGAGACGCCGCCCCTGCCCGTCCTCGGCCGTGTATACGTTTCCTTCGTCGTCCACGGCTATACTACCCAGCTCGCGGAAGTGGCCCGGGTAACGTCCCCCCACGCCGAAAGAGGTCCTGATTTCGAGCGATTCCCGGTTGAGAATATAGACCCGCTCGTTCATGCCATCGGCGACGTACAGGAACTGTTGCCCACGGTCCGGCGAAAAAGCGACGTCCCACACCGAGCCGCTGCCCAGAGTGGCACCCGCAATGATCACCTCGTTCACGTAGGTCCCGTCCGTCTCGAATACCTGGATCCGGTTGTTCCCGCGGTCGCATACGTAGACGAGCCCGTCGTTGGAGAGCTCCGCACACGTGACCGATCGGAACTGCTGGGACGGGTCAGCCGAGGGGTTGTAAGGCCCGAGGTCCGAATCGTCGGGGTCGTTCCCGTAAGCGCCCCAGGACCGTATCAGCTCACCCGAAGTCATATCGAGCACGGCGACTCTCCGGTTGACGAAACCATCGGCCACGAACACCTCGTTCGCACCCTCGTCAAAAGAGAATCCAGCCGGGCCCCCGAAGCTGTTGCTGCTCATGCTGTTCTGGGCCTGCCCGGTCTCGCCGATCGTCATCAGGTGCTCGCCGGTGCGCGAGAACTTGAGGATGTGGCTATCCACGGTCGGGGGGGGCGGCGGCCCGGCCGCGCACCTCCACGACCTCCACGACCTCCACGACCACGGCCACCTCCGCGCCCTGCCGCCGCCACTCCACCACCGATCCAGACATTCCCGTCCGGGTCGACGGCGATCGCGTGCGGCCGGTTCGGCCACGGATATCCCATATCCGGGCCGCCCCACTCGCGGACGTACGAACCGTCCGGAGCGTACTCCACCACAGCCGCCGTCGGCCGGCAGCAGTCGCCCGTCTCGGTCACCACGTTGACCTCGTTGGCCCGGCTGAATCCGTCCTGGCGGGTCACGATGAGGATGTTGCCGTCATCGGCCACCGTCACGCCGGACACGGGCCCCAGGATGTTGGGATATTCCAGCGGCATGGGCCAAAAAGCGTCCACCTCGAAGGTCGGTACGTTGTCGCCGGGACCACAAGCGGCACTCAACCCGACCAGCAGCGGCGCGGCCACCGCTCCGACAATCCCTCTACGCCTGTCCCTCATCGGCTCTCCACCTTGTTCATGAGTAGCTTCCCAACAGTTGTTGGGCCGGGAGATAGTACACCGCCCTCCCGCTTCCGTCCAGACCGATTCGGCCCCGAAGTCCGACTCAGGCTGCGGTACCGTTTGACCCCCACCCCACCTTGACGTTGATGGACACCGACCGCTAGTCATTGCATATGAATTCTCAAGCGATCAACACCTCGGATATGGCAGCGAGAACGGTAACCAGAGTGGGGCGGGCACTGCTCGTGGGCGGAATCCTGTTCGCCGCTCAGCCTCTCGCGGCACAGTCCTTCGACATGAACTTCTTCCTCGTGATCCAAGGACCGACCTGGGGGCCTGACGAACCCGACGTTGAGATAAGTGATTCACACTGTTACGACCAGGGTTATGCCGAAGGATTCGGGCACCTCACCTGGCGCGCCTATCTCACTGGCAGCGCGGAGGATGGGGAGGAGGGCGAAGTCGCACGCGAGCGAATCGGAAAGGGTCCCTGGTACAACTACCACGGGATCATGATCGCCGAGGATGTGGCCCAGCTGCACAGCGACGAGAACAACCTCTGGCTCGAGTCCGCGGTTACCGTCAAAGGCCTCACGGCGCCTGAGGACGTGCTCGAGATCCCCT
This sequence comes from Gemmatimonadota bacterium, assembly GCA_022563405.1. Classification (GTDB taxonomy): domain Bacteria; phylum Gemmatimonadota; class Gemmatimonadetes; order Longimicrobiales; family Gaopeijiaceae; genus UBA822. The sequence goes on along the minus strand of JADFNK010000086.1, from coordinate 3,948 downwards.
GGGGCTCACAACTGGATGGAGGAGATTTTTCGCGGGACGGACCTTTCCTCTGCTTCGGTGTTCCCCAGTGACGCGAAGGTCTTGCTGCCCCCGACCGGCTCCGAGTGCAGACCCAGAAGGCTGACTCCTTCTAGTCCTCGGTAGGGGCAGTAGCTTCGCTAGGCGCAGTAGCTTCGCCAGGGGCAGTAGCTTCGTCTACTTCGCTCCGCGCAGCCGGATTCCACAGCTTACCAAACCCGAGCCACCCCAGCCCCACGACGGCCAAGGCCACGATCAGCCAACCGAGCAGCGAGACAAAGAATCCTACGGTGAGCGCGGGCCACGGGATCTGGTATTGGCTGAAGATGAACCAGCGCTCTGCCATCCAATGCCAGGAGATGTGTGCCACAACCACCGAAAGGAGGATCGTCCCCATTCGTTCCGTGAGCACGAAGCGGAAAAGGAGATCGAGGGCAGGGACACAAAGGGCCAGGACGAGCAACTGTCCCAGCTCGACCCCAACGTTGAACGACAACAGGGACGTCAGTAAGTGGCCCCCCGCAAACTGAAGGGATTCTCGGAGCGCAAAGGAGAATCCGAAGCCGTGGATGAGTCCGAACGCAAAAGTGATGATCCAGCGACGGCGCACGTTGGCCCCCACCACGTTCTCCAGCGCCATATAAAGGATCGAAGCAGCGATCACGGTCTCCACGAGCGGAGGGAACCAGAGCCCACCCGGGGCAAAGCCGTACGCGGATGCGATCAGCGTGACGGAGTGGGCCACCGTGAAGGCGGTTATGATCGGAAACAGAGCCCCGAAGCGCCGGAACGGGATCACCAGACAGAGAAGGAAGAGCAGGTGGTCGGTTCCATCCAGGATGTGGAGGAAACCGGAAATCACGAAACGCCAGGCCGCTTGAAACCACCGCGGGTCGAGGTTGACGAGGCCCGGGTCCCCGATAAGTTGGAACGCCCGCACGACACCGGTGGGCGGCAGGAAACGAAGAACCGTTTGGACGCGGGACGCCAACCGCTCGAGCCCCGGCCGGATCGAGAAGTCCGACACCTCCGACTGAATCGGATACTCGAACAAGATATCGAGCAACGCCTGCGTCCATATCATGTCGATGTCGTTGGCCAGCTTGGGCGCAAAGACGTTCTCGAGAGCGGTGTCGTACTCCCGGAACGAGTCATCGGATGCAATGGACACCCTGATGGCAGCGATCTCGGGGAAAGGCAGTCGGTCACCGTTTTCGAAGAACTGCATCGGCTCGGCAACCCACAACACCGCACCTTCTACGAGTTCCTCGTCCGCCTGTTCGATCTCCAGATAACCCGGGCCACGCGTCGGAAAATTGATGTCCTGCATCGCCGTCAGCGGCACCCGGAGCAGTACGCGAAGTGTTCGTCCTTCCGGTTTGACGAACATCTGAACCGTCACGTCGACGGGTGTGTCGTGGGCGGGGACGCCCAGGGGGAGCGCCAAAGTCAGGCCGCCCACCACCGCGAGGGCGGCGGTCCATAAAATGACTCTACGCTGACGACCGGACACTGGCGTCCTCTCCCGAGCGATCATGGTGGTGGTGTTTTCTGGAAGGCACTTGCGGAACCAACATACAGCAACTTAGATCGGGTAGCGACCGAGGCCAGCATACACTCGGTCACGTCGGGAATGATCCCGTAGGCCGCCTTCTTTTCGAAGTCGGTCCCGGGATCAATTTGCCGGTAACCAGCCGCGTCCCCGACAGAACTGCTTCCCAGAGGACGGAGGAAGGTCGATGAAACGCAAGTTCCAACTTCTCGTTGGCATAGCCGTGATCGCACTCGTAGGCGCGTGCACGACCGGCGACGCGGCTCCTGGCTTAACCGGTGACTATGGTGAGGCCGGCATGGCTCCCAGGTTCGAGGTGGACCCGCTTTGGCCCCAGCCGCTACCGAATCATTGGCTGGTGGGACCGATGATTGGTCTCGCGGTGGATTCACGGGATCACATCTGGGTCGTTCACCGGAACACGCTGAACCAGTTTGCCCTTAATACGGAGATTGGCATTATCTCCGAAGTCAGTGAATGCTGCCAGCCGGGACCACCGGTCTTGGAGTTCGATCAGGAGGGAAATCTGATCTCCTCCTTTGGAGGGCCCAGCGAGACGGGCGAGTACGATTGGCCGTCGTCGAACCACGGGCTCGCCATCGACAACATGGGCAACATCTGGATCGGCGGGAACGGTGGCGGCGACTCGCACGTCCTCCAGTTCGCCATCGATGGCACGTTTCTCAAGCAGATCGGCCAGCAGGGCGCGCGCGCCGAAGGGCGTAACAGCCTCGACGAGGTGAGCTTCGGGCAGGTGGCGAAGCTCTCCAACCATGCCGCAACCAACGAGTTGTTTGTGGCGGACGGTTACCAGAACAAGCGGGTCGTGGTCCTCGACGCGACCACCGGCGAGTTCAAGCGTTACTGGGGTGCCTACGGGAATGTGCCGGACGACGAGGAATACTCGACCATGACTCGATGGTCCGCCCGGGACGGAACGCCTCCTCCGCCGCAGTTCCAAGGTCCGGTGCACTGCGCCGAGCCGAGCCTCGACGGCCTGGTGTACGTCTGCGACCGTGGGGCGGACCGGGTCCAGGTCTTCCAGCTGGACGGAACGTTCGTGCAGGAAGTCCAATTCGCGCCCAATACACGTTCTCAGGGTTCGACCTGGGACATCGCTTTCTCGCCTGACGCAGCCCAGACCTACCTCTACCTGGCCGACGGCCAGAACATGAAGGTCTACATCATCCTGCGTGAGACGATGGAAGTTCTGACGAGCTTCGGGGACGGCGGGCGGCAACCCGGACTGTTCTTCGCGGTGCACAGCATCGACACCGACTCGGACGGAAACATCTACACGACCGAGACGTATGAGGGCTCACGCCTTCAGAAGTTCGTTTACCTCGGCATTGGCCCGATCCCGAATGCGGACCAGGGCGCCCTCTGGCCGGGCGAGACGCATACGTACGGTGGTATGTAACACGGAGCCTGTAACACTGAAGTGGTGTGTAGACATTGATAGTTTGGTTTGATGAAGTCGACACTTTTTGTGGACTCTGAGCGTAGGGTCCACCTTGAAGGGTCCGTGAGACCGGCCCTGTGTGCGCCCGCATGCAGGGCCGGTCTTCGGACATTTGGGGTTTTTCGTCGCTCGAAACTGAGAAGAACATCTCGAAACTGAGAGGAACATCATGACGAAGTTGAGAATTTTTTCCTTGCTTACGATCGCCGCCGTTGTCGGTTCGTGTGCCCCGGCTGAAGAGGAGCCCATGGAGCCGATGATGAGCTTTTTCCTCACCAGCGCCGGTCCTGGTGATGGTGCCGCTCTGGGAGGCCTGGACGGAGCCGACGCGTACTGCCAGTCACTGGCCAACTCCGTCGAAGCGGACGGGACGTGGCACGCCTACCTGAGCGCGGCGGCCACAGCTGACGCAGCGGCAGTCAACGCACGGGACCGGATTGGAACAGGGCCATGGCTCAACCGGGCCCTCGTGGAAGTCGCGAGCGACGTCGCCAACCTCCACAGCGAGAACAACAACCTCACGAAGGAGACCGTTCTCAACGAGCGGGGTGGCATGACGAATGGCCGGGGCGACACTCCGAACCGGCACGACATCCTGACGGGCTCGAACTTGGACGGCACCGTGGCCGAAGGCGATGGTGACACCACGTGTGACAACTGGACGAGCAGCGGGGAAGGCAGCGCGCTGGTCGGTCACTTCGACCGTGAAGGTGGGGGCGCCAACCCGACCTCCTGGAACTCCGCCCACCCCAGCAGTGGCTGCAGTCAGGAGAATCTACAGGGCACGGGCGGCGCCGGGCTGTTCTACTGCTTCGCGGTATAGCTGCCCTCGAAATAGAGGTCTGAAACCGATCCCGGTCGGCACGGCTCACGTCGTGCCGACCGGAAAACTTTGAAGGAGTGTAGCGGATGGGCA
>JADFNK010000085.1 GCA_022563405.1 Gemmatimonadota bacterium | reverse complement strand
CAATGGCAGCACGAGTCTCCCATCCACGGACGGATGTGTGGAGGCAGCTTCGGGCCTGATCCGATACGGATAATCCGCGTGTCGTGGACCATCTCCGTCATGATCATCAGGTAATCGGGTGTCTGCACGATGATGTAGTTGCTGTTGTAGCCCCCGTTGGGGAGCATCGGGGGTCCGGCGGGGGAACCGTACGAAGTGAGGCAGCGCTCGGCGAGCGGTCTCATCTCCGGGTGGTCGTATTGGGCAAATTGGCTCCTGGACTCCCGGCGCTCCGCTCTGCGCGCTTGAGCTTCGGGCGTAAGCTCGGGAATCCGGCCGTTGGACGGAAACGTGATGAGCGAAGTCCTGGGTTCGCCGTTGACGACCGCCACCAGGTTACCCCTCTCGAAAAAGACGTCGTTGTACGAGTCCACGGCCGAAATGGTGTTCTTGCGTTCTGGTGGCGGACGATCCGGGTCGCTCGGCTGGGCGCCACTGATGGTACGGTCCACATATCCTTGTTCGATCTCGGCGACCTGCTCGGGCGTGTAGACCAGACTCTCCTGGTTCCTTCCACGTTGGATCGGAGTCATCGACTGGTTCGTCCAGGTCCCCTGAAGATCCGGATGGCCGTCGGGTGTCCTGGGGACTTGCCACTGGCCGGCATTGGAAGCTCTGTTCTGCGCCGCAGCGCTCGAGACGACGCCCGGCGCGGCGGTTGCGCAGAGCAAAGCGAAAATCAGGACGGAGCAACGCGCCATCGCTTCATGACCTCGATCCACCATCGCCATACCCTTGCTCATTTCACCCTCCAATCCAGCGGGACTCACGACACTGACCGGCACTCTTTTCAAACAGCCCTCTCACGGGTCAGGATAATGTGAAGGGCAGGACCGAAGCGGTCAATGAGAGGGCGAGGCTCGCGCTCAAAAAGAAAGGCCCCCCGGGGAACCCCCGGACGGCCGACAACCCTTTTAGATACCCACGCGCCCGGCAGGACTCGAACCTGCGACCTACGGATTAGAAGTCCGTTGCTCTATCCAGCTGAGCTACGGGCGCCTTAGGTGAGGGACTGGATCCCTCGATCCACGAGAAACTAACAGACGACTTGCTGCCGCCCAATGCTCAGGCGGTGAAACGCGCCGGCACGGTTCTGGCTTGCTCAAGGCAAGAACCAGAGGAGCCGGGCACGGAGATGACAAGACCCACGCCACTCCTTGAACACGCGACTATACTTGGGTATGACGTCGACACCCTCCTGAGGCGAAGAGCTCGTGATGACGACGACGGATTCCAGGGACTACTCGATAGACCAAATGGCGGCCGGATTCGTGCTCGGAGCGGCCCTGGGCCTGACTCCTCTTTTCAGCCTACACAACCTCCTGATCCTCGCGGCGCCGATCGTGCTGCGTCTCTCGATCAGCACCTTCTTGTTCGGATGGATCGTGGCCATCCCCGTGGGCTTTCTCCTCGATCCCCTCTTCCACGGGCTCGGGTCGGCCTTGCTCTCCTCCGAGTTCCTGACGCCCTTTTGGACCCGAGCGTCCGACGCACCACTGCTGCCCCTTACGCGCTTCAACAACACGGTGACGTTGGGGAGCTTGATGTTTTGGGCCGCATCGTCCGTTCCGCTCTTCTTTCTGGGCCGGAGGGTGGCGACCCGCTATCGGGACGGTCCCGAGCGTTTTCTGTCCGGTATACCGGTGGTCGGCGCCATCGGGCGAGCGGGCCGCATGAGGCGCCTGCTCGGGCTAGAGGCCGGATCCCGAGGGTGGATCCGTAAGGGATTCGTCCTTCCCTTGACCTTGTTCGTGGGCTTGGGCGTGGGCACGTGGTGGTTGCTGGCGGACTGGGGCTTACACACCGGTCTGGAACGGGCGGCGACCCGGATGATGGGCGCCACGGTGGATGTGGGCACGATGGACGTGGATCTCTCCGACGGCTTATTCGCGATGACCGCCCTTCAGTTCACGAATCCGTCGGCTCCTGAGAGCAACATCGTGGAAATCGGCGAACTCAGCGCCGCGATCTTCATGGGCCCACTCCTGAGGGCGAAAATCGCGATCGACAGTGTGGTGGTGAGCGATATTCGCTTCAACACGATGCGTGAAACCCCGGGCGAAGTCGATACGCTTCGCGAGCGGAGCACGTCCTTTCAGGATGAAATGACCCGCTGGAGAGCATCCGCCAGAATTCCGACGCTTCCCTCACCGAATTTTTCGAGTCTGGTCGACTTCAGCGGTCTCAGCCCTGACTCTCTGGAAACCGTGATCCGGGCCCGGGAACTGGCAGAATCCGTCCGTGTTGCTCGCGCGGCCTTTGTGAGCCGAATCGGGGCACTGGACGTACGGGCGCAGATCGACTCGACGTCGGCGCTGCTCGGCTCGCTCGAGGGGGCGTCCATCAGGAGTCTTGGGCCCGTGGGAGCCATACGGACGGTCACCGCGCTTGGCTCGCTGGGCGAGGAGGTCACGAGCAATCTCTCCAGCATCTCCGAGCTCGGAGATGAATTGAGAACCGAAGTCGTGGGTTTGCGTCAGAGATTTGCCGCGCTGGACGACCTTCGCGGCGGCGACTACCGGAGAGCGCTGGGGGTGCTCAATCTCCCTTCCTTCGAACCCGACGACATCAGTGCCGCTCTCTTTCAGATTCCTTTGATGGAGCGCGTAGAAACCCTTCTGTACTGGGCTCGACTCGTCGACGATAGACTTTCCGGCGCGGGTCGGCCCTCGCGCTTCGAGGGACCGGAGCGGCTCCGCAGCGCCGGCGAGGATGTAATATTTCCATCCCTGAGGTCCTCTCAACCCACCTTCTCCGTGGACAAGCTGGAGGGCTCCGTGACGATAGGGGCGCTTACGGGTTTCGTGGTCCGGATCCTCAATCTGAGCTCCGACCCGGCCGTGACTGGACGCCCGACCACCGTACAAATCACAGGGGAAAACGGCGCGGTGAGCGTGGCGCTCGACTTGAGTCTGGACCGGACAGGGGACGTCGCCGAAGATGAGCTGATCGCACGGTTGTCGGGCCTGCCCCTTCCCTCCCTGGAGATCTCCGCCTTGGGAGCTCGGCTCGATCTGGGGGACGGAGACACGCGGATCGACCTCTCCAGGTCGGGGAACTCCATCCTGGGGGAGGTCACCTGGTCCGCGACCGGCGCGACTTGGCAACGTGGTGCATCCGACGCCGATGGCCCCGCTGGTTACCTCTGGGACGTCCTGTCGAGATTGACCTCGGTAGAGATCACACTCGTGCTGGACGGCACGTATCAATCGCCGGAAATCTCGATCCGATCCAACGTCGGAGGGCAGATCGTACAAGCCCTGCGTGATCAGATCGGTGACGAGGTGCGCCGCGCTGAAGCACTGATCCGCGCCGAGGTGGATCGCCTCATCGAGCGGTCCCTGACGGATGCCCGCACCAGGTTGGCGGGCTTCGAGGAAGGGATCGGCGGTACGCTGACTGAGTACACGGGTGAGCTGGATCGATTGAAGACATCACTCGAACGGCGGGTGCGGGATTTCACGCCGCGCCTTCCGAGCATCCCAAGATTGCCGGGATAAAGTCAGCCACACGGCACGGGAGCCCCTCGCAAGGGAGGCCTTCGCAGGCCCCCACCTACCGAGAGCTGCTCAATACCGTCCGGAAGCCGGCGTCGTGCCGAGGTGCTCTATGACGAGTGCCACCCTACGGTTTTCGATCCCCTTGTCGTGTCCCGCCAGGTCGGGGAAGACCAAGCGCTCGGGGGCCTCACCGTAGCTGACCGCTCTGACGCGATCACGCGAGAAGCCGGCGGTTTCGACGAGATAGAGGCGGACGGCCTCTGCACGCCGCTGCCCAAGATCGATGTTGTACTCTGGGGACCCTGCACGGTCCGTGAAGCCCTCGACGGTAAGCAGGACGTCCGGGTAGTACGCGGTAACGACGTCCCCGAAACGCGCCAGCACGGGAAGATCCTGCGGGCGCAGATTGTCTTGATCGAAGTCGAAGTAGACCGGAACGTCGAAACGGATGGCCGTCTCCAGGCGTTCGACGGTCACGTCGAAGTCCACTTCGAGGTCGGTTAGCGCGCTGCCCAGCCGATCCAGGCGGGCCGAGAGCGCGGCCATCTGAGCGGCGGTCCCCCTGTCCATCTCCTGGCCCCGCTGGCCCCGCTCGTTGAGCTCAGACCTGAGCGCGGCGATCTCCGCGTCGAATTCCTCCTGGCCCACATGCGCACAAGCCGTGGCGAATACTGCGAAGACAAGAATGAGAGCCGTCGTGAGCCGTGGCTTGACTGGTGTTTCCATCATCGATTTCCCCCGCCTTTGAGGCATCCGTCACCCGTGATTTTCAATGTTACCGATGTGGCCGGCTCAGAGGATCCGCTCTCTGCGCACACGAAAGTCGACGTTGTCGGTCACCCAGGTCCAAAGGAGCTCCTGCTCCTCTATGGCGACGCCGGGACGAACCTGCGCGTTCCAACCCACCATCACTTCCGCGTCCTGAGTCCAGAGCCGTACGCGTCTCCGACTCACGCCGTTCCTCCAATTCGCGGCTACCGTCGGAGTTGGATAGAGGACCCGCACGGTCACACTCCGCGACAGGTACTCCAGAGGGCTTACATCGATGGTCTCATATGGATTCTCATACTCGGTCTCCCCGGTGACGTCGGGGATCCCATCCGTAAAGAGGACCATATTCAGGGGCGCCAACGTGAGTCCCCTCGCCTTGATGAGATCGGCGGCTTGCGTAAAGAAGGTGTTGAAATCCGTGAGCTGGTCTTCGGAGGGGAACCACTCCCTCAAGTCGGCTTCGATCTGGCCTCGGTCCTTGCCGAGGAAGTCGTGAATCGGGTGAAACGTCTTGGCTTGACCCCGGTGTTGGCCACCCACGGACCCGACGAAGACGGCAGTCGGTACCTGGAGCCCGCCGTATCCGTTCAGATGGGCCTCGATATAATGGGCCGCAAAGCTCAAAGCGTCGTCGTAGTTCCCCGAGTTACGAAAGGATCCACTCACGTCGATCCCGATGACCAGCGTGTATCGGGGAGTACGGGCGCCTTCCTCGGTGGGGACGCACGCAGCCAGCGCGAGCGCTCCCCCTACCGCGAGCCGGAACATCCGCTTCATGTCGTCACCTCACCGATGTCGCCGCTGCCGCCGGACCGGCTCTTCGAACGAGCACCGGTCTTGGCGCTCGACTTTTTCGTGATTCCGGGGAACGGCGTGTCCGCGAGCACGTCGTCGAGACTCCTGAGCGGGAACGTGAACAGGGGCTGCGAACTGATCGCCACCACCGGGAAGTTCACCGCAACGGCCAGGAGTTGAAGAACCGGCAGCGATGCCATCTCCACGCCACGGCGGGCCTCCTTCCTGAACCATGCTGTCTCGCTCTTCAGGGCCTCGATCGGTCCCCGCCACATCGAAGGAGTCGGCGCGGAGCTAGCCACGCTGCGGATTTCCTGCCCCACCGGAACCTGGCGGGACACGATGGCGAGAACCGAGGGTGTGCCGAAGCGCCCGAAGAGGAACCACGTCATGCCTCGAATTCCGATCCATCCGAAGACACCGAGCGCCAGCGTCGAGTAGAGACCCATCTGGATCTGACCGCCGCTCTGTTGGTTGATCCAAGGCGTAATGGCGTCGATGAGCTCGCGATACAGGAACACGACCTCGAAGAAGGCCACGAAGAACTCTACCACGACCATCTGCAGGACCCGTCCGAACTTTCGCGAATTGATCGCTTCCGCCATCACGTGGATGCTCGCGAAACTTCCGACGATGAGGCCGAAGAGGAAGAACCACAGGAGGGGCATCACAAACAACCGATTCGGGACGAAGCCGGTGATGTCCGCCAGAACCTCGGTAATCGTAGGCAACAAGGTGAAGCTGAAGATCGTGGCCTCGAGCGCGGACCAAACGAGCAGCAGCATCACCGCGATCCAGGGCACACCCGGCTTGAGGTACCGGCTTGAAATGTTGTCGAATATCGAGAGCGGTGCGGAGAGGAAGCCCTTCAGTCCAATCCACAACATCCGGGCGGTCAAAGCGATCAGATTCCAGGTCCATCCCACCAGGAGCGCGCCGAACCGCATGACACCGGTCCAGTAGAACCAGATGCCGCGCCCTGTGTCCCACCACCCCAAAGCGATAATCGTGAGGAACTTGGCTCGGTTGGCTCGGAAAGGGAGCGTATAGATCGACAACATGGTCGACCAAACCGCCACGATCAGGAGCAGGATCGGCATCAGAAGGAAGAACCTCCTCAGCAAGACGCCGAAAACCGAGTCCGCGTACCAACCGAAGGTCAGGAAGGTGGTCTGCCACTCAGGGATCCACCACATGGGCGTTCCGAAGAACTCTACCGTGCGGTGCCACTCAGTTGGCAAATAGGATGCGAGTGCCTCGAACATGATCATTCCCTCGTTTGGGGGTGCGGAAGGGCCAGTTCGCCCGCCTCCGAAGTCCGAATCAGACAACGTCCTACTACAAAGCTAGGCACACCCGATGGAGATACTCAACAAAAATGTTAGACCCTTCGAAGCCGCCAGAAACGAATCGTACTCGGCGGTTTCCAACCGTCTGAAAACTCCTCACAGACGGGCCTGAAGTGGCGCGGACGCGCTACCCTCTGACCGTAAACCGGATCGTCTCCAGAACGTTACCCCTGTCGTCCCGGACTTCGACGCGCCAGTCGCCAGTCCACTCGGGCATGATCGCCTTGTTGCTCCACGTCCTCCACGGAGATCCGCCGATACGGAGCTCGATATCGGCCCTTTCGACGTCACCTTGGATCCAAACGTGGTGGACCGTGGTTCCCGCGGCGGCTCCCTGGATGCGGGTCCAGGCGTAAAGCCTCTCCACGTTGGCCGGGAAGGTCATGCCGGTGCCGGTTGGCGCGCGGTCGACGACCATCGTGGCTATGGACGATTCCGGCACGGTGAGGCCACTCTGCGCGGACACCGTTTCCGGAGCGAGCAGTGCTACCATGGCCAATGCGATCACGGTCGTAGTTAGCGTTTTCATTTTCTTCTTACTCTCCGTCGTAAAGGACAAAGTGAGCGATGCCAAAGGGGGTACCCGAGACGTCAGCGAGCTGTCGGGGTGTTGTCGGACTCTGAAATCTCGGGCCCACGTAGAGGCCGGGGCGGCGTCCGCCAATGAGCGGTCGCCTCCCGTAGTCTCCGGCCCAACAAACCCAAGAAAGGAAGCAAGAACATCACCTATCTCCGTGAAGCAGGGGGGGGTCTCGTGGGCAGTCCAGCCGGCCGATAGAGATGAGCCGATGGGGCGACCCGTGAGGAGAGCCCCGTCTTAGGGAATCACTCCATTGAGGATGTAGTCCTGTGGATCCTTGGCTCTTCCATCGACCCAGATTTCGTAGTGCACGTGTTCGGCCGTGGCCGTTCCGGTCTGGCCAACCTGCGCAATCGGATTACCGCGGACGACCGATTGACCCCGCTCCACCAAGAACTTCGAGGCGTGTGCGTACCGGGTCATGTAACCATACCCATGGTCGATCTCGACAGTGTTTCCGTAACCTGGCCTCCAACCCACGTAGGATACCACGCCCTTGGCTGTGGCCAGGATGGGCGTGCCTTCGGGGGCGTAGATATCGACCCCCTCGTGCATGCGCTCATCGTGGTAGATCGGATGCAGCCGGGCCAAGCTGAATCCGCTGGTGATAGGTCCATCCGTGGGACTGATCGACGGACGGGACCGAAGTAGATCGTTGTGGGCCTGGAGGCTGTCCATGGCCTCTGTGAGGCTCTCCGAGAGAAGCCGAGCTCGCCGCTCGAGAGCCTGGATGTCGTACGAAGTGGCGAAAGTCACGGCTGCGGACGTGGGGTCTTCCACCCAGAGGGGGCTGGATTCAGGCGTGAGCATGCCCGGTCCACCGACCCCCACCTCGAGAATCTCCTCATCGATGGGTTCGAGCCCGGCGTAGAGACGGAAATTCTCGTTTTTTTCGATCAGGACGTCGATGGATCCCTCCATCTGGGCTACCTGTCCCTGAATCTCTCCGATTTCGGCCGAAAGAAGCGCCTTTTCGCGCTGGAGTTTCAGGACGTCATACCGGGCCGAACCATTCAAGGCGACGATCATGGACAAGGCGGTCACCGTGAGCACGAAACCCGCGCCCAGTGAGGCCAAATAGTGCATCGCGCCGCCCGATAGGCTGAATTGGCGAACCGGGTCTTCCCGGTCCGACATGCAGACGAACGTCCACTGCTTATTCGGCATGCTGCCTAGGGGGAAGGGCTGTAACGGTTTGGTGGTGCTGTTTTCCGGACATGTTTTAATGCCAATCCAAAGAGCCACCTTCTCGTGCGTTTTCCTGGGTGTTTCACCACAAGACGCGTGCCGACCCCGGCAAGCCGTGTTTAGTGATTGTGTAAGAATACACCTATAACATTGTTATATAATGTCTTAGGCCACTACACCTCGAACGTATATTAAGACAGACAGAAGGACGGATTGGGGTTAAAATGTGTCAAACAGGGGCAAAAAGTGCGTGCTCGAACGCTCCGTTTGGAGTTTGCCTCCCGCGTCGTGTCCTTATATCATCCGTCCCGGTGGACGCTAGGCGTCCTTCCTCCTCGCCCGCTCCTGGCGTGATACGGTCCGGGTGGGGAATTTCATGGATTCAACGACGGCAGGAGGGGGCATGAGAGCTCTCGGCGTAGTCATGGCAGCAGTTGCTTTTCTCGTTACGGCACCCGCGGAGGGAGTGGCTCAGACCGATTTGAGCGGGATGTGGACGCTCACCATCCAGTCGCCGGATGGGGACAACCCGTTTGCTATTACCATCGTCCAAGACGGTGAAACCCTGACAGCCAAAGGTGAGATCCCCGAGCTCGGCGAGATCGAGATGACGGGAAGCATCGACGGTACCGAGGTTCACTTCGAGTGGGATCTATACATCGAAGGGATGGAGATAAGTATCGTCTTGATGGGTACGATCGCTGATGATGGCACAATGTCCGGAACCGCAGACTTTGGCGGCTTCGGCGAGGGAGCCTGGACCGCCAAACGGGCGGAGAGCTGACGAGACGATAAGAAGGACGCAGACTGACGGGCCCAAGCTGTATAGCGGCCTTGCACAAAATGGAATTGCGGGGGCTGCCGGAGCTTGTTTCGGCAGCCCCCAACTCCGCCTCATCGGATGGATCCGGGTTGAGCGGTGAGGGCCCCGGCTCTACATCCATGCTCCCTGAATCCAAGCAGATACTTCCGGCCCCGTACCCCCTCTCCCGGCCAACAAAGCGGTCAACCACCTGACGGCTGGCGAACGTAACGTCGCTCGTCTCCGGGCGGTTCCTCGGGTCGAACCTCTACCTGCGGCTCACGTCGGAGCAGCACTCTGGCGATGTGGTAGCCGCGGTCTTATGATGGCGATTGTCGGAAGAGTCGCTTCATCACGACTCCTCGAACTTCTCATGGGGTGCGCCTGCAAGAGGGAGACCCTCTCGGTTCACCGCTTCACCAGTGAGGAAACCATGTCAACTCCATCCCGCGGACTCCGGAGCCACTCGTATGGGGTCGCCTTCGTCCTTGGCTTGTTACTGGTAGCGCCCACGCTCGGCTTCGGGCAGGAGCGCCAAAACCCGTACGGGGAGTGGCGTTACCAGAGCGGCGACGCATGGGGCACTCGCTACTCGCCGGTCGATCAGATCAACGCCTCCAACTTCGCCGACCTCGAGGTCGCGTGGGAGTGGCGAGCCGACAACTTCGGTCCGCTAGTCGACCAGCAGTTCAAGTCCACGCCGACTTACATCGACGGACTCCTTTATACCGTGGCCGGCCAGCGTCGTACTGTGGTCGCGATCGACCCTACCACCGGTGAAACGGTGTGGACCTATCGCGAGCCGAACACGGAGCGGTGGGAGCGCTCGATGCGCCAGAACTATGGAAAGGGTGTCGCGTACGGAGAAGTCGACGGAAGGGGTGTGATTTTCTACACTTCTCCGGCGTTCTTCCTCCACGCTTTGGATGCCAAGACCGGCGAACACATCCGGAACTTCGGCTCACCGGTGCCTATCGACGGCTTCCCGTCGACGGGGGTCGTGGACCTGCTCATTCCCCTCATCGCGGATTGGGGACCCTGGCTGGCCTACGACGGCACGTACGATGCTGATTACGGCATTCCGAGGGAGCTGGGTTACATCACGTCTTCCTCACCTCCCATCGTCGTAAACGGTGTGGTGGTGGTCGGAAACTCGGCCGAACAGGGGTACAACCAGACCCGAATCGAAAACGTCCCTGGCGACATCCTCGCCTTCGACGCGCGGAGCGGGGAGTTCAAGTGGAAGTTCCACGTGATTCCACGGCCGGGCGAGTTCGGTCACGAGACTTGGTTGAACGACGCCTGGCAGTGGACGGGGGACGTTTCTTCGTGGGCGCCGATGTCGGCGGATGAAAACCTCGGGCTCGTCTATTTCCCCACGAATCCGCCGACGATCGACTATTTCGGTGGGTTCCGTCCCGGGGACAACCTCTTCGGGACCAGCGTGGTCGCCCTGGATGTTCAGACGGGCGAGCGCGTATGGCACTTCCAGACGGTCCACAACGACCAGTGGAACTACGACCTGCCGAACGTCCCGATTCTCGTTGATCTCGAGGTGGACGGGCGGGCCATTCCGGCGCTGGTTCAGACGTCGAAGACCGGACTCATCTACGCGTTCAACCGCGAGACCGGGGAGCCGATATGGCCGATCGAGGAGGTGCCGGTAGTTCAGACCGAGGTGCCGGGGAACTGGACGTCACCGACCCAACCTATTCCCACGCGGCCTGAGCCGTCCGAGCCGCTCGGCCTCGATCCCGATGACATCATCGACTTCACGCCCGAGTTGCGCGCAGAGGCGTTGGCGTTGATCCAAGACTACCGTATCGGTGGACCGTACGTGCCCCGCCTCTTCGTGGGACACGACGCAGGTGTAATCGCGAACATTCGGTGCTCCGGCGGGCTGAACATCACGAATCCAGCGACGTTGGATCCGACCACCGGAATCCTGTATGTGCCCTCCTCGAAGGGTTGTGGCGGCGGTTTGGTGGCGTCGGGTGCCGATGCGGACGAGCCGGACAACCCAGCGACCACCGGATCCACGATTTCCCAGTGGGTGTCCGGTCCCGGCCGTGGACTGCCCCGCGTTCAGGGACTGCCGATCTGGAAGCCGCCCTACAACAGGCTTTCGGCGTACGATATGAACACTGGCGAGCGGATCTACTGGATTCCGATCGGAGAGCCGTCCCAGGAAATGAGGAACAACCCGGCCCTTCAGGGCGTGGACATGTCGCGCTTCGGTGGCGGCGGGAACTCCATCCAGATGGTGGCTGGTGACCTCCTGTACGCAACGGAGGGATCCAGCGGGCCCCCGGTCCTCAACGCCTACAACAAGCTGACCGGAGAGCACGTGGGCGAGATTCTGATTCCCTCCCCCGGGCAGTACGGCATGATGAGTTTCCTACACCATGATTACCAGCACATCGTGATACAGGTCGGCCGTCCCGGCCGCCTGGTCGCGCTGCGCCTGCCGGGCATGGATATCGGCCCGGTGCATTAGAAGGCCTCCAGCCATCGGCCTTGGGAGACCTTGCTAGACTGAACCGAAAGCCCCCGGCGGCCTGGCCGCCGGGGGCTTCTTTACTCGTGACATTGGATCGGAAGGCTTCGACGGCCTTCCAAAAAGGAGACCTCATGAGGAAACTCATCTTGGCAGTCGCCTTCCTTGCCGCCGCCCCCGTTCAAGCCTGGTCACAGAACGGCTGGGATGATCCGTTCGCGGCCCATCAGGTGATGGACAACCTCTACTTCGTGGGTACCGGAGGGCTGGGCACGTTTCTGATCACGACGCCCGAAGGGCACATCCTCATCAACACGGACTTCGAGCGAACGATTCCGATGATCGAACGCAGCATGGCGGAGCTCGGCTTCGACCTCGCCGACATCAAGATCATCTTGGGCAGCCACGCTCACGGGGACCACCAGGCCGCTGATGTATTTCTCCGTGAACGCATCGGAGCCCAGATCATGATCATGGAGGAGGACGTCGAGGGTTGGCGGCGTATGAACCGGGGCGCCGGTGAGATTCCGATCGACCGCGTCCTGCACGACGGAGACAAAGTCACACTCGGTGGCACGACACTCGTCGCCCACCTCACGCCGGGCCACACGAGGGGATGTACGAGTTGGGGAATGGAGCTCGAAGAGAACGGGCGGACCTACAACGCGCTCATCGTCTGTAGCTTCGGCGTGAACCCCGGCTATAACCTGGTCGACAACCCGAACTACCCGGACCAAGCCCAGGACTACCGCGCGACATTCGCCAAAGCCCGCGCGATGCCGGTCGATGTCTTTCTCGGCTCACACGGCTCCTTCTACGGCCTGCGAGGCAAGTACGAGACTCTTCAGCGTCGCGGTGAAGGTGACCCGAACCCGTTCGTCGATCGCGCCGGATTCCTGGACTACATCGATCGGTACGAGCAGCGTTTCCAGGCGATGCTCGAGGAACAGCAGAGGGACAGCCGGTGACGTCCGGATCGGCGACCGATGGAAGACTTCTACACACAGATCGAAGCGAGGTAAGAATCATGTGGAACGTCCCCAAGTCGAACGTCCGTATGTCGAACGTCCACTTGTCGAACTTCTCCAGAGGCGGATTACTGGCGGCGGTGGCCGCGCTATCGATGGTGATCCTGGCTGAGGGGCTCGCCGCCCAGGTGGGACCCAGTCCCTTCCGCACCGTCGACGGTTGGGCCAAGCTTCCGGCGGGACGGCAGATGGGGGCCGTCGGAGATGTGACGATCGACCCCGACGGGGAACACGTCTGGGCGGTCGTGAGATGTGATGCGGGGGCCGATCGCTTCGGCAACGAGTGCCTCGATTCAGACCTGGACCCGATCATCAAGTTCGACTCCGAGGGTAATACCGTCGAGAGCTTCGGCGGCGGGATGTTCATTTGGCCCCACGGCATCGATGTGGATCCCGACGGAAACGTGTGGGTGACGGACGGGGTGTCCGCAGGGAACACGCCCCAGGGGGGGACGAGAGGACACCAGGTCATCAAGTTCAGTCCCACCGGACAGGTCTTGATGACACTCGGCACGCCTGGCGTTCCGGGAGGGGGTCGCACTGGCTTCAACTCCCCGGCCGACGTGGTCGTAGCGGACGATGGATCCATCTTCGTCGCGGATGGCCATGCGAACGGGACGAATAACCGCGTCGTCAAGTTCGCACCGGACGGAACTTACCTCATGGAATGGGGGCAGACCGGTTATGCGCCGGGAGAGTTCCGGACGCTACACGCCATCGCGCTCGACCAGCGAGGCCGGGTGTTCGTCGCCGACCGGTCCAACAATCGGATCCAGATCTTCGACCAGCAGGGGAATTTTCTCGCCCAATGGACGCAGTTCGGTCGGCCGAGCGGCATCTTTTTCGACGAAAACGACCAGATTTTCGTGGCCGATTCCGAATCCGACGACGTGCAGAACCCGGGTTGGGAGATGGGGATCAGGATCGGTGACGCCCTCACCGGTTGGGTGACCGAGTTTATTCTGTACCCCGGGGGAGATCCGCGTGAGACGGCGGGCAATGGAGCAGAGTTCGTTGCCGTGGATCGCTACGGGAACATGTACGGAGGCGAGCCGCGCCCCCGAAACCTGCAGAGATACGTCCGGGTCAGACCCTAACGCGCCCGAAGCACGCCCAGTACATCAGGTCAGAGAAACCGAGGACTCCCCTCGTCTATCTAGGGCCTGTTAACACTAAAGGGCAATTTGTATTATATTGGGGCTATGAAAATCACAGAGTCCCAATATCGGCGGATAGAGGCTTACTTTCCACGTCAGCGCGGCAATGTGAGCATCTCCAATCTCGAAGTGCTTAACGCGATCCTGTATGT
>JADFNK010000084.1 GCA_022563405.1 Gemmatimonadota bacterium | reverse complement strand
TACTTCGTGTCCGCCGAGGCGTCAGGGGCGATCAACCTAGCGCGAGGGGAGGGGCGGCGCATCTGGGCGGTGGGCACGACCGTAGTGCGCACGCTCGAGAGTGCAGCCCACGAGGGGGTTGTCGGGGCCGGGGGTGGGGTGACGGACCTGTTCGTCCGCCCGCCCTACCACTTTCAGGTGGTGGACGGGCTGATTACCAATTTCCACCTACCACGGTCGACGCTCCTGATGCTGGTGGCCGCGTTCGGCGGGTACGAGAGGACGATGGAGGCGTACGAGGAGGCGATCCGGGAGGGCTACCGGTTCTACTCCTATGGGGACGCGATGGTGGTGGGGTGAGGGGGAGAACTCTAAGTTAGCCGTCCACTCTTCGGGAGCCGAAATGGACAGGCGATACCTCCTCAAACTGCTCGGTACCACGGCGGCTTTCGCGGGCTTGAGCGCCGCCGAGCTCGAAGCGCTGCTGACTCCTGGAGGACTCTGATGGTCAATCGACGAGAGGCGTTACGACGCATGGGCGGGTTGGCTGCGGGGGCGGTGGCCTTGGGTTGCACCGGGGAGACCGTGCCTGGCGAAGACTCCGGTGAAGCGTCCGATGTGGCTGGATCAGGCGAGGTCGGCACGATGCCTCTGCAGCCGCTCGGAGTTCAGCTCTACACGGTTCGCTCGGAGATGGAGAACGGGGTGGAGCGAACGCTCGAGCGTGTGGCGGCGATCGGATACGAGGAAGTCGAGTTCGCAGGATACTTCGGCCGCTCCCCGACCGAAATCCGGGCGATGCTCGCGAGCACGGGGCTCCGTAGCCCCGCGACTCACATCCAACCCACTTTCGAGACCGACGCTTGGGCTCGGATCCTGGACGACGCGAGCGAAGCCGGGCACGAGTACGTAGTGGTGGCGTCGATCCCAACGAGCATGAGGACCGACCTCGATGCCTGGCGGCGTACGGCCGAGGCAATGACCGGGGCCGGTGAGCGAGCCCGGGCGGCTGGTCTACAGTACGCCTATCACAACCACGATTTCGAGTTCATCGAGATGGATGGCCGCGTGGCGTTCGACGTGTTCTGCGAGGAGTCCGACCCCGATCTGGTGCAGATCGAGCTGGACTTATACTGGATCATTCACGGGGGTGGTGACCCGGTGGCGTTCTTCAACCGGTGGCCTGGGCGCATCCCCCTGGTCCACGTGAAGGATCGTACGGCCGCGGGCGAAATGGCGGACGTGGGAGCCGGTGTCATCGACTGGGCCGGGCTCTTCCAACACATCGATCGCGCGGGAATGAAGCACTTCATTGTCGAACATGACCGCCCGGACGGAGCCTTCCGATCTATCGAGGCCAGTTTCCGATATCTGAGTGAGCTCGAGATCTGATTTCGATGTATCGAGGGACGCACTAGACGTCGGGACCGGGTTTCCCGTATCGGGATGAATTCGCGTCGTCCTGCTGAAAGGCCGCGTCGAAGGCGGTCTCCGATGCCGGAAAATCCAGATCTCGCACGAAGCGACACGCCTCGGCGGCTCCATGCTCCCGCTCCATTCCTGCGTCCTCCCACTCCACGGAGAGAGGTCCTTCGTACCCTATGTGGTTGAGCGCCCGGATGACCTCCTCGAAGGGTACACGCCCCCGGCCCAGAGAACGGAAGTCCCAGAACCGATCCTGATCCCCGAACGGTAGGTGCCCTCCGAACACTCCCGAAGGCATGGGGGTCGAGGACCACCAGACGTCCTTCATGTGGGCGTGGAAGATGCGAGACTCGAAACGGTGGATGAACGCCACGCAGTCCACCCCCTGATACGCGAGATGCGAGGGATCGTAGTTGAATCCGAAGGTCTCACGGTACTCCACGGCCTCCAGCGCCCGCTCTGCGGTGACGATGTCGAAGGCGATCTCGGTGGGGTGCACCTCCAATGCGAAGCGCACCCCCACCTCGTCGAACACGTCGAGAATGGGGTTCCACAGTTCCGCGAACTCCTGGAAACCATGCTCGATCGTCTCCGGGCTCACGGGTGGGAACGCGTAAAGGAGTGGCCAGATGGGACTTCCGGTGAAGCCGTTCACCACTTCGACACCCATGTTGGCAGCGGCCCGGGCGGTCCGCTTCATCTCCTCGGCCGCGCGGGAACGTACGCCGTCCGGATCTCCGTCCCCCCATACGTGGGGTGGGAGGATGCTCTGGTGGCGGTCGTCCACCACGTCCGCGACGGCCTGGCCGACCAGGTGGTTGCTGATAGCCCACACCCCGAGCCCGTGCGCTTCGAGTAGCTCCCGGCGCTCCTGGCAGTAGTCCGGGTCCTCTGCTCCTCGTGTCACGTCGAAGTGGTCACCCCAGCACGCCAACTCCAGTCCGTCGTACCCCCACTTGGCCGCCTTGGGGCATAACTCTTCGAGTGGAAGATCGGCCCACTGCCCGGTGAAGAGTGTTACCGGTCGTGTCATGGCCGGCATCGATCGCATTGGGCGGCCCAAGCTTGCATGGTCAAACGGCCGAGGCCGCGGCTGCGGCTGGAGGTTCGTATGATCCGGAGACCCATCCGCCCTGGCGACCGCTCTTCACGGCTGTCTCGATGAAGTGGACGCCTCGGGCGCCGTCTTGCACGGTCGGGAAGTCGTCGTCGAACGGACCGGGCTTCGCAGACCCCTGCTTGACGCGCACCGTGCGGGCAACGTTCCGGTACAGGTTTGCGAACGCCTCGATGAAGCCCTCCGGATGCCCTCCCGGAAGTCGAGTGTGCGCCTGGGCCCGTGCCGAGAGGTCCGAGCCCCCGACGTAGAGAATCCGCTCGGATCCGTCCGCCGCCATCAGTCGAAGGCGGTCCGGAATTTCCTGATTCCAATCCAGCCCTCCCTGGGTCCCGTAGACCCGAAGGCGGAGGTGATTTCGCTCGCCCACCGAGATCTGAGAAGCGAGGAGAACACCTCTCGCACCGCCCGCGAAGTGGAGAAGCACCGTGGCGTCGTCTTCGAGGGTCCGCCCCGATACCAGGGTCCCGAGGTCGGCGAACAGGCTTTCGACCTCGAGCCCCGTGACATAGCGGGCCAGGTTGTGGGCGTGGGATCCGATGTCCCCCAGAGCCGAGGAGATACCTGCCCGGCTCGGGTCCGCCCGCCATTCGGCCTGTTTGTGCCCCCCCGCTTGCTTGTGCTCTTCGCCCTCCAGAAGAGTGGCGAGCCAACCCTGAGAATACTCCACGACGACCTTGCGGATCGGCCCCAGGGAGCCGGAGCGTACCCGCTCCCTGGCCTCCTTCACCATCGGGTAACCCGTGTAGTTGTGGGTCACGGCGAAGATACGATCCCCTTCGGCAGCCATCCGGCACAGGGTCTCGGCATCTTCCAGGGTGGTGGTGAGGGGTTTGTCACAGGCTACATGGAAGCCGGCCTCGAGGAACTTACTAGCCACCGGAAAGTGGAGGTGGTTGGGGGTCACAACCGAGACGAGTTCGATGCGCTCGTCGGGCGGGAGGGCCGCCTCGACCCGCACCATCTCCTCGTACGAGGCGTACGTGCGAGCGGGATCGAGTCCGAGCTCCTCGCCAGTCCGCCTCGAGCGCTCTCCATCCGAAGAGAACGCACCCGCCGCCAGCGTGAACTGGCCGTCCAGGGCCGCAGCCATCCGATGGACAGGGCCGATGAAGGCGTCGGGACCGCCGCCCACCATGCCGTAGCGGATGGCGGTCAACGCACGACTCGCACGCACAAGCGCCGGGGCACCCACGCCCTTGAGCGTGGGTCGCTCGACCCGCCTCCATTTCCGATCACCCTCCTAGGCCCCGATCCGCTCGATGACATATCCACCGCCGCGCCGGTCCCGCATGTACATAGTCCCGAAGATCAGCATGAGGACACCGCACAGGGGTACCACATACCGGAACGATATGAGCCCACCATAGTTATCCGCCGGTCCGAGCACGGACTGAGCCTCGGCTACCAGCTCCGGAGACGCGTCGGAGGCGATGATGGCGCGGAGTGCATCAGCGGTGGCGGGCTGGGGCAGTGATCCAATGTTCCGGTATTCCGCCACGGCGTCCCCGGCGGCTTGGGCCGCCGCCTGGGCGTCGGCGTCGCCCCCTACAGCCAGCGTGGTGGCGCTCGACTCCAGAAGGGCCACCGTGACCTGGACCGGAAGCTGCTCGTTGGCGTACCGGTCCGCGATCTGTCCCATCATGGGCGCAGTGACGAGTCCGACTATGGCCGTTCCGACCGCCCCCATGAGCCCTAGTCCAAGGGCGCCGCTCCTCGGCACCCGCTCCGAGACCACCCCCAGCATGGTGGGCCAGAAGTAGCAGACCCCCACCGCGAAGACGGTGGCGGACCCGAAGGTGGCCAAGCCCCCTCCACCGAGGCTCAGGCCCAGCAGCCCCACCCCCGACACGGCGGCCGAAGCGAGAAGGACGCCGGTGGGGGAGAGCCTCTTCACGACCGGCCCAGCGCGGTAACGAAGCACGGCCATGAGGCCGTTGATCCACACGAGCACGAGGATCCCTGCCATGCCTCCAGCCTCCAACACGGCCGGGACCCAGCGATTGGGTCCCAGCTCCACCGAGGCGGTCATGGCCATGGCTACCAGCATCACCCACATGAGGGGCGTGTTGAAGGATGCCCTGAACATCTCGCCGACGCTGACCCCTGCCCGCACCCCCTCCGTGGAGGGAAACGGTTGGGTGAGCAGGAGCCATCCATACGCCAGCGTCGGGACCAGGATGAGGCCAAGCTTGAGCTGCCAGGCCCCGATCCCGATGTAGTCCAGGCCAAAGCTTCCCAACCCACCGAGAACCACTCCGCCGGGGAACCAGACGTGGAACTGGTTGAGCTTGACCGTCTTGTTCTCGGGATAGAGGCTGGCCACCAGCGGATTGCACGCCGCCTCGACGAGGCCATTGGCCATCGCGATGACCAGTGCGCCAACGAACAGCGTCCAGAAACCACCGGCCAGGATCATGATCAGGGTACCGGCCAAGTGTCCAAGGAACGAAAGCCGAAGCAGGAAGCGCATCCCCAGCGTGTCACACAGAGGCGCGAAGACGAGCTGCGACACCGCGAAACCCCACAGGGCCGCGCCGCCGATCCACCCCACGTCCTGGTTGGTCAGCCCGAACTCCCTCTTGAGCGCGAGCATGATGGCGCCCACGGTGGCGAAGGCCACCGACGTCGCGATGAGAGCCACGCAGCTCCCTAGGAAGAGCCGCCGATCGTCAACGGAAGGAGCGCCGGCGCCGGGAGGAGAGCCGGTGCCGGAAGGAGCGTCGGTTGATCAAGCCAGTCCCAGGTACTCGAGAACCTCGGGAGGCGGTGGATCCCACCGCTCGAGCGGTACGTTGCCGATGTATTGGAGGTCCTGCATCCCCTCCTCGGTGGTCCAGAAGGCCCCGGACGTGAGGTCACGGACCCGGGCGAAGAAGCGGGCTCCGCTCTCGAATCTGGGTGCCGCCTCCCGCACGTAGGCGATGTCGGAGCAGATCTCGTCCTTGCGCTCGGGACTCAGATCCCGGAAGCGCGTGCCCTGTCCGGAGCGGCGAGCTGCCTCTTCATCGAGCCACACGAGTCCTTCCCGGATGAGAACGCGGTCGCGGCCCATGCGGTCGTAGGGAGCGCTCACCCACTCGTCGATGTAGTGGTGCGTACCCAACTGACTCGCCGAAGGGGAGCGTTCGTCGGCCGGAATGATCATGTCGCAGAGCGCAGCCAGTGTGTCCAGCTCGTCTTGAGTGAGGATCCGCTCCCAGGGGATGACCGGAGACAGGAGATCCGGGTCCCAGGCCGTCCCCGCGGGGCCGGCGGCACCGATCGAGAGGGACCCATCGACCGCGTCCTCCGCCCCGGTCCCACACGACGTCAGGCCTGGCATGGCCGCTGCAACCGCCATGACCTTCAGGGCCATCCGCCGGTCCATGGGGAGGAGCATGGGGAGGATCTGCTCGCTGGTTTCCCGCCGTTCCTCGGCCCCCCGTTGCTCGCGGTTGCTGCCACGCTGCTTACGGTTGCTCATCCGATGCTCCCGCGCTGGAGCTCATCCACCAAGTAGTCCGTCGCACGCCACGCAACGGCCATGATGCTCAGAGTGGGGTTCTTGTCGGCGTTGGAGAGGAAACATCCTCCGTCGGTCACGAAGAGGTTGTCCACCTCCCACGACTGGCAGAAGGAATTGAGCACGGATCTCGACGGGTCGCCGCCCATACACACGCCACCCACCTCGTGAATGATCTCGCCGGGATCGGCGATGGCACGGGCGCCGTCGTCCTGGATGGTGCTGAGCACCCGACCGCCCATGGACTCGATGATGTCGGCGAAGGTGTGCTGCATATGACGGGCCTGGTTCAGCTCGTGGTCCGACCACTTCCAATGGAAGCGGAGCACCGGGATGCCCCACTGATCCACAGTGTCCGGATCGAGCTCACAGTAGCAGTCGTCGTTGGGAATCATCTCGCCTCGTCCGGCGAAGCCCACGAACGACCCGTAGTAACGGCGGCAGTCCTCCTTGAACGCCTGTCCGTAGGATCCCCCCGTGAAGCGTTCCAGCCGATTGAAGGTGCCACCGCCCGGCATGCGCCGCCCGCCCCCCAACTCGATGTGATAACCCCTGGCGAAGTCCAGGCGACCTTGGGCCTGCTCCTGGTATAACCACCACGGCACATACATATGCATGGCCGAGGCGCCATCCGCGTTGTGGGCCGGCATGTTCTCCAAAGCCGGAATCTGGCCCTGCACGCCCGCGCCCACCGTGTCCATGATGTATTTCCCCACCAGTCCGCTTCCGTTGGCGAGGCCGTCGGGAAACAGGTTGCTCTTGGAGTTGAGGAGGATCCGAGCGGACGAGAGCGCGCTCGCGGCGAGGACGACCACACGTGCGCTGGCCTGCTCGTCGAGGCCGGTGTGCTTATCGATGTAGTGGACCCCGGTCGCCCTTCCCCGCGCGTCGATCGTCACCTCGCGCACCATGGCGTCGGTCATCAGGTGTACGTTGCCCGTGGCCATGGCCGGTGGGATCAAGACCGTGGGGGACTGGAAGTTCGCCTTGATGGAGCACCCCCGCCCGCACGGCGTGGCCCAGAAGCAGGCAGCCCGTGAGCGCATGGAGTCGCCGAGCACGCGCTGGGCCAGCGGGTTGTTCGGATGTAAGAGCCCCGGAAGCGTCCGGTGGTCCTGGACTTCGGAAAGGATGGCGATGTGGGACGGAATTACAGGGATGCCCAGCTCCGCACAGGCGCGCTGTTCAAAGAGCTCGTGGGCGCGCGGGGCGGGTGGAGGCTGAAGGACCCCAGGGGATGAGTTGGGTGTGTTCTCGAGCCCTTCGTTGGATCCGTAGACGCCGATGAGCCTCTCGGTCTTGTCGTAATACGGGGCCATGTCCTCGTACGACATGGGCCAGTCGAAGCCGAGACCATCCCTCGAGAAGGGCTTGTAGTCGTACGGCCCCATACGGAGCGAGATGCGGCCCCAATGGTTGGTGCGCCCCCCCAGCATGCGGGCCCTCCACCAGCGAAAGTTGGTGCCCTCGGCTGATGTGTACGGCTCTCCTGGGACCTGCCAGCCTCCGTCCACGGTGGCGTCGTAGAAGCCGAAGGGTTTCTCGGGCGTCCCGGCCGCCCTGAGCGGTGCGGCGCTGGGGAGGTCGAACATGGGGGTCTCGGTGACGGGGTCGTAATTCCGGCCGGCTTCGAGCAAGAGGACCCGCACGCCCTCGACTGCCAGGAGGTAGGCGCACATACCACCGGCGGCGCCCGAGCCGACTACGATGACGTCGTATTCCTGTTGGGCCTTGCTCACGGCAGGCGCCGGATCTTGATGCTCCGGAAAGCGACTCTGTCCCCGTGCTCCTG
This sequence comes from Gemmatimonadota bacterium, assembly GCA_022563405.1. GTDB lineage: Bacteria > Gemmatimonadota > Gemmatimonadetes > Longimicrobiales > Gaopeijiaceae > UBA822. Next base: position 6,122 of record JADFNK010000084.1, on the reverse strand, counting down.
GAGTCCGATGTGGCCTCTGGATGCCTGCCCGTATTCGGGCCACTGGCTGAACTTGCTGGCAGCGACCCGCTCCAGCCAATCGGCGCTGCCCAGCTCGTATTCCACGGTGCGCACGCCGTTCAACCATTGCTCCACATGGTTGCCGTTCACGAGGATGCGCAGGGAGTTCCACTCGCCGACGGGACGTGCCAAGCCACGGGGCGCCGGATGGAGCGCATAGTTGGACCCCACCGAGGTGAGGGGCGACCGACCGTCGGGGTGGTTCTCGTCGTCTAGGATCTGCATTTCGGGAGCCCCCATATAGATCTGTTCAGGGCCCTCCACCGCGCGAAACAGGATGCCGCTGTTCCCGCCGGGTTCCACCTTCCACTCCAGTGTCAGGTCGAAATTCTCGAACTGGTCCGTGGTGATGAGGTCCCGTCCCCGTCCCACACGGGTGAGCTCCCCGTCCACCACCTGCCAGCCGTCGGGCGCCGTGCGCATCATGTAACCGCGCCACCCGTCCGTGGTGCGCCCGTCGAAGAGGAGTTCCCAGCCGGCTTCGCGCTCGGCGTCGGTCAGCGCGTTGATCGGTGGTTCGAGGCGTTGCGCTTGTTGCGCCCCAGCGTGTCCCGCGAAGAGCACCGGAGCGCATCCCAGCATCCCGACGCCAAGAGCCGGAAGGAGCCGAGCCCGGAATCGGGCGGTGACCGACGCCCCGGTCACATCGACCATCCGGGCCGGTACTCGCGCGTCAGATACTGATTGGCCTCCTCGATGTTGGTGACCCGCATGTTCTCTCCGTCGTACTCGATCTTGCGCCCTTGACCCGTGCGCAGCGCTACGATGCCGAGGAGCATCACTTCGGTGAGTCGGGCCGCATAGTCGAAGGGGGTCGTCGCCGTCGCCTCTCCCTTGCAAGCGAGGGCCCAGTTCATCACGTGGCTCTCCTCGATGCGCGGGTAGGTTGGGGCCACAGTCGCCGCCCATTCGTGGAGCTCGCTGGGGAAAAGGAGCGGGTTATCTCCATACGTCTCGTGCATGAGGATTCCGCGAGTCCCTACGAAGATGACGCCTCCCTCCCTGTTCATGGGGACGTCCGGAGGGAGTAGCTCGGGGCGGGGCGGCATGAGACCGCCGTCGTACCAGTGCATATTCACCGGGGGCCGCTCTCCCCGGGCCGGAAATTCGTAATGGACCGTCATAGCCACGGGGTAGGTCACCGGTGCCCTCCGGGGCCCGCCCCATGGGCTGGAGGTGGCCTGGATGCTGGTGGGGTACCCCAGATCCAGAGCCCAGAACGGATGGTCCACCAAGTGCGCTCCCATGTCGCCCAGAGCCCCCACACCGAAGGCGGTCCAACCCCGCCAGTTGAAGGGGTGGTAGATGGGGTGGTAGGCCACATCCTCGGCGATGGGCCCCACGTAGTTCTTCCAGTCGAGCGCCAGGGGCTGCTCATAACCGCCGTCCACGGCGGCTGCGATCCGCCTGTCTATGGAGCCTCGCCCCCAATCCGTCCCGTCGGGCATCTCCTCGGGGGCGATCGGCGCCGGGATCCCCTGGGGCCAGATGGGTCGGTTCGTCCAGATGTGCACCTCACTCACGTCGCCGATCACACCGGCGTGGATCCACTCGTTGATCAGGCGCGCATCGTCACTCGAGTGCCCCTGGTTCCCCATCTGGGTCGTGACACCGGTCTCTTTGGCGACGCGAGCGAGCATCCGGGCTTCGGCTACGGTAGCCGTCAAAGGCTTTTCCACGTAGACGTGCTTGCCCAGTTCCATGGCCGCCTTCGCGATCACGGCGTGTGTGTGGTCGGGTGTGGCGATCAGGACAGCGTCGATGTTGCTCTGCTTCTCGAGCATCTCACGGAAATCACTGTACCGGGTTGCGGCCGCGAATTGCTCCTGCCAACGCACGACCTTGGGGCGGGGGTTCCCATCGCGATCCTCCGCCCTGAGGTCGGCGACCTTGCTCGTCACCAGGTCGAAGTCCACGTCGCAGACGGCCACGATGTTCTCAGCTCCCAGCTCCTGTGCGTCATCGGCGCCCCTCCCTCCCGCTCCGACGATCGCGACGTTGAGCGTGTCGCTGGGAGCCTGATATCCCACCCCACCCAGGACGTGTCGCGGCACGATCATGCCCCCCAAAGCGAGTGTCGAAGCACCTTGGACGAAGTTCCGGCGGGTCAGTCGGCGGGCTGGTCCGTTCTTGTTCACGGCAAGCTCTCCCTTGGGCGGAAGGATCGGAATCTGCGGCGGGGCGCGAGCGTCCCGGGACGCGCTCGACAACATACGCGGTTCGGCCTCTCCGACACCACCAGCGATTGCGGCTTACCAACCGCCCCCCTAGAATATCCGCAGTGGTGTCCTCTGAAGGAGCGGCGGTTTATGCAAAGGGCCCAACTCGGAATCAGGCTTGTTCGGCATGGCCTTCGGTTCGTTGTTCCAGTGTTGGTCACCAGTCTCTTCCAACTCCCGGCCAGCGCGCAGATTGAGGTCCGACGCGGCGTCCGGTTGAGCGTTGTCGTCGAACAACCCTACACGATTCGCGGCAGCACGGCCCAGGCCTTGTTGACGCAGATGCAGACGGTTAGCCCCGGTGCGGGGTGGACGAGCTTTCGCTCCTTTGCCCGGTGGACCTACGACCCGGAAGCGCGGCAGAGCGTACGTGGGGGAGGGGGGACGGGTCGATGCCGTGCAACCAACTTCGAGATACGCTTCGATATCACCGAAAGCTACCCGGTGTGGGAGCGGCCTCCGAATGCGCCGCCGAACCTCGTCACAGCGTGGGAGAGCTTCGAAGATCTCATAGGCCAACAGCGGGAGGAGTACCGAGACGGCCTGGTCGAGGACGGGGTGGAGATGAGGAGCCGGACACGAAGGGTGGAAGAGTCGTGCAACTTCTTGCAGAACCGCATGCGAGCGGTCGTCGATGAGGTTCTGGAGAAAGGCGCCGAGGCCCGGAGAGAGGCTCGAGCGAGAGGTGAGGGTGTCCGGCTCCGATGGCCACCAGCGGGCTACTCGCAGGCGCCCCCGCCCGCCGTCCTGCCGGCCCGTCCACCTTCACCGTCAGCACCCAACCGTGACGGCCGATTTCCGCCCACCGAGCTTTGCAGCGACCATGCCGACCACACCATCGCGACCTTCGAGGATGCGAACCTGGAGGCGCGCATCCGGTTTCACCTGGGGGCCGATTGTCCGTGAACAAAGGCCCAGCCTTCACTTACTTTGCTCTCGCTACCTTCTCGTTGTGTTTCTGCACGGCCCGTTCACTCGACGCGCAGGACAGCAACTGGTCTACCTATCTGGGTGATCCGGGCCGTCGCCACTACTCCGAGTTGGATCAGATCAATCGCGACAACGTTCACGAGCTCGAGGTGGCTTGGGTCTACGACTCGGGTGAGGCGCGTGGAGGCGGTTCGACCATGTATACCAGCCCGCTCATCATTGACGGCGTGCTGTATGGCCTGTCACCGCGACTTGTCGCGTTTGCCCTCGACGCAGCGACCGGTGAAGAGTTATGGCGTCACGATCCCGGTGGTAGTGGGTCGGCCCAACGTGGACTCATGTGGTGGCAGAATGATGATGAAGCTCGCCTGTTTTACACCGCTGGTCGGGAGCTGATCGCGCTGGAGGCGAGCACCGGGCAACCCGTTGAAGAGTTTGGCGAGAACGGCAGGCTCGATCTCACGCCGAGCCGGAGCTCCGGTCCTTTTTTTATCAGCGTACCCGGCATCATTTTCGAAGATCTGATCGTGTTGGGCTTTTCTACCGGTGAGGGTGATCGATCCCATGCCGGTGTAATCCGTGCTTACAGCGCGATCAACGGCGATCTGGTCTGGCAATTCAACAGCCTCCCTCTGGTCGGGGGGTTGGGATCCGAAACCTGGGCGGAAGGTGCGTTGGACACCGCAGGGGGAGCCAACAACTGGACGGGAATGGCTTTGGATGTGGAGCGTGAGCTTCTCTTCGTGCCGACTGGCTCCGCCGCACCGGACTTTTACGGAGCATCGCGTCTGGGTGACAACTTGTTCGCCAACTGCTTACTCGCCCTCGATGCTCGAACCGGCGAACTGGTTTGGTACTTCCAGGCCGTGCGTCATGACCTTTGGGACAGGGATTTTCCTTCGCCGCCCACTCTGGTGCAGCTGGAACGTGACGGTGAAGTAATCGATGCCGTCGCGGTCACCACGAAATCAGGGCACTTGTTCGTCTTCGACCGTGATACCGGAGAATCTCTCTACGACATAGAAGAAGTGGAGACGCTTCCCAGTGACCTGCCCGGAGAACGAGCCGCCCGGTCTCAACCCGTGTCTACCGTGGCTTTTACCCGCCAGACTTTCGAGATCACCACGCGAAACCAGGAAGCCGTCGATTTTGTGAACGACGTGATCAAGGATCTGGATCAACGGCCGTGGGCGCCACCGACGCTCGCCGGTACGCTCATCTACCCGGCCTACGACGGAGGCGCGGAATGGGGTGGCTCGGCTTTCGATCCGAATAGTAACCGACTCATTCTGAATGCCCAGGAGATCGGCGGAATCGTTCGTCTGTACGAGATTCCAGTTGGATTCAGCAACAGAAACGTGTACGCCGAGAACTGTGGAGCCTGTCACGGGATCGATCGTGAGGGGACGGACGTTGGGCCGAGCTTGGTGGACATCGGTGATCGGCTGAGTCGTGGTGAGACCGTGAGAATCATAAGAGAGGGACGCGGTCGTATGCCGAGCTTCGAACATCTCAACGAAATGGAGCGCACTGCCGCGTTGACACATATCCGATCCCCGGAATCGGAAGAAGAGGATCCCCCGAGTACTGAAGTCGAGTACGCTTTTGCTGGGTATCTGCGGGTACGCGATCATGAGGGACTGCCGGGTAACTCACCGCCCTGGGGTACGCTCAACTCCATCGATCTGGCAACGGGCGAGATCGACTGGCAGGTTCCCTTTGGCGACTACCCCGATCAGGAAGGATCAGGATACGGTGCGGAGAGCTACGGTGGACCGGTGGTCACCGCGGCCGGGCTGATTTTCATCGGCGCCACGCCAGACCGGAAAATTCGAGCCTACGATGTTCGGGATGGGGAAATGTTGTGGCAGGCTGACTTACCTGCGGCAGGATTCGCCACTCCGGCGATGTATGAGGTCGATGGCCAACAGTACGTGGTTATCGCCGCGGGTGGCGGTCGAATGGGACCACCTTCCGGTACGGAGTACGTCGCGTTCAGCTTACCGAGGTAAGCGACTTTCCTCTCGCCTCGACCCCTTCGAGCGTCACCCATGCCAGGGCTTTCGCAGCGGCGTACCGGTACGCCCGCTCCCGAAACGACTGGAAGGTCACGGCAGAGGCCAGGAGGCTCACCATGAACATCTGAGAGCGGATGATCGGGAAGGGCCCGATCGACCCGGCGGTGTCGAGGGCGGCGACGGGAGCCCAGAAGGGGAGGATGAAGGCCAGGACTAACAACGGGAGAATGAATCCCCGGGCCATCCGGTACTGTTGGCGATACACCTGGATCGTGTCGAAGACATGGGGTGCACGGACCATGATCTGGTACTCCACTCCCTGCATGAACATGGCCGCCCTCCACGCGCGGTCGTGCTTGTCTTTCTCTTCTTCGTCCCACAGCTCCGCATAGCTGGGACCCCCCGGCGAGGGGTAGATGTTGCCGAGGCTCGACAGGCGGTTTTCCACCGCCCCGCTAGCCAAGACGTCCAGGGTCCACTGCTGCTTCTGCTTGTGGAGGAGCCCTCGCGAGATCGTGTGCATGACGATCCCCAGCGCGAACGACACCGTCAGAACGACCACGAAGACGGCCACTGCCTGGCCCCCGGTCCATGCCGGGATCTCTTCGATGTTGAATGTCGGTGACCATACGTCGGCCAGCACCAACAAGACCATGGTGGTGAACAGGCCGTGGATCAGAGTGGTGACAGACATCAGGAACGATCGCATCGGTCGAACTCCCCGGAGACGGGCGGCTCTACTTACAGCTCTACTTATAGGGTTGGGCCTGCGACCACCGATGTCTAATGGTTTTTCATCTCTACGGCCGGCCGCCTCCGGGTGACTCCGTGCGCTTGAAGCCCAGGGCTAGACCGAAGCGTCGAATGTGGAGAGTTGTTTCGGCAGCCTGCTGCA
>JADFNK010000153.1 GCA_022563405.1 Gemmatimonadota bacterium | reverse complement strand
CGGCGGAGGGGACCCGGCTCGGAGCCGAGAGTGATGACGGCCTGCGGGCCAGGGCCGCCGACATCCGCTCTCGGGCCACGGCCGGAACAGATAGCGAGGATCCCCTGGAGGAGCTGCTGGTGGAGGTCTTCGCGCTCGTTCGCGAGGCCGCGGATCGCACGATCGGGCTGAGGCCGTATGACGTTCAGATCTTGGCCGGTGTCGCGCTCGCCCGCGGTCATCTGATCGAGATGCAGACCGGCGAGGGCAAGACGCTCGCCGCGGTGGCCCCCGCCTGCCTCCAGGCGTTGACGGGCGAGGGCGTGCACATCCTGACCTTCAACGACTACCTGGCCCGTCGTGATGCGCTTTGGATGGGTCCCGTCTATGAATTCCTGGGGTTCACCGTCGGTTTCATCCAGGAAGGCATGGCGCGCGAGCAGCGACAGCAGGCCTATGGCTGCGACGTGACCTACCTGACCGCCAAAGAAGCCGGCTTTGATTTCCTTCGCGACCGTCTCAGTCTTGCGCCCGCCGATCTGGTGCAGCGGCCTTTCCGGTACGCATTGGTGGACGAGGCCGATTCAATTCTGATCGACGAGGCCCGGGTCCCACTCGTCATCGCCGGCCATACCGGCGGGGAGCTTCACGACCCGGCCTTCCTGTCCGCGATCGAACACGAAGCCACGGTTATCGCCGAAGCCGGGAAGCTGGGCGCCGTCACGATTTCCACCAACATGGCCGGACGAGGCACCGACATCAGGCTGGGTGGCTCGTCCGAGCGTGAGCGCGACGCGGTGGTCGCTCTCGGAGGCCTCTACGTCATCGGCACCAACCGGCACGAGAGCCGGCGCATCGATGACCAGCTTCGAGGGCGAGCCGGTCGACAGGGTGATCCGGGTGAGAGCCGGTTCTTCATCAGCCTGGAAGATCCGCTCCTGGAGCGTTTTGGCGTCAACCGGTTGATCCCCAAACGGCTCCTGCCCGAGAGGCAGCCCGATCCGCTCCACTCGAAGGTGATCCGCCGGGAGGTGGCTCGCACGCAACGGATCGTCGAGGGCCAGAACTTCGACCTCCGACGCGCAACCGGGCAGTACAACGATATGATCGAGAAGCAGCGCCACCATGTTCACGACTGGCGCGACGCGATTCTGGACGGGAGTGCTGAAGTCTCGCTGCTAGCCGACAGGTGCCCCGAGCGTCACGCTGCGCTGCGAGCGTCCCATGGCGACGAGCGAGTGGAAAAAATCGAGCGTGAGATCATGCTGCGGATCATCGATCGCTGCTGGTCGGACCACCTGTCAGAGGTTGCCGAGATCCGCCGCGGGATTCACCTCGTGCGGCTTGGCGGTAAGAAGCCGGTGGACGAGTACCACAAGCTCACGTTCGAGGCGTTCGAAGCGCTGCTCGAGCGCATCGAGGATGACATCGTACAAACCTACGAGACCATCGAGATCTCGGCCGACGGCGTGGACTGGGAGCAGGCTGGTCTCCTGAGGCCCTCATCCACCTGGACTTACGTGATCGATGACACCCGGTTCGACAACGACGGTTTGCGGATCCTCATGCAGGATACGGGCACGGGCTCCTTCGGCGTGGTGCTGGCCGCGCCGTTCCTCATCGCGTGGGGCCTATGGGAGCGCTGGAAGCGAAAGTTCCGCAGAAACGCTGGATAGTCCTTCTCCATGGGGACCAGCCGCTATCCCCGCATGACCCGCTCGTGTAGTGCCTCGACCGACCTCCAGGCGGACTGGATGGCACCCTCGATCCACGCCGGTTGCGAGCTGGCGCCCGCCGAACCCATGTAGATCCGGCCGTCTGCCTGGCTGAGCTGCTGCAAGCGTTCCGGCGGTGGGGTCCGGCCGTACGCGCCGAGACTGTACGGGACCTTCTCCCACCAGACACAATAGGCGCTCTCGAATTCCTCTCGCATCTGGGGGTGAACCTTGCTGGCCTGGGTGAGCACGTGCTCGATCCGGCCCTGGATGGGCATGTCGCTCAGCCCGGCCGTCCCGCCGCCGCCGTAGTAACCCAGCAGCACTCCTTTTTCGGTGAAGTAGTCGTTGGAGGGGTAGGAAAACTCTCCGAGCTGAAGACTCCTTCCAAAGAGGTGGCCCCCGAAGATCCCGTCATCCTCCTCCCAGAAGCGCCGCTTCATCTGCAGCCCCATCTTCGCGCTGTTGCTGTGGCCGCTTTCGTTCACGGCATTGGCCATGGCGGGCGACAGGTCGACGTCGATCCTCTGCAGTATGGACATCGGCAGGCAACACACACAGTAGTCCCCGATCTCCTCGTGTTCCCGTCCGGTTCTCGTGTCCCTGTAGACCACGCGGACGGCGTCCTCGGTCTGGTGGACGGACCGTACTTCGGCCTGCATGGTGATCTTGTCGCCGATGGCTCGCTCGAAGGCGAGCGGGATCTGCTCCATGCCACCTATGGGCTGAAACACGGGATGTGGCCCGCCGGTACCCGCGTTCAGCGACCGGACCTGAGCTGCGAACCCGGAGTTGAGCAGCGCGCTCAGATCGTAGCGGTTCTGATCCCCGGAACCGCGCAGCCTGGGTGGCCGGTACACGAGCTCGTCGGAATCCAGGTAGCCGGCTCTGACCAGAAACCGGACCAGGAGCTCTTGGTCTTCTTCGGAAAGGGGTGCGTCGATCTGGCCCTGCTCCATCGCCTTGGCGAGCAGCTCCGTCGTGGATCCCCAGAGGTCTGCCTTGACCTCCCGCAAGCGCACTCGCCTGCCGGCCAGCGCTCCCCGTTCGGGGTTTTCTTCCCACATGTAGTTCGCGTCGCTCCAGTTCACGAACAGCTCCAGCGGAACACCGAGCTCCTTGCAATAACCGAGCACTCCCTCGTCGTCGTTCGGAATCCGCCAGGCGCCGGCGTTCAGGTACTGCCCTTCGTCGAAGTCGCACACCTGGTGTTCGCCCCCGACCTCCGTGTGCTCCGCCCCGCGCCGGACCGTCCAACAGAGGCCACCCACCCACTCGCGGGCTTCCAGGATGTGGTAGTCGTAGCCCAGCTTCCCCAGCTCGTATCCCACCGTGAGCCCCGACATGCCGGCGCCCAGCACGATCACCTTCGTGTCCGGCGGCCTGCCTTGCAGCTCCGGTCGAGGGCGCGAGACGCCCATCAAGCCACACGCGCTCATGGCTCCCATCATCAGGGATGAACCGCCCATCATTCCGAACGCCCGCAGGACGTCGCGTCTGGTCATCAAAGAAGGGCTCGGCAACGCAGGACTCGGCCAGTCCCCCAAGGGCATTTTCGTGCTCATCGTGACCTCACATCGGAGTCGGGGGGCATCGCGCTCACTCTTTGTCTTTCCCGGTCGAGTCCGACTCTTTGTCGAACAAGGACTCAGGATTCGAAGGATCTGCGGTCGCGGCCCCCATCAGTCCCATAACATTCGAGGTATTGAGCGAATCCGCCAATCCGGATGGAACGACCATGATGGAACGACCATGAGCGAGCCCCGTTCGACGATACTCTCGTACAACATGTCGGGGCTAAACACCGAGCTCGGCGACAACCATAAAAGGTCCCTTTTTGCCGCTGCTGCCCAGGAAAAAGGTTTCGCCCACGCTCATTCCCTCGCCACCCACGAAGCCCTGAAGGCTCTGCTCATAGTCGGTCGCCAACGACAGTCCGAAGCCCAATGTCTCGTCCGTGTAT